>JABWBD010000024.1 GCA_013360685.1 Pirellulales bacterium
AGAGGCGGCGGTGGCCGGGGCGGCTGGCGGCGACGTGCGGTTGCCCTACGCGGCCCGCCGTAAACGGCGGGCCTCCACCGCCTGCGGCGGGAAAACGGCCATGAATGGCCGTACCACGCAGGCGTGACGTTATACAAGTTGTGGGTAATGACAAGGGTCGCGGCCGTTATACCATCAGCAAGCGACCAACTGTCTGACCCACGAAAAGGTGACATCCACGAAGTCTGGCATGTTTGGGCAAGTCTGGCAAGATTGACCCATGCCGCGATCCAGTCGAGATGCACTTGGCGGGATGGTTTTCCACGTACTTAACCGGGGCGTGCGCCGGCGTACTCTTTTTGAGAAAGAGGGCGACTATTTGGCGTTCGAGAAGGTGCTGAAAGAAACACTGGGCACGCGCCCCCTTGCGGCTGTGTGCCTACTGGCTGCTCCCGACGCACTGGCACTTCGTCGTCTGGCCGGAAAACTCGGTTCTATGCGGCCTATCGCCGCGACTCCTGTTTCGGACTCCCCGGCGGGACAAGTTGCACCTTCTGCGGGTCATTCTTCCAGCCGTAACGTTTGGCGAACTCCTCGGGTGTGAGCGTGAGTTGCTCGCCGGAGTCGGTCAGTACCACGTAGACCAGAAGCCGCTCGACCTTGGGCGTGCCGTGGTAATGGCCATCGGCGGAAACGATCAAACGGTCGTCGTCGCGCAGTGGGACCACCGCGCCGAGGATCCTCTTGGAGGCAATTTCCCAGATTCGCAGGTAGCCGGAAACCGGCTCGGCCGCGCGCGTGAGGTCCGGCGATAGATTGCACTGCATCGGGATGTCGGCCGAGTTCTTGCCGGGCAGCGTCACGGTTTGGATCACCTCGCGCTTGGCCAAATCCCAAGTGTTGAACGTCCCATCGCCGCCGGTGACCAGATTCCCGTCGGGCGTCCACCGCGCGAGCAGTCTATAACCTTCGTGCGAAGTCTTGAGCGTGTCAACTGATTTGCCGGTCGCGGTGTCAAATAGTTTGACTTCGGACAAGGATGCTCCTGGCTCAAGCGGCTCGCTCCCCCGGTAGTTGCGGATGGCCGCCAAGGTCTTGCCATCCGGCGACCACAAGATCTCTCGGTACAGCCCCTCCTCGATCTCCCGGAGCAGTTTCCCGGATGCGCTGTCCCAGATTCTTATGCCATCGCCTCCGAGCGCCAATCTCGCACCGTCAGGTGACCAAGCCAGCGAGCTGCATCCCGGCGGGTACGTGTCGTGAGGAATCCTCTTGGAACGCAGCTCATGCAAGATCTCGCCTGACTTCGCGTTCCAGATCCAAACCTTCTCGCCATTCAAGGATCCTGAGAACTCCAGCGAGGCCAGCTTTTGACCATCGGGACACCACGCCGGGCGCACCCCACGGATCTCATGGACGCGCTTGCCAGAGCGAGCGTCGACGATCTGCAGGATCGCCACCGGAGCGTCAAGAGTCGAGTGCGTTATCAGCCGGCCGTCCGGCGACCACGAGGCGCGCTGGCAGTGGCCTGGAACAACGTTCACAACAACACGGCTTTCATCTGGTGAGGAAAGACCGACGACCGAAGTCAATCCGAGACCATCAATGTAGTCGGGCATTTGTATTCTTGTCCCGTCGGGCGACCAGATGTGTTGCTGGGCATCGCGATGGGCTTGCCAGTGTCCCGGCGGCGTGGACGCGCGCGACGGTGCGTCATTGTGGGGCTGGATTTCTATGTCACCGAAGGTCCAGCCCACTGCCCCCAGCTTGCGGTCCGGAGAGCAGGCCACTGCCGAGACGTAGGAGATGTAGGAATGTGCCACGTTCGTCACAAACCTGCGGGCCGGCGCGAGGGAACCGTCATCAGCGTCGAACAGGATCTCAAGTGGGAATGCCGTGTTTGCGCCGCCTCGGGCGACGAGTAGACTGCCGTCGGGCGAAAAGAACCCAAACGCGTGTTTCTCCAACTGCCGCTCCAGCTTTCCGGACTCACTATTCCACACGTAGATCACCGGGTTCCCTTTGGAATCGCAGCAGCCTGCCACCAGGAGGAGCTTTCCATCAGGCGACCAGTCGACGTGGGAGTGCGAGTATCCGCTCTGGTCGGGGGCGGGAAAACCTCGCAGAATACTCGCTGTCTTTCGCCCCCATTGGAACACTTTGCCGTTGGCGCCCGCGATGGCCAAAGTGGTTCCATCTGGCGACCATTTCAACTCGGTGCCCCCGACTGCCAGCCAGGACCTGCTTTTGCCCTCCACCGTCGCTTCGATTTCCTGGTTCCTGCCCGATTCCAACTCCCAAACAAGCACGCGCCTGTGACTTGGGAATCCCTCGAACGGGTCAGACCCGGACGCCGTTGCGACAGACTTTCCATCCGGCGACCAGGCGATTGACTGCACGGGCAAGAGCCCGCGCAGGGTCTTCAGCAAGCGGCCTGACCTGGGGTTCCAGATCCGAATCGAGCCGTGCGGGCCGCTGGTGGCCAACTGCTTTCCGTCGGGCGACCAGTCGATGGCTGGGCCGGCGCCGATAAGCATGCGCACCAGCTTGCCGGTCGACCCATCCCAAAGGCGGACCGCGTCGTCGACGCTCGACGCGGCCAGGAGCGAGTTGTCGGGACTGAAGGCCAGAGTATGGACCTTTCCCCGATGCCCAAGGGTCTCGATGGTCCAACTCCTGACTCCCGGGATCTTCGCCGGACGTGCCACGATGGCCGAAGGGCTCAGCGGCTCTCCCTCGGCAATGCGCACCGGCTCAGCCGCGACAACGGGAGACGCGGGCTTCGTCTTGGCGATCGTGATACTCCCCTCTCCCGCGGGCGCGTGAGGGGCAGCCGGTGAGGCCGTCCCTGCCGCCTTGGATGGCTCGCCATCCGGACCCACCTCAATCGTCACATTGTCCCCCGGCACCTTGACCACTGTCTGGCGCCCGAATTGGTCCTTGATGATAATCACGACGGCGAGCAAGACCACGGCCCCCGCCGCCCCCGTCGCAAGAGCCACGCCCCGGCTGCGCGGTTTCCATGGCTTTGCCAATGGCTCGGACACCGCCGGATGCGGAGGCTGGCCTTCCTGACCGGCCAGCACCGCGCACGGCTTCGGCTGCGTTCCCGTCATCGCGGAGAAGGCCGGCGGGTCGGTGGCAGGGGCTAGCGATTCAGACGCGGCTGATGGTCTGAGAGGGGCCTGCGCAGCCCTCAGCAGGGCGACCAGGTTGCACCCGCTCGTGAAGCGGGTAATGGCCCGAGCCACCTCGCCCGGCGTGGCATAGCGGTCGGGAGCCGCCTTGGCCACCATGCGATCGAGGATCGCGGCCAACTCCGGCGGCACCTCGGGACGAAGCTCGCGGATCGGCGGCACCGGACGCTGCACGTGCGCCTGCAGCTTGTCGAAGCTGCTATGGTAATCCTTGCCACTGAACGGCGCACGACCGGCCAGCAGCTTATACAGCGTGCAGCCCAGGCTGTAGATGTCGGCTCGAATGTCCACGTGATGCGCGTCCTGCACCTGCTCGGGGGCGATGTAGTCGGCCGTGCCCATCGCCTGCTCGCTGCCGGTCATGTCACGGCCGCTCACCCCGCTCTGCAACAGGGCCAGCCCGAGGTCGAGGATTTTTACCTGCCCGGCGCGGTTCAGCATCAGGTTGGAGGGCTTGATGTCGCGATGCACCAGCTTGTTCTTGTGAACGTACTGTAGCCCCATCGCTGCCTGGCGAACCAACTCGCAGGCATCGGGCACGCGCAGAGGACCGTTGTGGCGGACCAGCCGCGCCAGGTCGCACCCCTCCACGTATTCCATCACCAGGATCGAAGTGCTCTGGATCTCCCGGGCATCATGCGCCTGCACAATGTTGGGGTGGTTGAGACTTCCGACCGCCTTCATCTCGCGCTTGAAGCGCGCGACCGCGCGCGAGTCGGTCATGCGTTCGGTCGGGAGGATCTTCAGCGCAACCGTCTTTTCCAGGTGGACTTGCAACGCGCGGTAGACTGTGCCCATCCCTCCCTGCCCGAGCTTGCCCAGCAGCCGGTAGTCGCCGATCTCGCGCAGTTGCAGAACGGGCACGGGGGGATTATCCCGCGGCATGTCCTCCTGCGAGACCACGGCCTGCACCGCCGCGCGTGCTCTCGCCAACACCTGCTCGAATCCCGGCTCCTGCTGGTAAGGGTCGGGCGCAAGGGCGCGGCGAAACCGGGCGAGCAGCGGGTCCGCCGAGTTGTCGAGCATCTCCAACTCTTTCTGACAGGTGAGGCAGACATTAAGATGCTCCGCCAGGCCTTCCGATTCCTCGTCTGCCAGCTTCCCGTCCGAGTAGTCGTGCAGCCGTTGCCGATCGGCGCATCGCATGTCGCTCATCTCGCTCCCCCTTGTTGGCCAATAGCGCGCAAAAGCATAACGAAAGGCGCCCCTATAAGTAAGACGCAAAACCCTGACAGCATTTTGGCAGCCGCCCACAACAACCTGCTGTCGGGGCTGCTGGAAAAGCGATGCCACCAGTGTAGGCGGGCCACTCCGTGGCCCGCCATGCCCCGCTTCACCGGGCCACGGAGTGTCCCGCTTACACTCATGCTCCTGTAAAGGGGTCGTAGTAAGCGGTCGTTCTTCCCAATTCTCCTGTCACTTCCGCCCGGACATCAATCGCCTCTTTCCAATTCGCTGAACTGATGGCGCAGCCGGCGGAGAACGCGCGATTTGGCTTGATAAACCGCCGGCACGCTCATTCCCAACTCCTGGCCCACTGCCGCGGGGCTCTGCCCGTCCACGGCCACGCGCCAGAACGCCTGCCAGGTCTGTTGTTCGAACTCGGCCTGCACCAGTTCCAGCCCGCGCCGCCACAAAGCATCCACCCTTTCCAGCGGTTCCTCCTCGTCTGCGGGCGTCGAAGGGCTGGTCCACTCGACCCTATCCAGGAGGCTACGTCCTTGCTCGTTCAGCGGCTCGTTTCGCTTCCGGCGTAGACAGTCGGCGATCCGGCTCCGCGAGATGGCTCGCAACCAGGCGCGGAAGCTCCCGTGCGGCTGCGCGCCGCGGAAGTCTTCGAGGTGCTGGGCGACCAGGGTAAACACTTCCTGGGCCACGTCGGCCGCGTCTTCCGCGCCGAGGTTCGACTCGCGACACCAGCGGTACACGGAAGCAGCGTAGATGTCCACCAGTCTTTGCCATGCAATCGGCTCGTGCGCCCTGGCCTGGGCCAAGAGCGAAGACGAAGTGGATCCGGGCGCCCGGGATTGAAAGTGCCGTGTCGTGAGGCTGCCGTTGTCCATAGCGATGAAACCTATAGAGAGACTGCGGAACCAAGACGGTCAGCGAGCGGCTGCCGGTTACGGGCTGGTCTTCACAGCATCTCCTTTCTTCGTCGGCAGTTCGGCAGGCTTGGGCCAGCCAACGCATTGCATAGATCGTGTCGGGCGTCGCCCAATGTTGGTGGACCTTTTCTGCCTCGGCATCCCATATATACACCATATACACCGCAGGAGGCTGAAGTCCGTTTTGCCAGGCTGACTCGGAACGCGAGCGGGGCTCGTCGCGCGAGGTAGTGTGTGGCGCGTGGACCAGCGGATCCGACATACAGACAGCTCCTGGCAACCTACGGAGGAATGCTCAGATCAGTCCTTTAGGCCAGGGCAATACCGTCAGAATAGCGAGCAGCCAGACACCATGCAAGGCGCTTTTGGCACGCGGGAAGATGTGACGGCTACCACCAATTCAGGTGGTCGAACCTGCGGCCGCACATCGTCGACAACCGGCAAAACGCCCAGGCCGCGGAATCCGTTTTGCCACAATACTCGCAGAAGTTCTCTGCGCGCTCGATCACCTGGCGACGAAGGTCAGCGGACGGCCTCGTAGTCATGGCTGACGTTGTTGGAGCAAGCGCGCCTTGAGCAGGCGAACCACGTGCTCGAAACGCTCAAAATTATCGAGCTCGTCTGATTCCTCCTCCGTTAATATCCCCTCCCGGTTCTTCTCCAGAAGATCATCGAGGCGAGCCTGCTTCTCAGGCGACAGGCGGAAGCCCAGCACGCGATCCGCATCTGCGCTTTCCGCGAGCAGGGTAAGCAGATCTTCGTACACGGCAGGATGAGAAATCATGGGTAGGCACTTTCCGCAAACGGTGACCGGCGATGCCGAATTCTTGTAGGATTCTAGGCGACTTTCGACGGTTCGTCCAGGCTTTCCGGCGAGCCTTACACGAAGTCCGTATTCGAGATCGATGTTCGTCTTGACGCTCACGCCTGCCTCCTCCGCCAATCCCTTGACGCTGGCGCCGGATTTCCGCGAATCCAATGCAGGATCCAATGGCGAACAAGGGGAGATTCGTCGTTCATGGCCGAAGCGGCCCGCCTCAGGTAGCAATCCAACAGCAATTGAGCATAGCCATACGCGCCGGAGACGCAATCCCCCGCCGACATAGGGGCGCGGAAATTGCCGCTCACTCGCTGAACTCCGCCAGGGAATCCAGCGGCGAGAGTATCTGGAAATTCCGCCTCAGCCCCCGACGCAGGCCGTCGTCTTCCGGATCCGGAAACGGCCGGCAAGCGTCCTTCTCCGCCTTCAGACCACCTGGCCGTCGGCCGTCACCTTCTTTCGCGTTTTCGCTCTTTCGCCCTTTCGCGATTCGCAGCCGGTAAGATCTTCCAGGCCGCATGGACGGTCCAGTGCCTTGAGGCGTCGCGGGACAGATTGCTCAGTAGAAGCGAGAAGCGCCGTTCATCGCGATGCTCTTTCGCCGCCAGGGAGATCGCGAAAGGGCGAAGGAGCGAAAACGCGAAAAGCGCAGGAGGATCACGTGCAGAGGATATCCGGCTGATCCTCGATACGCAGGGCCCGCTACTCCCGCAATTCGATCAAAACGCCTTCAGCGGGCGAGAGCGTCAACCGCAGAACGCTTTCGTCGCCCTCGCGGCGCACAGGAAGGTCCATGCCGATCTCCACATCCACCGCCTGCCGCAACGACATGCGGAGGCGGACTTCGCCTTCGGCGGGCGCATGCAGGTCGCTGTTGAGCACGGTGAGAACGTAGCGGCGCTGTTTCTCGTCGTGGCGGAGCGTGAGTTCGAAACAAGGCGACGTAGCATAGAACGGCCGGTGCGGCATCAGTTCCCGGAGGACGGCCAGCAGGGCCGGTTCGGCTGCCGGCCTCGTATTGCTCTGGACTTTGGTGAAGACGAGAAGTTCCCCTTTTCCCAGTCGCCCGCGGCAGAGGTCGCCCAGCAGCGGGTGTGCCGCCTCCTTGCTGAGGACCGCCCCGCGAGTCTCCCATTGGCCCGGCTGCGACGATGTCCACTCAACACCGGGAAACACCTCGGAGAGCAATTTCCCCGAGGGTCGGCCCCAGGGGCCATAAACGCCCGGCGGGGCGATTGCCACCGCGCGGCCGCCGCCGCGGATCCACTCCTTCAATCGCTCCTGGAAGGACTCAGCCAGGCAGGTGGCACACGGGAGCAAGAGGACTTCGGAAGTACTTCTCTTCTTTGCACTTTAACCGACTTGCCCGGAGGCCACAGCGATTGTAACCGGAATAAAGGTGCAAAGTTCCGGTCCGACCCCGATCCTGTCAAACTGGTACGGCCCCTACGCAGTTCGTCCACGCCGCGCACCGCGCTTGCGCGGACGAGGTAGCATCGCGCCCTCGCAGCCGTAACCGGCTCACAAAGACCCGGGATCCAGAAGCGTGATCGGGAAACGTCGAAAATGGCCCGTATTGAAGGTCAGCAGTCTCGTAATGCCATAACTCTGCATGGCCGCGACAAGCCGCGCATCATGCGAGCGAAAGCCTAAGATGGCGAGCGTCTTCACCAGGTCGTACCATCGCGCGGTCAGTTCCTCTCGGTCCGGCAGGAGCGTGAATCGGCGCTGAAAGAACCGCAGCCACTGACCGGCGCGCTCCGGCGTCATGTCGAGCCCGTTCTGTCCCGTCGGGGGCGGTCCGGCCATTCGTGTCGCCACTGCCCAAAACTCGAAGAGGTTCTGCGGAACAATGACAAGCCGCTCCTGTCGCGCGAACAGCGCGTGAATTGCCTGCCGCGCCGCCGCACAGTGCGGATCGCCAGAGTCGGTCATCCGCACCAGCAGATTGGTATCGAGGAGGATCATTCCTCTTCCATCTGGGTATAGATGGCTTCACGAGAGCAATCGGCACCGCCCACGTTGACCGTAAACGGCGCCATTTCAGCGAAGATGTCCTCGCCGGTCCCAGCATTCGGGTCCACCGGTTCCTCGACGAAGACAATGGCCTCGCGGACCTCGCCGCGAAGCCCAGCGACCATTTCAGCGATCTCCTGCTTGGAACCTCGCAAGATCTGAGCAGTCGCCATTACTTCACCTCATCACGTTCCCACGCGAAGATCACAAGAGAATGCCTTACCGGCATTCGAACCCCACATCAGACGTTTATCATTTTACAGCGGGGAGAGGGCCGCATCAACCCCTCGCTGCCCTCGCGCACGTGGAAGATTCGGCCAGTGACCGGCAATTCCCGGCGGCTGATCACAGTCACGGGGTCGCTGATACCACTCCAGCCGTCGTATTCGGGACTCAGCGCTCGGACGCCCCAGACCTTCCAGCGGATTTTCCAGAGGGGACACGGCGGAGCAACGCGGGACAGGTGCGTTTGTTTTGGAAATCATTGCTTCGCCTCGGTCTTTCTTGGCCGGGAGTGTCCGGAAACGGGGACGGGCACGGACCTGTCTCCGTTTCTCGTTTCTCAAAACGCGTCTGGAACGGGCATGGGGCAATCTCACGACATCGGGGCTGCGGGAAAAGGAAGATCCGGGGGCAGGCCGGGATTGGGGATTGGCAGGGGGGAGGAAAGATGGGCGGAGATTGTACGCGATCAATCCCGGATTTCGGCCTGACTCGGGGTTCTGCGTTGTCGAGGGCTTGGCGGCCGGTTCGCACGACTGGATCATCGAAAACAACAGCGGCGGCGGGACCGACGGATGCCTGCTGGTGAACGCACGGACAATTCCGGCACGTTCGCGACCAGAGGGAATATTCCGTCACACCGCTGGTCCTCGATACGCACGGCCCGCTACTCCCGCAATTCGATCAAGACGCCTTCAGCGGGCGAGAGCGTCAACCGCAGAACGCTTTCGTCGCCCTCGCGGCGCACAGGAAGATCCATGCCGATCTCCACATCGACCGCCTGCCGCAACGGCGTGCGGAGGCGGACGTCGCCTTCGGCGGGCGCGTGCAGGTCGCTGTTGAGCACGGTGAGAACGTAGCGGCGCTGTTTCTCGTCGTGGCGGAGCGTGAGTTCGAAACAAGGTGGCGTAGCATAGAAGGGCCGGTGCGGCATCAGTTCCCGGAGGATGGCCAGCAGGGCCGGTTCGGCTGCCGGCCTCGTGTTGCTGTCCACTTTGGTGAAGACGAGAAGTTCCCCTTTTCCCAGTCGCCCGCGGCAGAGGTCGCCCAGCACCGGGTGCGCCGCCTCTTTGCTGAGGACCGCCCCGCGAGTCTCCCATTGGCCCGGCTGCGGTGATTTCCACTCAACGCCGGGAAACACCTCGGAGAGCAATTTCCCCGAGGGTCGGCCCCAAGGGTCATAAACGCCCGGCGGGGCGATTGCCACCGCGCGGCCGCCGCCGCGGATCCACTCCTTCAATCGCTCCTGGAGGGAGTCGGCCAGGCAGGTGGCACACGGAAGCAAGAGGACTTCGGAAGAATCCAGCTTCTGCTTGTCGGCAAGGACCAGATCCTCCCAGAGGATGCCGTAGTCGAAACCGCCGGATTCCAGGGTCTGGGCGAAAAGCACCAAGCGCGAACGAGGGCCGTGCAGGGGCGAAGCGTTGAGGAAAGAACTGTTGCTCTCCAGGATGTTCACTCGCGGCTCCACTTGTTCACAATCCAGGAGCCACCGCTCGAACCGGCGGAGTCGCGTGATGCTGACGGGGATGCTCGGCGCACTGTAGCGAAGCGTGGTGTGGCCCCAGCGGGGATCGGTCCAGTTGGCGCAGTCGGCCCAACCGGGGTTGGTTCCATACCAAACGTTCAAGAGCGACCGTCCCCCTGCCGCCAGGCGGAAGAACTCGGCCTCGGTGGCGCGGCGCGCTCCGCGCTCGTCAAAGGGTTCTCCGGAGCTTCCCAAGCCCCACTCCATGATCGCCGACTGTCCGCCCAACGCGCGCTTCAGGCTCACCAGAATGCGGTCGGACAGCCGCAGGCGTTCGCCCATCGAGGTGTGGAACTCGAAGTAATCGAAAACCGGACAGAGGACCGTAAAGTCGAAGCTCCAACCGTGGTCCGTGGGGAACGGCACGATGTCTACGATACGATTGACGGACGGAACGTCGGGGAGTTCGGCCTTGACCGCCGCCAGGTAAGCGGCAATCCAGTCCCGGAAAGATTCCTGCCGGAAGCGTTGGAACTCGTAGTTCAGCGCGCTGGGAAGGGGTGCATTCGGTGCGGGCGGCTCGATGGCGTCGAAGTCGCGGTACTGGGCGCCCCACTGCTGGTTAAGGGCCGTGATCGTCTCATAGGCATCCTGGAGCCGTTTGCGGAAGGCAATCTTCGCGCTGGGGTTGTAGCCGGTCTGGGCGAAGCCGGCGCTGCTATGCGCTTCCTGCAGGACCTCCCAGCCCATCACCCGGCCGGGCCACTTCGCGGCAAAGTATCCCGCGCGGTCGGCGGCCATCGCCTGCATCGCGGACCGCACGCGATCGTTCCAGAAGTTGAGCTGGGTCCGGCCGTCCGGCTCCCAGCGTTTCTCGCCCTTCAGCGGCACGCGGCCCGAAGGGTCGCAGAACAGCACATCCTCGTCGTCGCCGTGCTTTGGCAGCCACTAGTCGGGCGTCAGCGTGTAGCAGCTATGGAGCCCCACGACGTCTGCGATGAGGAAGCAGGCTTCGGGCGTTGTGCGGACCAGCCGCGACACATAGGCGTCGAACGCCGGGCCGTTGATGAATCGGCCCTCGGGCGCCTGGAAGAACTGCTGCCCGTAGACCGTGGGACAGCCGTCCAGCCGCAGCAGGCGCTCTTGCTCGGGCCAGAAGAGCCAGTTCGTCTGGGGAAAGTAGAATGCCGGGCCGGCATCGGTCCGGTAGCGGCCCTTCTCAATACGGACACGGCGATGGGGCGGATCGGGCAACGGCCTGAGTCCCAATCGCTCACGTGCATGCGCAATCGAGGTTTGTGTCTCTTGAAGTCGCTCTCGCAGCCGCTGGGCAGCCGGCGCCACCTCTCGGTTCATCCGATCGGCGTTCAAGCCGTCCAAGTAGGCTTCCAAGTACGCGCGGTACAAGCCGGCGAGCTCGCGCTCGGTTTCCGCCACCAGCGCAAGCGATCCCCGGACCGCTTCGGCGGCGCCCGCCGGCTCTTTTCCGCCGGATTGCGCCGCGTTTTGGGCACGAAGGAGGGCCCTTCCCTCCGCCTCGCGGAAGGCATGTTCGACGAGCAACTCGTTGTAGGCGAAGGCGGCCTTCAGTACCTCGGGGTGTTTGCCGCCGCGCAGTTCATTCTGGTCGCCGTAAGGGCCTTGAGTGCCCAGCGTTTCCCGGAGGCTATAGAGAAACAGTCCGAGCGGGTCGTGGTGGGGGTGTTCCTCGCTGCCCAGCAGCTCTCGCGCGGGCCTGCGGATGTCTTTCCCCCGCACCGTCAAACCGTTCGTCGGGGCGATGGCGTAAACATTGTCGACGCGGAGCGGCCCTCGTCCCACGAGCGACAGGCGGAGGCCGGCGATCCGCCCTTTCTCGGCCGGTTGCGTGAAGGGCAATTCCTTGCCGAAGACGAACCAATGGCCGGTGGCGGGAAAGGGATTGTAGCTGCGTTCCGGCACGTACATGTTGACGATCGCGGCCGTAAAGCGTCCCTGCGCGGCGTCGAAGTGGATTCGGATGCGGAACCAGCGTCCTTGGGCGAAGCGGAGCGGCGGCTTAGGGTTGATCCCCGTGTACGTGACGATCGGATCGAGCAGGCATTTGCCCGCCGGGCCCTCTGTGTAGAACCTCCGTTGGCGGTCGGTTGCCAATACGGCCGCCGCGCGGCCGGCCGCGTCGAGCAAAGCCAGCTCAAGACCGGTGTCGCTGACGCCCTCCCCAGCCTCGGAGAACACCTCGAACTCGATCAGTCCCTTTTCCTGGCCCTCGAAGGAACCTTGCAAGCGAGGCGCCGATCCGCCCTCGGACAAGGTCAGCTCCAGGCACTGATCGTCGATCCAGCGCGGGAGCGGGTCGGCGTTCTGGTAGTCCCGTACGACGACCACGCGCGCGGCGCCTGCGCCGGCGTCAGCGGACCAGCCCGCGGGAAGTGCCGGTACGGCCGCGGGATCGGTGCTGTCGAACCCAAGCCATTGCCGTACTTTCAAATCGGGCTCGGCCTTCAGGATTTCACCAGCCGGTTCGCCCTGAAAGCGGTAGAGCCTCACATCGTCGATCCAGCCGCTGTTGTAGATGAACAGCCCGGCGAAGCCGTTGCGGTTGTTTGCGAGCTGGGCAGCCACGCCGTGAAAGAGGAGCTCGCCGTCGACGAAGAATCGGATGAAGGCGCCCCATCGCTCGCA
Organism: Pirellulales bacterium; assembly: GCA_013360685.1. Taxonomy (GTDB): domain Bacteria; phylum Planctomycetota; class Planctomycetia; order Pirellulales; family Thermoguttaceae; genus JABWBD01. Next base: position 12,472 of record JABWBD010000024.1, read on the forward strand.
AATCACGCGGTGCCGGACGTCGTTGCGGATCAGCGGCCGGGTGCTCTCCCAAAGCCGAGCGTTTTCGTACCCCACGGCCGTTGTCTTGTTGTGCATGCCGCCGAACTGGAAGAATATCCCCGATGGGCGCGACGCGGCAACATCGACACTCAGGCAAGCACTCAGGTCGCAGGGATCGTTGCTCCAGGCAGTGTACTCCAGGCGCACGAAGGCGCCGGCGTCCTTGGTGAGCAAAAGAAAAGCGTCGGGGCCCTTGGCCTCCAGCGCGCCATCGAGGACCTTCCACTGGCCCGCCTTGATCTTCCAGGCCAGGTCGAGCTCCGGCTTCTCGAAATGGTCTTCGAAAACCAGTTCGGTTTGCGGCGGCAGGCCGCCGGGAAGCGGCGGCGCGGTCTGGCCGACGGCTGTTGCAGCCGCGGTGAACTCAACGGCCCAGATCAGGAACCACCTCGGCGGATCGCTCCATGCTCGCATGACAACACCTCACTGAGAGGCCCTAACTCAACTCCCCTCTCCCGCTTCGCTCATAGGGGCAGGGGGTGAGGGCAGTCGGAGTTCTGTTAGGATCTCTTATGGGGGCTATTGGTTTCTTCAGCATCAGCATAATGTCTCCCGGTTTCTGTGGCTACGTTCCGCAGGGCGCCTCCGGGACTCCGTGACAACTCGGGAAAGGACGCCGTCGGCAAGACTTGCTTGACACTCTCCTCCCGGCCGGCTCAAATGATCCAAGGCCGCCGGGGCCTCGTCGTGCGGGTCGAGTTCGGTGGGGCACCTCTGGGAGAGCTGCCGATGAAACGGACAGCGGTTGTAGCGGTGGTGCTGGCGTGCGTCACCACGAGCGTCGCCTTCGGCCAGCAGACCCGGCGATCCAGCCGGTCGCTGGCCGGGCGCCAGGCTTCCGCGGCGACAGTTCAGCCCCTGCCCACCCCGACGCTTCCGGAAGGAAATACGGGCATCGCCGCGAGATATCCGGGCGACGTCGGAATGGAGAAGGACCCGGATGTCGTCTTCGTGGAGTCGTTTGAAGAATCAACGCGATCTGGCTCTACCGCTACATGTCTCAGCCCGAAAAGGGCGTAAGCAAAGTCTGATGGGACGATCTGGTGGTTGCCAGGAAGTACATTGGCCCGTTGACCCCCGCGAAGCAGTGAAGCGGAGGAGTACGGCTACGCGGTCGAGTTTGCTAGAAAAGCTGGAGGTGCAAGCGACATGATGCAACGAGCGCAAGTCGGACGATTCGGTTGTCTCGCCTTGGCCTTCCTCTTCGTGGGCCCCTGGGCGATGGCCCAAGAGCCGACTGCCAAGGCCATCCATCGCGCGGGACAAACGTTTCTCACCTGGCAGGAGATCGAAGGCGCCAAGGAGTATCGCGTCTATCGGGCTTTGGAGCCGATACGAGACCCTGCGCTGGCTGCCTGCGTAGGCAGCGCGGACGACGACTCCACGTTGAACTTCCGAGCGGCGACCGGAGATTTCCGCGACCAACAGCAGAAAAAGGGCACGAAGACTCCGCCGGGCCCCCAAGGGCCGGCCAAACGCGATCTGCAAGTCAAAGACCAGTTGGCGGACGCACGACGCGACCCCGCCTACCATTTTGTGATCGAGCCGGACGGCAAGCCACTGGGCGACGACGTGGGGCTCTTCGTCTACACCGCCAAGAAGGATGAAACCGCCCACTACGCCGTCGTGACCGACGGAAAGATCGTCGCGGTCAGCGGGCCGGTGAGCGAGCGAGTCGCGATGCCCGAACCCGTTCCCCAGGGCGAATATGGCTACGTGCATTGGGTGGACGACATTGGGACGGCGGAGTACACGGCTATGGGCAATCGCGCCGGCTATGCATTCAACTTCGACTTCGTGCCCAGCCGCGAGCCCGGGCCACAACCGCTATGGATCTTGCCGCACGCCCGCGGCGGGAACTACCGCATGGGCCATCACAACCGCCGGCCGGGGCCGCCGCACGTGCTCGTGCCAGACGACGATCCCTGGGCCCCGGGAGACGTGGCAGGCCGCGCCGCGCCCTACTTCACCATGTGGCACGGCTACAATACCAACTGCGGCACGGGCAGGCCGCTGACCGAAGGCGTCAATGTAAACTACACCGAGCGGAGGCTGAGTTGGACCATCGAATGGGTTCGCCGCCGCTTCGAGGTGGACCCGGCACGGATTACCATGACGGGCGGCTCGATGGGCGGCATCGCCTCGGTCTTCACCGCCCTCCGCCATCCGGACGTACTGGCCGCCATTTTCGCCAACGTGCCGGTCCTCGACTTCGGCGCGATCTGGGCGAATAACGACCTTTACGTCGCGCCGCTGTGGGGCAAGCCCGGCGAAAAGATCCGCTCTTGGGACGGCGTGGATATTTATGACACGATGCGCGCCGCGTGGTATGCCGAGAACCATCCGGAGAGTGACTTTCCGCTCATGGTGATCCTCGTGGGCAAGAACGACACCACCGTGGGCTGGGCGGACAAGCCGGTTTTCTTCCGCGCCATGGAAAGCACGCGCCACGGCGGCTCGTTCTACTGGGACCGGCGGAGCCATGGCGCTCAACCGGTCGACGGGCGTTACTGGCATCAGGGCCGCACGCCGCCGCCCGACATGGCCGGCCTCGCGGAGAAAGCGCCCATCGAGGTCGACTTCCTCGCCTTCCGCCGCGACCGGAGCTATCCGGCCTTCTCCCGCTGCTCGCTCAACGACAATCCCGGCGACGGCCGCCCCGAAAGCGGCGCCCCCCACGGCCAGATCAATGGCTATCTCCTCTGGGACGCAGGCGACATCGTGGACACACCCACGCGCTGGGAGATGACGCTCAAGCTGACCCCCGGCGCGCCGAGAGACGAGTGCACGGTCGACGTGACCCCGCGCCGGCTCCAGGCGCTGCAAGTGGCCCAGGGCGAGAAGTTTCGCTGGGACATTCAAGGCGGCGATAGCGGCGAAGCCACCGCCGACCAATGGCGGCTGGTTACGATTCCCTCCGTGCGCGTCACCAAGGCAGGGATCCGTCTGCGAATCGAAAAGGAAAGCCAAACGGCTCCTCGGCAGTCGGCGCCGGGAAGTCAAGGGGAAACCTGACGTTATGCTTCGAATACCGTAGCGTGTTTCGCATAGGTTCCGCATAGCCACGACTCTTGTGAGGAGACGATCATGTCGCACCGCAGATTCAGACGGTCTTCGTTTGCCCTGGCGATTCTGCTGTTGGGTTTCGGGATCCGCGCGGAGGCGGATTATGGAGTGGAATCCAAACGCCCCCTGTCGGATCCTCACCAAGCCAAGATCGACGAACGCCCAGTGGGCACATGGCGGACGATCATCGACGGCAAACAGTACTTTCTCCACGCGGGAACGGGCAATATCGTGGGCCAGTCCAACTGGATGGAACTGGTCCTGGTTCACCCGGGCGAGAAACCTTCCTTCTATGTGTACCACAAGATCGGCTTCGTGAGCACCGTGGGAAACCAGAGCTACTTTAGCGTTGCGAACCTGGCCGTACTGGTTTCCCAATTGCGCGGTTCCAAGCCGGAGGAGCTGACGTCGTCGGTCGATCGGTACGACATCCTCAAGTTCGAGGTGACCGAAGAGTATCTCGACGTATGGCCCGCGGACCAGAAATTCGTTCGAGCGGCCATCCAAGCGGGCAAGATCAAGGGCAACGGCGCTACCGTCGACGACACCACGGAAAACCTTGCCCGCTTTATCGAGTCGTCCCCCGCTCTTTGGGGCAAGAACGTCCGATACACGCGCGTAAAATGACGTGGGAATCGTGATTACAGCGAGAGGACGTAGGCAACCAGGTCCTCGATTTCCTTTGGGCTCAGGTCCTTCAACTTCCCGTGCAGGTGCTTGGGATCGTGCTCGGTGAGGGCTTGCTTCAACGTGATCGCGCGGCCGTCGTGGAAGTAGGGAGCGGTCCGGTAGGCTTCGACCAGCGACGGGGTATCGTAACAGGCGTCGGCCTCGTTGGGGCTGGTGATGCCCACGTCGTAGGTCTTCTTGTCGGTGAAGTACGGCGCCGGATGGCACGTCGCGCAGTCGCCCTTGCCTTCGAACACGAGCTTGCCCCGGCGAACTGCTTCGGCAAAGCGGGGCAGGTTCGGATTGGGCTCCGCGGTAAGCGATTTCACGTAGGCCAGCAGGTCGTCGACGTCGGCCGCCTCGGGTGCGACGAAGTGGCTGCCGAGGACTCCCGTCTCGATGCACTCCCGCGGATCGAGTCGCGTGGCGCGGCGATTGTGGGGCGGCGTGTGGAGCATGCCGACCAGGCTGATGACGTCTTTGCCGTTGTCGATCCCGTCTCGCAGGAAATCCCAGGGGAGACCGTCGACACGACCGTCGTCGAGATGGCACGTGGCGCAACTGTGCCAGTGTTGGAAGCAACGGGTGGCGTCGTGAAAGTAGATTTCGCCGCGCCGGGCTGCGCCGGGCGGAGGCTGGTCTCCCACGGCGATGGTGCCCAGAAGCCGGGCTTCGGGCGCGTCCAGCACACCCACCGTGCCCGCGTAGTAGTTGGCCGCGTAGAGCCTCTTGCCGTCGGGGGAAAGCGCCAGGCCGGTCGGACCCTGCCCGCCCGAAGGTGTCCGGCGGATCGCGCGGGCGATATACAGCGCGGTCAGATCGTTGGTCAATTGAGCAATCCGGCTCCTGTCGGTCTTGATGCGGACCCAAAGGTTGTCCTGCGTGCCGTCCCCGCGTGCGGCAATCTCGTCCGGGATGTTTCCGGCAAGCAGTTGGTGGATTCGGCCGATGTCGAGCGTGGAGACCTCGTGGACGCCGCGGTGGCTGATCCAGAGGGTCTTGCCGTCGGCCGAGCCGACCACCGCCCAAGGATCGGCCGCCCCCTTGGTCAGATCGTCCAGCAATAGGGTCGCCAGGCGCGTGCCCGCCGTCACGTCGATAATGCTCAAGGCGCAGGCATGGACCCAGCCCTGCTCGAGCTGCGTGATCGGAAGTTGGAAGCGGCCGAGGACGTGGACCACGTAGGCCCAGTCTCCACGCGGGCCGATCCACACGCCGCCGGCCATCGTCGAACCGGGCGGCAGCTTGACCCGGGCAACCGGTCGCATGGCGGCCGTGTCGAGGATGCTGACCTCGGCCGCCAGTTCGGGATCCGTGCCCGCACCCAGCGGCATGAAATTCGTAATCACCGCGCGCGATTCGTCGGGGGTGATCGCCACCGACGCCGGATCGCGGACCACGGGGATCTCGAAGATCTGTTTGCCGGCGGCCGGGTCGACGACCGATACCGTATGGTTGCCGCGGTTGCAGCAGTAGATCCGCTTGCCCTTTCCGGCCACGGCCAGGGCGACCGGCCAGGCGCCGACCGGGATCTGCCCCGCGACGGTCCCCCGCGTGGTATCGACGACGGCAATCGAGTTTGCTTTCCGTTGGGCCACATAGAGCGTCTTGCCGTCGGCCGAGAGGGCCAGGCCGTTGGGCTCACCGGCGATCGGCACCTCGCGGACCTTCCTGCCGTTGGCCGCGTCGAGCACGGCGACGCACAGGGCCGTCTTGTCCGAAACGTAGAGCGTCCGGCCGTCGGCGGAGACCGCGACCGCCAGCGGCGAGCGGTACTCGGCTGCGGGCGCTGCCGCGCCCAAGCAAGCCACAGCAGCGAACACTCCCGTGAGCCTTGGAAGCATTTCACGTTTCTCCAGGCGCCGCCGACCCGGAACGGCCCGATCACCGGGGCGGAGGCGCAAGGAATATGGGTCATCGTCCACGGCGCTCGACCGGCGTTGAAGCGGAAAAAAGGCCGGCCGTTGGGTGGAAAGGGAGGTTGGGCCACGGCCCCCCCGTTCAACTGCCGAGGCCACGATTACGAAGCAGATTGCCACGCTCCGAAGCACCTCCCACATCGCGGCGCTCTCTAAAGCGTTTTCGGATATCGGACCACGACACATCCCCACGTATCTTCCAGAGTATCCGTGTTGGAAGCTCGCCAACAGGGCCCGCTGCCTCTTGGCGGTGTGTGTCGCCAAGCAGGGGGCCCTGCCGTGAAGTGAAGAGCAGACTGGCTTCCCTGTTTCGTAGCCCCGGGAAGCAGCCCTTTCGGAGAACCTGCCGCGGTTACGGCAGAGACTCGGCGCGGCAAGGTCTCCGGTCACGGACGGGATCGATGGATGCGCGGTTGCCGGTGTTGACGCCGGTAAGTTCGCCACAGCACGGAGGTGTCCTTGACGGGGTAAGGATGCGGAGTTATTGGTATAGTCGGGCTGGCTTACCCGCAAAGCCCGGAAGGAAATCATCCATGGCAATCCGCCGACTCTTCGGCACAACCGCGCTGCTCTTGGCTTTGACCGTGCCCATGAAGGCCGAGCCGGCCCCGGGCCGCACGATCTTGTTGGTGGACGATCACGACGTGCTCTATCGCTCGGGCACGCAGCGTGTGCTGCACCCAGCCGAGCGGCATCCCCGCAACCCGCTGATTCTTCAAGACAAACCATGGGAAGTGGCCATCGCCTGGACGAGCATCTACCGCGATCCAAGGAGCGGGAAGTACCAGTTGTGGTACCAGGCGTATGCCGGCGAGCGCGCCGGCGACAAGCGGCTCGAGTGCGTGGTCTGCTATGCCGAGTCGCCCGACGGGATCGACTTCGTCAAGCCGGAATTGGACCTCCATCCGTTCAAAGATTTCCAAAAGACCAATATCGTTCTGGTGGGCAACGGCGGATACGGCGATCGCTACTGCAACTCCGTGCTGGTGGAGCCGAACGAGAAAGACGCGGCGCGGCGGTACAAAATGGCCTATTACGACTGGTCGATCGTCGAGGGGCGCGAGTATCCGGGCCTGCACGTGGCGTTCTCGCCGGACGGCATCCGCTGGACGAAGCATGACCAGGGGCCGCTCTACAAAACTCCCTATCGCGCCCGCGGAGCTCCGCCTCCCTTCGCCGACGAGTCCGCCTATCGTGAAAGGCCGTACAAGGGCAGCATCGGAAAGATTTGGGCCTACCCCCTCCTGATGGCCGATGCCGTGGACGTCTTTCGGGATCCGGTCCGCGAGGCGTACGTGATCTGCGGCAAGATGTGGATGGACGGTCCCGACGGCGCAGCGGCATGGAAGCACGGGATGGGCCGGACCCAGAGCAAGGACTTCCTGCACTGGTCGAAGCCCCAGTTCCTTCTGGCTCCGGACGACCGCGACCCGCCCGACGCCGAATTCCACACGTCGCCCGTCTTCTTCCACAGCGGGCGCTACTTCTGCCTCAACCAGATCCTCGACCGCAAGGCAAAGGGGGCGATCGATCTGGAACTGATGACCAGCCGCGACGGACTGGAGTGGGAGCGGCCGTTCCGCAGCCCCTATTTTCTGGCCCGCAGCGAACCCGGCCAGTTCGACAGCCGCGCGATCTTCAGCAATTCAACGCCCGTGGTCCTGGACGATGAGATCCGCTTCTATTACGGGGCCTACAACCAGTCGCCCATCGGCGGCGTGCGGGCCGATATCGGGCACCGCAGCGGAGTCGGCCTGGCGACGATTCCCCGCGATCGCTTTGCCGGCATCCGGCCTGTCGAGCGGAGCGAGCAGGCGACCCTCAAGAGGCCGCTGGAACACGTGGGCCAGGTGACCCTCAAACCGCTCGACCTGGGCCGATGCCGGCAGATGACGCTGAACGCCGACGCTCGCGAAGGCAACGTTCGCGTCGAACTGCTCACCGAGGACGGCTATCGCGTCCGCGGGTTTTCGGCCGACGAAGCCGTGCCGATCACCGGCGATTCGCTCCGCCACCCCGTACAATGGAAAGACCGCCTGCTCAGCCAACTGCCGCCGGGCCGTTACCTGCCGCGTTTGCACCTTCAGAAGGCCGAGGTGTTTGCCGTGACCGTAATCGAGTGATCGGGGTGACACATCTGTGGACGCCATCGCAATCCATCGACGGGCATTTCTCCGCCAATCCTCGCTGCTTCTCGCAGGTTCCGCCCTGGCGTCGGCCGACGCTCTCCGGGCGGCCGAAACCGCCGATCCGCTGGTCCGAATCGGGTTGGCCACGGACCTGCACTACGCCGACAAACCTCCCGCCGGCGCCCGCCACTACCGGGAAACCCTGTCGAAGTTCGCTGAAGCGGCCGAGCGGTTCCAGCGAGAGAAGGTCGACTGCATTGTTGAGCTGGGCGACATCATCGACGCGGCCGATGCTCCGGACGTGGAGGAAGGCTATCTCCAACGTATTGCCAAGGAGTTTGCCGCCGTTCACGATCGCCGCTATTACGTCGTGGGCAACCACTGCGTCGATACCCTCACAAAGGCCGAGTTTCTCGAGATCGTGGGCCAAGAAAGCTGCCACCAGTCCTTCGATCTGAAGGGATACCACTGGGTCGTGCTCGACGCCTGCTTTCGCGGCGACGGCGAACCCTACGGCCGGAAGAATTTCCAATGGACCGACGCCAACGTTCCCGCGGCCGAACTGGACTGGCTGAAGGCGGATCTGGCCCGCACCCCGCACAAGACCGTGGTTTTCATCCACCAGCGGATCGACGTGGAAGGGCTCCACTCGGTAAAGAACGCCGCGGAGGTCCGCAAGGTGTTGGAGGGTTCCGGCAAAGTGCTCGCCGTGCTCCAGGGGCACTTCCACCGCAACGACTACCGCGAGGTCGGCGGCATTCACTACTGCACGCTGGCAGCGATGGTGGAGGGAAGCGGCGAGGAAAACAATGCCTACGCCCTGTTGGACATCCTCCCCGGCCATGGAATGCGAATTGCCGGGTTTCGAAAGCAGAAGGGATATGAGTGGCCGCAGTGAATCAGGAGCCGGAAGTTTTTCGAGAGGAGAAGACCATGCGGACCATCTGCCGATTGCGGAGCGGTGGGAGTGGATTGGCGTGTTCCCTGGCCGGCGTGCTTCTTCTGGGCGTCTACGCTCCCTTCGCCGACGCCGCCTGGCATGCCCGAAGCTGGCTGGCCGATTCCGCGGCCGATAAACTCCCGCGGCTGAATGACGGCGACGACTTCTCGGTCGTCGTGGTGCCGGTGGGCAAGGACTTCGGGCTGGAAACCGAGACGCCGACCCGCATCGGCCGGCTCGCCGTCCGCTATGTCTCGCTGCACGGCCATTTCCTCCAGCCCGAACCTCGTTCGGCGCCCGTGGAGATCTGGCGGGACAACCGCTGGCAGAAGCTCGACGCGGATGTGAAAATCGACTATTCCGAGTGGAACTCGCTCGCGGCGTACCAGGGGTACGGAACCGTCACTTGGACTTATCGGTTTGCCCCCGTGGAAACAACGCGGATCCGTGTGCTCGTCCAGCAGAGCGACGGCACGATGCGCTATGCCGGGCGAGTGACGTTCCGAGGGGCGCTGGTCCGCGAAGTCGTGGCGGACGCGCTCGAGCCGATCGAGGGCCCGGTGGCGGCGGCGGTCCAGGAAATCGGGCGCCCGCGGCTTGGAACCGGGCCCGCCGTTTCTTCCGAAGGCGAGTGCCTTACCGACCCGGTCTATCAGCCGGGCATTCAGAAGGATGCGGATGCCGTCGCGATCGAGTGGCCGCGGAAGCGGATCCTCAGCATGGTGCGGCTGGCACTTGCCGGCGCGCCGGCAAAGCCGGAGCTTGCCGTTGCGTGGTGGGACGGCAGCAGTTACCGTCCCGTGGAAGCGGTGGCTCGCTCCACGGCCGCGAGTGACGCGAACACCATCCAGGCGCACTTTCTCCCCGTGGCGACCCAGCGCATTCGCATCCTCCATCCGTCGGCGGATGTCGTCGGCGTGGAAGCGTTCCTCGACAAGCAGGGACAGGACAATCTCCGAAGCGCCGAGCAGGCCGCGGACGATGCGCTGGGAATCCGGATCCTCAAGGAGGGCGAGCCCGATTGGCCGCGGACCGCGTCGATGATCCTTCCGGCCGACTTTCTCAAGGGCTTCACGGGACGCCCCGATGATGTCTGCGAAACGATGCTCAATTGGGATGGGACCTTGATCTGGCGCGTCGGTGAAGGCCCCCAGACGCAACGCGCCCAGGAGCGCTGGCTTGCTTTTGCGATGGACGGCGAGTCGATCGGCCGGACTCCCGAAGAGATTTCCCGGCAGTTGGTCGACGGGTGGATGCCCGGCGTTGAGTACCGCATCCGCCGTCCGCAGATCAGCGGCCGGATGACGGTGTTTACCACCGCGGCCTCGGATGCGAACTACGCCGACCGCATCCACTGGGAACTCCGCGCGGTCAGCGGACCTCGCGACGTTCAGTTGGATGTCATTCTCGGCGAGCGCCTCGCCATGCCGGGGTTCTACGAAAAAAACGCGGCCGGCGATGCCCACCCGGCAATCTATGCCCCGGCGGAAGTCCCCTTCCAGTTGCGCGATGATCGCCGGACCGTGGTGGACGACAAGGGCTCCGTCGTGCTGTGGTCGAGCGAGCCGGGCGAATTCGCGGGATCGTCGCGCGAGCGGCGACTGCGCGTGTCGCTGGCGCTCCGGCACGATCAGGCCACGGCGCTGGACTTGGTCCTGCCGCACGTCGATGCCCCGACCAGCGACTCGGCCTCGCTTGCCAGGGTCCCGTTGGAACAGTCCCTCCAAGGCTTCCGCGACTACTGGCGGGAGCAAGTTGCCTCGGCGGCCCAGTTCGTCGTTCCCGAACCGGCCGTGAACGACGCCGTTCAAAACGCCCTTTGCCAGTGCCTGATCATTCCCGACCAGGGCGTGCCCCATTACGGGGCGCACTGGTACGAATGGTGTATCGGGCTGGAGGAGTGCTGGCCCACGATCGCCCTGGCGCAGATGGGCCGTGCCGAAGAAGCCAAGAAGCATGCCGCCGCCATGGTCGACCACGTCGTTCCCGAGTCGTCGCACCATTTCCCCTACGTCAACAGTCTGTCGAGTTGGGCGGCAGCCGAGGTTGCCCTGCTCACCGGCGACCTGCCGTGGTATCGGGGGCTCGTCGATAAGCTCAAGGAACGGTCGGAGTGGACGATTCGGTCCGCCGCCGAAGACAACCGCGGCACGCCTTACCACGGGCTGGTCCGGAAGTTCGGCTACGGAGGCGACGTCCACGCCCCGGCCCACAGTCTCTACAACAACGTGACCTGCTGGCGAGGTCTCCGCGACACCGGCCGCGTGTTACGCCTGCTCGGCGACGAGGAAACTGCCAGCCGCTATCTCCGCGAGGCCGAAGCCCTGCGCGCCTCGATCCTGCGCTTCTGGGAGGCCAAGATCGATCGCGCCGCCAGCCCTCCTTTCGTTCCCTTCGCTTTCGACATCGGTTACCCGGACAAGCGCGATTCCTATGCCGGCACATACAGCCAGTGCGAGTCGGCGTATGAGCGTCTCAACACGGTCAACCTGGGCAATTACTGGAACCTGTTCATGCAGATCCTGCTGGAATTGCAGTTCCACCCGGATGGCCGCCCCGAACCGGGCTGGATCCAAGAGTATGCGAGTCGGCACGGCGGGGTGACTCTCGGGCTGGCGAGATTCCGCGACGGCGTCGATTGGCACTACGGCGTCGGCTACATCAAGAGCCTGCTCTGGTCCGGACGGCGCGACGAGTTCCTTTTGAGTTTCTACGGGGCCTTGGCCCACGGCGCCGCCGGCGACGTTCGCACATCTCCCGAGGATTGCTCGATCTGGCCGGCGCGGACCAGCAACATCCGCTGGCGCGACGAGTTCGACGTGGCGCGATGGAGCTTCTGGAGCGGATGGGATGAGGCGCTAAGCGCCTCGCCGGGCGTGGTCCTGCAGTTGGTCCGCATGATGCTCGTCGAGGAACGCTTCGACGCCGACGGCGAAAACGGCACGCTGGTCTTGCTCTCGGGCATTCCGCGGAAGTGGCTGGAGGACGGCAAGCAGATCCGCATCGAGCGGGCCCCGACCCACTTCGGGCCGATCGAGATGCAGGTGGTCTCCCACGTCGCGGAAGGCCGCATCGACGTGGAAGTAAAGCTCCAACCGAGGCGGGAAATCCAGCGGTTGGCGGTAAAGCTCTTCCATCCCCAAGGAAGACCTGTCCGCTCGGCGAGCCTCAACGGGTCTCCGATCCAGCCGTCCGACGGTGAGACGATCGCCTTCTCGCCGGAGGGCAGTCGCGAGTTTCGGATCGTGGCGGAGTTCTGATCCGGTTCGGGCCAGGCCGTGAGGCGGATGCCGGGCGAGTTGGACGGATGCCGTGATGCTGGCGGCCGAGAGTGCGGATCGCTCACGCTTTGCGGTCGGCCACTGCGGACAATTCATCCTCCGCCACGATCCAGCCGCGGCACGAAGCCGCGCCGCAACGGCAGGGAATCGCGTAGGATGCCGGCCAGCCGTAGTCGATCGTCAGTTCTTCTTCAGGCCGAATCGCCCGCAAGGCGTACAAGAAGATCCTTCGCCGAACATCCGCTCCGCTCTGCTCGCGCAAGTCGTGCCAGGTGAACCGGCAGTTCGGTTCGCAACTGTGGTTGAGATACCGGAAGGGCGCGTCGGGCTCCAGGCAACTCCCATCCTCGAGGTCCATGCAGTACTCGGAGCTGTAGTCTTCGTCGGTGACGACCGCGCCTTTGATTTCGCCCACAATGTCATGGGCCCGGTACCACTTCTGGGCAAACACCCCTTTGCCGACCCGCGTATTACCGATGCGGACGCGGGTCTTCCGGCGAACGATCCGCCGGGGCGCCGCCGCGGCGTCCGGCGACAACGATGCCTCGACGGCGGCACGGGCTCTGCTCCGGGCAGACTTTGCGGCGGATGGTGGCGCGGGGTCGAAGTCATCCATGCGGCGTTTCCTGGCGGGTGGGATCGGGTGCGTGTGATGGCTCGGCGCCGTGGACTACCTGATCGATGACATCCCGAGCGCTATAGGAATTCGCCCCACGCTTGAGGAATCGCGCGACATCTGCGACGTCATCGCCGGATGTGACCAGCGGTTTTTCTTTTTGCCCAGCGAGTGGGACCTGGGCCAAGCCGACGTTTGCCAGCAAAGCGTTGCAGATGCACTTGCGGCCGAGCGTCTCGGCCTCGGTCCCGCCCTTCTGAACGTAGTCGGCGATCGGCTCCGCCGGACAGCGCCAGCCAAGCATCCCATTGGACCGCTTGTGCGCGTGGCGCAGGTAGCCCAGGTCGCACACACGGGTTCTTGCCGCATAGGCGGCATCGTCGGAGAGCGTGCCCTCAAGCGGCACGACCTTGAAAGGAAACCCGGTGGGCGAGGCAACAGGGTCGGTAAACGCATTGGACCGGCCGGCGCCGCTTGCGGCGAGCACTCGCTCCTTCAGGTCGGCAGACAAGTCGGATTCGTCGCAATAGGCAAAGGCGGTCCCGATCTGGACTCCGGCCGCTCCCGCGTCGAGGGCCTCGCGAAGCCGGCCGGGCCTCGCGTAGGAGCCGGCAAGCCAGAAAGGAAGACCCAGTGCCCGGATTGCTGCCAGGTCGGGCATGTCGCGCTTGCCGTAAACCGGTTGGCCATCGTCGGCCAACTGCTGGATTCCTCGCGGCGGCGCGTTGTGGCCGCCCGCGGTGAAGCCCTCGACCACGAATCCATCGACTCGGCCGTTGGACTTCTTCGCCAAGGCGCCGGCGAGCGTGGCGGACGAAACGATCGCGACGAACCGGGGGCGGGCCAGGTCCGGTGCACCCTGCTCGAGAAAGCCTCGCGGGTCAAATCGCGTGAAGTGCTCTTCTTCGCAGGCAGCTCCTGCGACATTCAGGCGAAGTTCCACCGGCTCACCGGCGGCCAGATGGTCCAGAACACCGGGAATGGTTCGGGGAATACCCGCGCCCATAAGGACCCACGACACCCCCGCGAGCATCGCTCCAAGAAGCGAGGGGAGCGTCGGCAACTGGATCTTCTCCAGGTAATTGATCCCCACAGGGTTGCTGTGGTTTTCCTTGGCCAGGAACACTTCGACGAAACTCCCCATCACCAGCAATTCCTCGCACTGGCGATTGGGCCGCTCCGAGAAGATCTGGTGGAGCCTGAACGGCTCGCTTTCCGCCTTGCCGCCCGGAATGAAATGCCTGTCAAGAACCCTCCGCGCGGCCGCTTTCACAGGGAAATGGCCCAGGGCGCGTCGGACATGGCCGCCAGGATCGCCCAGTTGCAGCCGTCTGGCGAGGATTACATCCAAGGCGGTTCCCGACACAACACCCAATTGCCCCGCCCGGGAAACGGCGCGCGCAAGGCGCCAACCGGAAACCCCGGCTCCCATTCCGCCCTGGATGATGATCGGCAGTGGCCCGTTGCTCATGAAAACTCTTTGTGAATTGCTTAAGCTTATCCCATCGACCGCCTCCGTGCAATCCCGCTCCCCCTCTTGTGACGCAATCCCCGCTTGTGTCCGGCTGTTGGAAACGAGCAACCCCATCGGTATCCGGCAGTCGGAGCACGTCATCGATGTCGGGGGATCGGCAAGGCACCTGACGAGCACATGGGCGGGATCGCAACGATCGGTGGGCGAGGATTTCCGCACTCGCAGCGATCCTCCGGTGGTTTTCACGCACGGAAACTTGTGATAGAATACGGGCCGGTATGGGCAAGCATCGGCGGGCCCATTCAGCTTCCCTCCACATAATCTTCGCTCCAAGTCGCCCAAAGCGCGACGTGCCGCGGAAGTTCTCTGGATCGCGGCTGATTGGCGGGTCGTTCCTGTTGTGCTTTGCCGAACGCCTGCTTCACCGACGGCGTGCCGGCTGCCGAGCAGCGACATTTCGCAATCATCAACTGAAAAGGGGGAAGTCGTGGATGTGCAATCCGTTTCTGTGCCGTCCCACGGTCCGACATTGCGCCAGCGGTCTCTGCGGCATCGGCTGCGCTCGTTGCCCTTGGCCGGCGCGGTTCACCTGGCTGCCGAAGCGTTCTTTCGCTTCCGGTATCGCGCCGTGCGGGCCGACGCCCTCTGGTCGGAAACCGAACACGTCTGGTTGGGCAGCGAGACCTTTCTGCACTGGGCGATGTGGGACGCTGCCATCGACATCCCGTGGGTCGTGGCTGCCGCGGCCGATGCCCCTCCGGACGGCGACGAACTGCGGAAAGCAGTCCGCGCTGAACTGAAGGCGTACTGGACCGAACAGGTTGCGGGCCTGCCTCGGAAGAAGTCCCCGGGATGGCTGCCGCTGCCGTAGAACACGCGCGCGGTGTGCTTGAGGCCCGAACTCAACTCCCCTCTCCCGCTTTGCTCCTAGGGGCAGGGGGTGAGGGCAGTCGGAGTTCTGTTGGGGCCTCGTAGTCAAGACCTTCCCCTCATACGCATGCTGCCCCCGCAACGATCACACGCATCATCAAACGGATTCTCGATCGCGCTCTTCTGCTGGTCCGGCGCTGCGCCGAGCGCCCTTTCGGCAACGCCGGCGCCGATCACGCAGGAGCAGCGTGCGACATGGTGCGAAGCAAGGCCATGATGCGTTCCGGGATGCGGTCCAGGGGCACGATTTCTTCGGCTCCGCCCAGGGCGATGGCCTCTCTCGGCATGCCGAAGACGACGCAACTCGATTCGTGCTCCGCAATCGTCCGCGCGCCGGCCTGGCGCATGGCGAGCAGGCCCGAAGCGCCGTCGGCCCCCATGCCGGTAAGAATCACGCCGACGGCATTGCCGCCGATGTAGCGCGCGGCGGATTTGAAAAGGACGTCGACCGAGGGGCGATGGCGGTTGACCGGCTCGCCGAGCCCCACCCGGACCGAATAACTCGCGCCGCTGCGGACGACTGCCATATGATAACCGCCCGGGGCCAACAGGGCCTGTCCCGTGAGAACGCGATCACCGTCCTGCGCTTCCTTCACGCGGACGCGGCAAACGCCGTCCAGCCGCCGGGCGAAGGAACGCGTGAACCCGGCGGGCATGTGCTGCACGATGACGGTACCCGGCGCATCGGCGGGCAGAGCGGTCAGCACATCGTAAATCGCTTCAGTCCCGCCCGTCGAAGCGCCGATCGCAATCACTTTCTGCGTGCTCTGCAAGAGGGCCTGGCTGCGCACGGGAGCCGGAGGGGCGGCCGGGTGGGACCGCCCGGCGCCTCGCAGTTTGGCCCGCGCGGCGATCATCACCTTTTCGACAATCTCCGCACCGAGTTCCATGGTCCCCGAGGCAACGTCGATCTTCGGTTTGGATACAAAATCAACGGCCCCCAGTTCCAGGGCGCGGAGCGTGGTCTGGCACCCCGTCTCGGTCAGCGAGGATACCATAACGACCGGCATGGGCCGGGCGCGCATGAGCTTTTCCAGAAACGTCAGCCCGTCCATGCGGGGCATCTCGACGTCGAGTGTCAGGACGTCCGGCTGCAGCGACTTGATCTTCTCCCAGGCGATGTAGGGGTCCTGTGCGACGCCGACGACGGAAATCTCCTTCTCCTGACGGAGGATCTCGGAGAGCACTTGGCGCATGAGGGCCGAATCGTCGACGATGAGGACTTTGATAGGAGGCATGACGGCATCAGAACAAGGTGACGTTGTCGTTCCGAGGGTGTTTCACTTCGTCCGCGGCTTGCCGGCGGTAGCGTTCTTCCAGTTCGACGACACGGTCGCGGTGCTGGAGGACCTTGACGAAGGCCCTGCCGGAATCGCTGAGGAAATGGACTCGTAGCGGGTGCTCGCCGCCGAGACGCTCAGCAACCAGCGGGATGTTCTCTATCTCGAGGAATTCCCGGACAAATCGGCAGTTCTGGCGGCCGACGTCCAGGCTGAGGCGGTGCAGCCCGAGCACGTTGGCCCCGCCAAATGCCTTGGCGCGAAGGCGGCGGCGGTCGCCGCCGAGCGTCATGATCTCGTTGATCAACAGCTCCATGGAGTGTACGCCGTACCGTGCGCACGCACGAGGATCCGATGCATGAAAGGGAAGCATGAAGTGGTTCATTCCGCCGATATGCCTTTCGGGATCGAACAGGCAGGCGGCGACACAGGAGCCCAGCAGTGTCGAGATTTCGGCCGGCCCGTGGAAGGCGGCGTACTCGCCCGCAATGATCTCGTGCCGCCGTACTCCATGCGGCGTCGGCGTCTGAAAAGCAGTGCCTTGCTTCGCGCACGCGTCCTGCGCCGGGCGAGTCGCTCCCGTCGGCGGCTCCTCCCTCTCGGTCGTTCGCCCGGCAAGGCGGGCCTGCGCAATGCGAGCGTCTCGGGAAAGGCCCGCAGGACGGTCGTTCCCGGTCGCCGCGGCGGCCTGAGAATGCCGTGCCCCGGCCGTTCTTCCCTCGACCGATCGCCCGGTCGCCCGCCGCCCGTTGCCGATCGAGGACTCTTGCCGGATCGCGGGCGCACGGGCCTGCTGCGGTCCGGCCTCGACTGGCTCCAGGGCCGGCCGGACACGGCCCGACCGCGTGCGCCGGTACACGGTGTTGCCCTGTGCCTCGAAGACCTCGGAGAGCCAGTAAAGGTTCTCCGAATGGCCGAGCACGAGGTACCCCCGATCGACCAATTGGTCGGCCAGTCGCAGCAACAGGCCTCTCTGCGTGGCGGCATTGAAGTAGATGATGACGTTGCGGCAGAAGATAACGTCGCAAGGACTTCGCAATGGCCAAGGGTGTTCGAAGAAGTTGATCTGCCGAAACGTGACCATCCGCCGCAGATCGTCCCGGACCTGGCAATAGCCCTCCCACTTCCCGGTTCCACGAAGAAAGTAACGCCGCTGGATCGGCTCGTCGAGATGCGCGATCCGGTCCAGGGAGTAGACACCTTCTTCCGCCGTGCGGAGCACGTCAGTGTTGATGTCCGAGGCAAGGATCCGGACGTCCCACGCGCCGATCGGCCCGAAATGCTCCAGAAGCGTGATCGCGATCGAGTAGGGCTCCTCGCCCGTCGAACATCCGGCGCTCCAGATCCGCAGGCGCCGCGGCCCGCCCCGGGCCGCGCGCTGCTTGATTTTGGGAAAAACGACGTCGCGGAGGAAAACGAAATGATGGGGCTCGCGGAAGAAATCGGTCTTGTTGGTGGTGAGGCAGTTGATCATCCGCTGACGTTCCGTGCCTTCCGGATCGCGCCTGGCGAGGTGTTCGAGATACTCCCGGTGAGTCCGCAGTTTGAGCGCGTTGAGTCGTTTTGCCAGCCGCGAACAGACCAGCGACCGCTTGGCGTCGCTGAGCGTAATGCCCGCCTCGCGGTAGATCAAGTCGCGGACGGTCTCGAAGTCCTCGTCTGGAATGCCGAAGATGCCGCCAGGCGAAGGCAGGGAATCAGGGAGACTCGCTCCAAGGGTAGGCATGGGATGGATGGATTCATGGAATGGTGGACTGGCAGGACAGAGCGGTGGACCGCTGGGAGAACGGGTTGGCGGATTGTGCCTTCGGACGATCCGAGCTTCCTTCCGCCCGTGGCCGCCGGCGGAGCTGCCCGTGTGGCAGCCCCCCGGCGAGCGGTTGGTCAGAACTCCTCGAATCCGCCATGCCCGTTCCTGCCCGCTCCGGCGCCGGCCAACTCCAGTTGGGCCAACGGCTCTTCCTGGGACGCGGAGACTTCATGGTTCGGGAAGACCGGTGGCTTGGGGTGAACCGGCGTGAGCGGTTTCTTCGCCGCCGGTTTCTTTCCCGTGGCAGCCGCCTGCGCAGGTGCGGCGCAGGCCGTTGCGGCCGGGCGCTGCGAGCCTTCCTCCAACTTGAAGCGGGCAACCAGGGTCTGAAGTCGTTCCGCCTGCGAGGCCAGGCCTTCGGCCGTGCCGGATAGCTCCTCGGTCTGGCTGGCGTTGGCCTGGGTCACCTGGTCCATCTGGGTGACCGCCTTGTTGACCTGCTCAATGCCGCTGGTCTGTTCGCGCGAGGCGGCGGCGATCTCCGAAACGATGTCGGTTACGCGTTTTACGGCGCCGACGATCTCCTCCAGCGACCTGCCCGACTGGTTGACCAGGTCGGAGCCGGTTTCCACCTTGCGGACCGAGTCTTGGATGAGGCCCTTGATCTCCTTGGCGGCGGCGGCGCTCCTTTGGGCCAGGTTGCGGACCTCGCCGGCCACGACGGCGAAGCCGCGCCCCTGTTCTCCGGCGCGGGCGGCTTCCACCGCGGCGTTCAGCGCCAGGAGGTTCGTCTGGAAGGCGATCTCGTCGATGGCCGTGATGATGTCGGCGATCTTCTTGGAAGCGGTGTTGATCTCGGCCATCCCGCGGACCGCGTCGCCGACCACGCGGCCGCCTTTCTCGGCTACCTCGCGGGCCCCGGCGGCCAACTGGTTGGCTTGTTGGGCGTTGTCGGCGTTCTGCCTTACCGTGGCGGTGATCTCTTCCAGGCTGGAAGCCGTTTCCTCCAGGCTGCACGCCTGCTCCTGGGCCCCGCTGGAGATCTCCTCGGAGGCCGACGAGAGCTGCTGCGCCGCGGCGGCCAGTCCGTCGGCCACGGCGCGGGTCTCTTGTAGAGCTGCTCGGATCGATTCGATCGCCTCGTTCAACGCCCCGGCCATTTGCCCCACTTCGTCCTTCGTATCAATCTCTAGCCCCGCCGTGAAATCGCCCGCGGCGACCGTCTTCAGGACCCTGACGGTCTTGGCCAGCGCATTGCCGAGTGAGCGGGCGATCAGCCAGCCGAACACGAAGGCAACGAGCACTCCGACCGCCACCAGCCCGCTGACCAACCGCAAAGCGCCGGCGCAGAGAGCTTCGCTGGCCTCGTGAGTTTGGAGAGCCTCCTTTTCGTTGAAACGGGCAAGGTCGACGTAGTCCTGGTCCATTTCGTCGGCCATGGCCTTGACGACGGCCGCCGCTCGGCAGGCTTCGTCTTTCTTGCCCTCGGCGGCAAGCTTGACCGCTTCGTCGACACGTGCCGTGTACGCGGCAAAGTCGTCCTTGA
The DNA here is from genome assembly GCA_013360685.1 of Pirellulales bacterium. Taxonomy (GTDB): domain Bacteria; phylum Planctomycetota; class Planctomycetia; order Pirellulales; family Thermoguttaceae; genus JABWBD01. The sequence continues at coordinate 32,132 of JABWBD010000024.1, forward strand.
TTTCTGCAACCAAGGGTTTCTCGAAGGCCGTATCGGATGTTTCCGCGACCTTTGCCAACTCCCCCTGGAATTCCCGGACGTGCTCGTCGATCGCCTTGCGGGAGGCGCCGATGGCTGCTGGGTCGGTCTGGAGAACGGCCCAGAGCGTCTCCCGGCCGATGTCGGAGAGGAGGATGTTGGTTTCCTTGATGGACGACAGGGGCAGCAGGTTGCCGTTGTAGGTGGCCTCGACGTTGCCGCCGATGGCCCTCATCTGAACGACTGCGATCGCCGACACGCTGCCGAGCATCGCGGCCAAGAAGAGAAACGACGCAACCAGCTTCGTGCGCGCTTTGAGATTCCGGAACCAATTCATGGAATTACCCTTTCTTGTCACACGGCAGACCCGCGATGATCGGCGGGACTGCGGTACGTCTTCGTTGCTGTCGTCCTGCTGCACGGCGGCCGGCTCTCGTCTTGGGCCGGCCTCGGCCGCAGGGCCTTGCCGATACGGACTCAAGCGGTCAGAATTGTTCGAAGCCCGGGCGGCTGCAACCGTCGGCTGCGATCCCCACCAGCTCGCGCTCAACGGCGTCTTCGAGCGATTCCTCGCGGCGCGGCTTGGCGGCATTCGCGGCCGGCCTCTTGCCGCGGGACGCCGCCGCGCTCCGTGTGGCCTTCTTGGCCGAAACCGCGCCTTGTTTGACCAGATTGAACTGTGCGACCACCTGTTGGAGCTGCGCCGCCTGGGCGGCCAGCGCTTCGGCGGTGCTGGAAAGTTCTTCCGTTTGCGAAGCGTTGCCCTGGGTGACCTGGTCCATCTGGGTGACGGCCTTGTTGACCTGCTCGATTCCGCTGGCCTGCTCTCGCGAAGCGGCCGCTATTTCCGAGACAATGTCGGTCACGCGCTTCACCGAACCAACGATCTCCTCGAGACTCTGGCCCGACTGGTTCACCAATCTCGTACCGTTTTCGACCTTGGCAACCGAGTCCTGGATGAGACCCTTGATCTCCTTGGCCGCGGCCGCGCTCCGCTGCGCCAAGTTGCGGACCTCCCCTGCGACGACGGCGAAGCCGCGCCCCTGCTCTCCGGCACGAGCCGCTTCGACGGCGGCGTTCAGGGCGAGCAGGTTGGTCTGGAAAGCAATCTCGTCGATGGTGGTGATGATGTCGGCGATCTTCTTCGAGGAGGCGTTGATCTCGTTCATCCCGTGGACCGCGCGCCCGACGACTTCGCCCCCCTTCTCCGCAACCCCGCGAGAGTTGTTCGCGAGCTGGTTCGCCTGTTGGGCGTTGTCGGCGTTCTGCTGGATGGTGGCGGTGATTTCTTCCAGGCTGGAGGCGGTCTCTTCGAGGCTCGAAGCCTGTTCCTGCGCGCCGGAAGACAGTTCCTCGGCGGCCGCGGCGAGTTGCTGGGAGGCAGTGGCGACCGTATCGGCGATCGACGATACCTGGACCAATGCTCTGCCGAACCATCGTGCCATGACCCAACCAAACCCGACGGCAAGAAGCGTACCCGCACTGACCAGTGCGGTGACGAGCCGGAAGCTCGCTTGATACGTCTGTTCGCTCGCCTCGTGCACGGCGCCGGCCTGGGCCTCCTTGAGATGCGCAAACTCCGTGAAGTTCTTCTCCATTTCCTCGACGAAGGACTTCGACTGCTCCACCCGGCTGACTGCGGCGTCGATCTCGCCCTTGGCGGCCTGTGCTGCGATCCCGCGGGCCAGGGCCGCATATTCCGTGAAGTGTTCCTTGATCTCTTCTACGAGCTTCTTTTCTTCGGCCGTTTGCGCTCCCTGCTCCACGCTCGCGAATCCGGTCGCGAAAGCGCTGAGGTGCCCTTCCATGTTCTGACGCGTCGAGTCGATGTCCGCCTTCTCCCTCTCCGTGCAGGCCAGGAGCATATTGCGGCCGATCTCCGAAAAATCGATGGCCGCCTCTTTGATCGCCGAGACCTGCAGGAGGCCGTCGTTGTACGTCTTCTCGACAAAGCCGTCGATTGCCTCCATTTTCGCGAGGGTGAAAATCGAAACGCCGCCCAGGATGCCTGCCACGAGCAGGAATGCCGACAGCAGTCTCGCCCGGGCGCTCAGTCGATGAAACCACTTCATGGATCGTTCCTTTCCGGATGTTCTTGATTGGGTGTTGTTTCTCGCGTGGGCGTTCTTGCCCGGCGCGCTGCGGATGCGGCAACAGCCTGGGACCTCGCACGGACCCGGCCGACGACGATCTCCGTCCGGGCCGGCGTCGCGGTCCGTTCAGGCAGCCGGCGGATCGATTGCGTCGAGCCGGTCGCCGGCAATCAACTTGTCGATATTCAACAGAAGCACCAGTTTCTCGCCGACCTTGCCCATGCCTCGGAAGAATGAAGTATCCAGGTCGCCGCTCACTTCGGGCGTCTCTTCAACCTGGTCCGTGGGGATGTTGAGTACGTCGGACACCGCGTCGACCACCAGTCCGACGACTCGGCTGCCCACGCTGACCACGATGATCACGGTGAACTGGTTGTAGTCCGCATGAGGCATGCGGAAGCGGCAGCGGAGGTCGATCACGGGGACTACGGTGCCGCGCAGGTTCATCACTCCCTTGACATAGTCGGGTGCATTGGGAATGGGCCGGATCTTGGAATAGCCCTTGATCTCCTGCACCCGCAGGATCTCGATCCCGTATTCTTCGTCCTCGAGAGTGAACGTCAGGAACTGGTCGCTGTCGGTATCGAAACCGGCGGCCCGATCCAGAATCGCTGTGTCCGTCATCTACGGTTCTCCTTGTTTCGGTGGGGAATGGAGCTTGGCCCTTCGGTTCGACTGCCGGGCCCCAAACCGGGGTTCCTAACTTCTGAATTCCACGTTCTGGTTTCTTTCGTAAGCTTCCCGGCGAGCCAACCGGCTGAGGCCGGGGACGTCGAGGATAAACGCAACCTGGCCGTCGCCGAGGATCGTCGCCCCCGAGATCCCTTCGACCTTTTGATAGTTGGCTTCCAGGCTCTTCATCACCACCTGCACCTGGCCGAGCAGTTCGTCGACGAGCAGGCCCAGGCGTCTGCCCTGGTTTTCCAGGATCACAACCAGTCCCTTGGTCGGATCGGTGACGGCCTGCAGGGCGTGGAAGACGTGGTGCAGGCGGACCAGCGGCACAGGCTTGCCGCGGACCATCACAACCTCTCCACGGCCTGCGATCGACTTCACCTCCGCGGTCTTGGGCCGGAAGGACTCGACCACGGAGAGCAACGGCAGGATGTAGACCTCGGCACTGAGGCCGACCGCCAGGCCGTCGAGAATGGCCAGGGTCAGCGGCAGCCGAATGCGGAAGGTGGAGCCCGCGCCCGGGATGCTCTCGATGCTCACCGAGCCGTTGAGGGCCTCGATATTGCGTTTGACGACGTCCATGCCGACGCCGCGCCCCGAGACGTCGGTGACCTGCTCGGCGGTGGAGAAACCGGGAGCGAAAACGAGCGCGTAGAGCTGATCGTCGCTCACCGGTTCGTCGGCGCCGATGAGGCCCTGGGCCGCTGCCTTGCGGCGGATCCGCTCGCGGTCCAGCCCGCGGCCATCATCGCTCACTTCGACGACGACGCTGCCCCCTTCGTGGTAGGCGCGGAGACCTATGGATCCCTCCGGCGACTTGCCCGCGCGGACGCGGTCCTCCGGCGGCTCGATGCCGTGGTCCGCCGCGTTGCGGACCAGGTGCGTCAGCGGGTCGCCGATCTGCTCAATCATTTGCTTGTCGAGTTCCGTGTCCTCGCCGTGGATCTCGACGGCGATCCGTTTGTGCATGCCGGCCGCCAGGTCGCGCACGACGCGAGGGAATCGTCGGAAGACGTTCGCCAGGGGCACCATGCGGACCGACATCACCCGCTCCTGGATGTCCCGTGTGCTGCGGTTCATGGCTCCCAATGCCTCCTGGACGGAAGCAAGGGTTTCCGGCGGCAAATGGCCGATCGCCTGATTAACCATCGATTGCGCGATGACTAACTCGCCGACCAGGTTGATCAGCTCGTCCACTTTCTCGACGGATACGCGGATCGAAGATGATTCCAGAGGCCTCGCTCGCGACGTTGCCGCCGCCGTTTCGCGCGCGGCCCGAGTCTCGGCTC
>JABWBD010000356.1 GCA_013360685.1 Pirellulales bacterium
CTCGGCGGCTCAATCTCCGTCACGAGCCGTCCGGGGGAGGGCAGCACCTTCCGGTTGAGCATCGCCATTGGCTTGCTGGAAGGGGTGAAGCTGCTGGAGAACCTCACCGAAGCCGGGCTGGAAGCCGAGCGAGCAGAACAGGAGGATGCGGCGCGGAGGACCACCCTGAACTGCCGGCTGTTGTTGGCCGAGGACGGGCCCGACAACCAGCGACTCATCTCATTTGTGCTCCGCAAAGCCGGAGCCGAAGTCGTTGCGGCGGACAACGGTCAGATGGCGGTTCATCTGGCGCTGGCGGCCCTGGCGGAGAACAGCCCGTTCGACGTCGTCCTGATGGATATGCAGATGCCGGTCATGGACGGATACGCCGCCACCCGAGAGCTCCGCAACGCAGGATACACCCGCCCCATCCTGGCCTTGACCGCCCACGCGATGACCGACGACCGCCGGAAATGCCTTGACGCCGGATGCGACGACTATGCGACCAAGCCCATCGACCGGGCAAGGCTGCTGAGTACCATCGCGCGCTATGTATCGCCATGCCCCGCGCCGCCGAAGCCGGACGCCGCGGAATGTCTGCTGTCGAGCTCCGGCGGGTGAATGCTCGACGAATCGGCTCTGAATCTTCCGCTCCGCGAACTCGGCCCAGGCGCTTGTGGACCGTAGGGGCGAGAGACTAGAATAGCGCCGTCTACCACCTATCCACGGTCGCGGAGAGCCCTATGAAAACCGCACTCACTGCATCCCTGTTCGTTGCCCTGGCATGGATTGCCGACTGGTCCTCTCCTCCCGTTCAAGCGCAAACCGCGGCGCCCCCAAGGAGCGTACCCGCCGCGAGCCCGCAGCCGCTCCAGCCGGACGACTCGAGCTCGGTCGCCGCTCTTGAGGCACTGCCGGTCCGGCTGGTGAAAAACCACCTGGGCGTCGTACAGAGCGTCGAGATGAGCGGACCGAAGGTTGACGACGACGCCTTGGCGCATCTCAAGGGGCTGCCGAATCTCGAGTGGATCAGGATCGCGGACTGCCAGGTCGGCGATGAGGGGCTGGCGAACCTTGTCGGGTTGCCTCGGCTGCGGCGCGTCTACCTGCACCGTATCGCCGTCACCGACGACGGACTGGTCCACCTGGGGAAGTTGACCGACCTCGAAGTCCTCGCCCTGGAAGACACCCAGGTCAAAGGGCCCGGGCTTGCGCACATCAAAGGCCAGAGCCGCTTGCGCGTGTTGAACCTGGGCGGATGCAAGCTTACCGACGCTGCCCTGGCGCACGTGGAGCCCCTGGCGGGTCTCGAAACCCTCGCCCTGCAGAATGCCAGCGTCACAAGCGCCGGCCTCGTGCACTTTTCCGGGTTGCCGGAACTGCGCGTGCTGAACCTGAACGGCTGCAACGTCACCGCCGAGTCCCTCAAGCACTTGCGGACGCTGGCAAACTTGCGGATCCTGCGGTTGAAGGAATGTCCCGTCACGGCCGAGGAAGCGGAACAGTTCAAGAGCAAAATGCCGGGGCTGGCCATCTTCCGATAGACCTCCGACCTGCTGCCGACCTGGAGTATTCCTTGGCACAATTCCTTTGCGGGAGACACACTTATGCGACGGATTCTTTCTTTTCTCGCCATCACTGCCGTTCTCGTGTTGACCTCCTGGGAGGCGGCCGACGCCGCTGCGCCCTCGTCCAAGAAAGATGCGAAATCCGTGCGCGGCCCGGACTGCGTCTACGTGGGCACTCCCTACGACGTGATCGACAAGATGCTCGACCTGGCGTCGATCCGCAAGACCGACGTCGTGTACGACCTCGGCTGCGGTGACGGCCGGATCGTCGTGGCCGCCGCCAGGCGCTTCGGCTGCCGCGGCGTCGGGTACGACATCGACCCGCAGCGGATCCAAGAGGCCCTGGAAAACGTCGACAGGAACCGCGTCAAGGGCCTCGTGGGCATCGAGCAGGAAGACATCTTCACACTCGACCTGGGACGCGCGGACGTCATCATGCTCTATCTCCTGCCGAGCATGAACAAGCGGCTCATCCCGCAACTGGCGAAACTCAAACCCGGCTCCCGGATCGTCGCCCACAACTACGACATCGAAGGGATCGCCCGGGAAGAGTCGGTCACGTTCCGCTCCCTGGAAGACGGCGTGAACCACTACATCTACGTGTACACGGCGCCGCTGAAAAAGAAGGATGCGACGGAACCGTAAATACTCGGAGTATTGCTGTGGCGAAATCTTTGTATGTGGTGGGCATCGCATCGGCGGTCCTTGTTTCTTTGCATGCAGACGCCGCCGAGCAGAAACCGTCCTATCCGAGCTACCCTCGCGAGCCGACGGTCATCGAGTACGTCGTCGACCCTTCGTGGCCGCAGCGGCCGGAGCGGTTCGGGCCGCCGGGAGGCGTGCCGAGCATCGCCGTGGACCAAGAGGACCGCGTCTGGTGCCTGCAGCGGAGCCCCGAACCGGTGCAGATCTACGCGACCGACGGCAAGCTGCTGGCCAGTTGGGGCCGCGACCATTTCGCCGGGCCGCACAGCCTCCGTTTTGACCCGCGCGGCAACGTCTGGATCGCCGACTTCGAGCGGCACACCGTCGAGAAGTTCACCCCGGAGGGCAAGCTCCTCATGACGCTGGGCGCCCCCGGCAAGGCCGGCGACGACGAGGCCCACTTCAACCGGCCCACCGACATGGTCATCACGCCAGCCGGCGACATCTTCGTCACCGACGGCTACGGCAACCGCCGCGTGGTCCACTTCGATCCCAACGGCCGGTTTGTGAAGACCTGGGGCAAGTACGGCAGCGGCCCCGGCGAATTCGTCCTGCCGCACATGATCGTGGCCGACTCGAAAGGGACGCTCTACGTGGCCGACCGCAACAGCGGGCGGATCCAGTGCTTCAGGCAGGACGGCACGTTGGTCGAGCCGTGGACCAATCTCATCATGCCCTGGGGGCTGTCGATCTCCGGCAACGACGAGATCTGGTGCTGCGGCACCTCGCCGCAGCGGTGGTTCAAGAATGGCGAATACCCGCCGCCCAAGGACCAGATCTTCATGCGTTTCTCAACCGATGGCAAAGTCCGGCAGCTCTGGACGGTGCCGAAAGGAGAGGACGGCAAGGAGAAACCGGGCGAGTGCAACTGGGTCCACGCCATCGCGCTGGACTCACAGGGCAACGTCTACCTGGGCGACATCATGGGGAAGCGCGCCCAGAAGTTCGTGCGCATGGCGTCGGAGTGAGAGGAAATGGGGTGATGGGGTAGTGGTTGCTTGACTGTCTGCGCCCCATCATGGCCGCACTCCAACATCGCATTGCCCCAACACCCCATTACCCCATTCTCCCGCTTCGCCTCGCTTCCCGTACCGCCTCGTACAGGGCGAGGAGGTTCTCCACCGGTGTCTGGGCCTGGACGTTGTGGACCGTGTTGAACACGAATCCGCCGCCGCGGCCGAAGATGGCGATCCGTTGGCGGACCTCGCGGCGAATCTCGTCGGCGGTCCCGAAAGGAAGCGTCTTCTGCGTGTCGACTCCGCCTCCCCAGAACGTCAGCCGGCTTCCGAAGCGGTCCTTGAGCGTCTGCGCGTCCATGCCCGCCGCGGAGCATTGCACGGGGTTGAGGATGTCGAAACCGGCTTCCACGATGTCGGGCAGCAGGGCGACCACCGAGCCGCACGAGTGAATGAAGGTCTTCCAGGGAGTGTGCTCGTGCACCCAATCGTTGACCCGGCGATGGAACGGCTGGAAGAGTTTGCGATAGGCCGCCGGACCGATGAACGGGCCGTTCTGCGTGCCGAAGTCGGTGCCCGTGATAAAGACAGCCGTCACGCGGTCGCCCACGGCGTCGTAGATCTTCGACAGATTCGCCAGTGCGATGTCGCACTGCCGCTGGAAGACCTGGTGGACATAGTCGAACCGCGTCACCGTGCTCATGTACCACTCCGCCACGTCCCGGATGCCTTTGGGATGCTTGAGGAAAGGGGCGGGCACCAGTGCAATGTCGCCGAAGGCGGTGCCGCCGAAGTTGGCGAGAATCGCCTTGTCCGTCTCGCGCGACAGCCGGTCGGCCCCGGCGGCGAAACGCTGCAGTTCATCATCCCGGATCGGGCCGAACTCCTGGAGGTTGTCCTCCACGGCGAGTTTCTCGTCGTCGATCGGTTCCTGGCGGACAATCGTGTCGAAATAGAACCCGCCTTTGGGCATGCGGCCGCTGGCCGGCGCCGAGCGGTCCCCTTCGGGATACATGAGGATATCGCCGTTGGGCTCGGGCTGGGTGTTGAACGCCGCGGGCACCAGGACGGGAGTCCCGTCGAAAAGTGTCCAGGGTTTCCAGCCTTGGTTCTCAAAACCAAAGAGGGTCTTGGCGCCGCCCAGGCCGACCACGTCCACGCCCAGCGCGTCGATCAAGTCCGGAGCGATCTCGCCCAGCATCTGGTACGGCTCGACGACCTTGACCGCCGTGCCCGGCGGATCGAGTTTCAGGGCCTGTCGCAGCCGATAGACGCTGCTGACGTGCATCCCGGTCACGGCACTGGCCCCGAGGTCCAGCGGAGCGTAGTCGGGTTCTCGATGGTTCAGGGCCGATACAACGCGCTGACGCGAATTCATCGTGGACATGCTCTCCCTTCCCTATCTTGCGGCGGATCGTGCCTCCGCCGTTGCCAATCTCACCCGCGGCGGGCCCGTTGTCAAGCCCGGCCGGCACCGGCCGCGCGTCCGCACCCACTCGGATGGCCTTCATCGCTCCGTGCGCGGATCGGTTGGCGCGAGGCGGTGATGGAGTCGTGGAGCAGTGGATTGGCGCAGTGACGGGAAGACGAACGCCAAAGGTCCGCCTGTGCCGGAGTACCGAGTACGCAGCACCCAGGACTCGGTCCTCCGGTACTCAGTACTCCGGTACTCAGTACTCTGTACCCCGATACCCCAACACCCCTGTTCCCCAATCCCCCTACCGCGACGATCCTCTTCCTCCTGCCGCTCGGCTGGGTTAAGATGAAACCCGCGTGCGGCGATCCGTTTCGTATTGGGAGGCAAAACCGTGACGAAGGTCCAGGACGCGCCCGATGGCGGCAGCATCGGTTATGTCTACTTGCTGGCATCGGTTGCCGCCTTGGGAGGGCTGCTGTTCGGCTACGACACGGCGGTCATCTCCGGCGCGATCGGCTACCTGGCCGAGCGGTTTTCGCTCAACGAGCACTGGACCGGTTGGGCCGCGGCCAGCGCCTTGGTCGGCTGCATCATCGGGGCCGCCTTCGCCGGAGTCCTCAGCGACCGGATCGGCCGCAAGCGAGTGTTGCTGATTTCCGCGGTGTTGTTTACGGTATCGGCCATCGGCACGGCCGTGCCCAGGAACCTGACCGAATTCGCGGTGGCCAGGATGCTGGGCGGATTCGGCGTCGGGGCCGCCTCGATGCTTTCGCCGCTCTACATCGCAGAGGTTGCCCCGGCGAGGATCCGCGGCCGCCTGGTCTCGCTCAACCAGCTTGCCATCGTCTTCGGGATGCTGGCGGTCTATTTCGTCAACGCTTGGATCGCGTCGCTGGGGGATTCGAGTTGGAACGTTGCGTACGGCTGGCGGTGGATGTTCGGCTCGGAAACGCTGCCGGCAGTGGTCTTCTTTGTCCTCTTGTTCGGCGTTCCGGAGAGCCCCAGATGGCTCACGAAGCAGGGCCGCCCGGCGGAGGCCGAGGCCATCCTCAGCCGCGTGTCCGGGCCGCGCGGCGCCGAGATCCAGATGGACGAGATCCGGGCGGCCATTGCGGAGGAAAGCGGATCCCTTGCCCAACTTTTCCAGCCGGGGATCCGGATTGCCCTGCTGATCGCGGTGGTGCTCGCGATTCTCCAGCAGGTCACCGGGATCAACGTCGTTCTCTACTATGCCCCGGAGATCTTCAAGAGCACGGGCCTTGCCGCCAACCAGGCGATCAACGATACCGTGATCGTCGGTCTGGTCAACATGGCGTTTACCCTGGTGGCGATCTGGATCGTCGATCGCCTGGGGCGAAAGCCGCTTCTGTTGATTGCCTCGGCGGGGATGGGCGCATCGCTGGCGGCCCTGGGCGGGGCCTTTTATTTGGGAAGTTTCCAAGGGCCGTGGGTGCTGCTTTTCACGCTCGCCTATGTCGCTTCGTTCGCCGTGGCGATGGGGCCGGTTGTCTGGGTTGTGCTCTCCGAGATCTTCCCGACGCAAATCCGCGGCCGGGCCATGTCGATCGCCACGGTGTCCCTCTGGATCGCTTGTTTTCTCGTCTCCCAGACGTTTCCTTGGATGCTCAAGACGCTCCAGGGAGCAAAAACGTTCTGGATCTACGCCGCCACGTGCGCCGTGGCCTTCCTCTTTGTCCTGCTCTTCGTCCCCGAAACCAAGGGCAAGACGCTGGAAGAAATCGAGCGGAGCTGGACTCGCTAGAGATCGTTCTTCGATCTTAATGAGCTCGACGCCGTTGGTGTGGCAGGCAATGAAGACGGATGTCTCTGGGCCGGCCCGCCCACTTGACAGCCATTCATTGGGGGGGCTAGAATGCGCCGCGCCGATGCCTCCCGGCCGCGGGACGGCGACGGCATGAGGCCGCCGATGAGGTGGTCGGCGGGAAGGATCCGCCGGCGGGTGTAAGGGGGATCGGTACGTGCGTCTGTTTCGCCGTCGGCTTCAAACGGGAGAGCGAACCGGTTGTCCAAACTTGGGAGGGCCGTGCTGATGAGAAGATACTTGTGCTTTATCGTCGGCGTGGTTGCCGTCGCGGCGACGCTTGGTTCCGTGGCACCGGCGAGGGGAGAAACCTGCACCCTTGCGTTGAAAAAGGCGGACTCGGCGATTTCGACCGCCCCGGGTGATCGCGTATTCCAGTCTTCCTACCCTCAGACGTTCTTCCATTCCTTGTCGGGCTCGGCGCAGATCGTCGCACCGGATCCGCTGCTGGGCGGGGCGAAGAAGCCGGATTTCTCGACGGTGATCAAGAAGGAGCCCGCCCGCTACGTAGCCGAGGCTCCTTTCCGAGCAGTGGCGGAACTGGGCGGGAAATACTACGGTTTTGCCGTGGACATCCAGGCGCCCGAGAAAGGGCCTGACGACGAAAAGGCGAACGAGGATGGCAAGGCGGCTTCCACCACGGCGCGGAATCCGGCAGACCGGACCGCAATCTACTCGCGGCTCCACTTCGACTTGAATCACAACGGGGACCTCACCGACGACGCGGTGATTGAAGCGGCTTCGGTGCGCAGTTCGGTCGCCGTGTTCCCGGCGGTCGAACTGCAGCTCGACTTCGACGGGAAGCGGATCGACTATGCGTTCCGGCTCCTGATATATTCGCGGGCCTCGGGCAGCGTGTCCTACGCTACCGCGCAGCTCAGCGCTGCCGCCTACCGCGAAGGTGAGATCACGCTCGACGGCAAGCCCCGTCGCGTGGTGCTCGTCGATCTGAACAGCAACGGCCGTTTTGACGATTCGCCGGGGAAGGGCATGAGGGTCGGATCGAACGGCGCCATTTCCTCGGTTTTCGGCGACATGCTCTATATCGATCCCCAGCCCACGCAGAGGAGCTTTTTCGGATCGGCCAACGCCACGGACCAGTTCCACGTCGGCAAGGTGATCCGCTACGGGGACCGCTATTTCGACCTCGAGGTGCCTCCCGGTGGTGAAACCCTCACGCTGAAACCGACATCCCGAGGCGTCGGTTTCATCACGAATGCGAACCGCGGTTTCCTTGCCTACGTCTACGGCGACCTGGGCGTGTTGGAGGTCGCCGACAACGAGTCCGGCAAGTGCCCGTTGCCCGAGGGAGAGTGGAAGCTCCTGTCCTACACGATCGAGCGGAAAGGCCTCGGCGATGCGCCTACCGTGCTGGACGTCCTCTTCAGCGCACTGCCCACGCCTCCTACGCGCACCCTCGTCTCCGCCCGGGGGATCCTCGATTCCAAGGCGATTAAGGTCGTCGCCGGCGAGACGGTGGAGTTGCCTTTTGGCCCGCCCTATCATCCGAAGGTCACCGGCGCGCCCACGTCGACCAGCGGCAACGCCGCGATTGCATTGAGTCTGGTGGGCACGGCGGGCGAAATCTGCAACGGCATCCTCGTCAACGGCTCGCGGCCCGAGCCGCCGGAGTTTACGATCTCGATCGCGGATGGAAAGCAGGTCGAGACCGGCAAGTTCAAGTATGGATGAGGCTTTACCTGCGGGTACTCGTGGCGAGTACCGTCCGACAGCGCCGACCAGTATTTCGTCCATGTCCGCATGAACGCGGGCCCCTTCAAGATCGACGAGGACAACCGCAGCGTTATCCGCGCGGCCGACCTCCAATCGCGGAATTAGCTCGCATTAGAAGGCCGGGAGGCCGGTTGTTGCCGGCCTCCCGCTTCGTTGGCCATCCCCGGGGACAGCAGCGAGGACCATCGGTGCAACGTGTCGATATCGTGCGGCCCGTTCTTCCTGCCAAGAAACCTTCATGTCGGAGGCCCTTATGCGACCGCTCTACATGCTCGTACCGCTGGTTGTCCTGACCCTTTGCCTGCGGCTGGCTCGCGCGGCCGAGTCAACCGGGCAGGACAGGCTCTTGGATGGATTCGACGGCAAGCTTACCCTCGACTGGAAACCGCTTCGTCC
>JABWBD010000357.1 GCA_013360685.1 Pirellulales bacterium
GATCCGCGACGGATGGATGCGGCCATCGGCAATCAGCTTATTGAGCGACAGCCGGGCGACTTCGCGCCGGATCATATCGAATGCGCTGACAATGACTACGCCGGGCGTATCGTCGATGATCACGTCGACCCCCGTCGCCTTTTCAAAAGCCCGGATATTGCGGCCTTCGCGGCCGATGATCCGGCCTTTCATTTCGTCGCTTGGGATGTCCACCGTGCTGGTGGTCGTCTCGGCGGTGTGGCTGGCGGCATACCGCTGGAGGCTGGTCAAGAGCACCTCACGGGCCCTTGATTCGCAGGTCTCAGCAAGCTGCTTTTCGTAGCGCAGGACCACGGCCCCCATCTCCTGCTGGAGTTGTGTCTCCAGCATTTCCAGGAGTCGCTTGGTAGCATCTTCTTTGCTCAGCCCGCTTAGCTCGTGGAGGGTCTGCCGCTGGAGATCCAACAGCTTGGTGAGTTCCTCTTTGCGGCGGTTGGTTTCCTGGATCTTTTCCGTAAGCTTCCGCTGGGTGCTTTCGACGATTTTTTCCTGCTTTTGCAGTTGCTCGCCCTGTTGTTCCAATGCGTCCTGACGCTTGGCCACCATCCGCTCGCGTTCATGCAGTTCTTCGCGAAGCGACCGCAGTTCTTTCTCGCCCTCGGCTTTCTTCTGGAGGGCGAGCTCCTTGATTTCCAGTTCGGCTTCGCGGCGGCGGGCGTCCACCTCCTGACGAGCTCGCTCGACAATCTGCTGGGCCTCGGATTCCGCATCCTTGCGGCGAAGATGGTCCAAAAGCTTCGTAAGGGCAAACGTCGCGCCGGCGGCGAAACCGCAGAGCACGACGACGATGATAACGAGTTGTGGGTCCACAGCAGTATTCCTCACGGATGCGCATCGGCGGAGCGTCTGCGAAGCAAGGCGTCACTGCGGGCGGAACGCCGTTGGTGCGGCCTGACCGCAGTGATCGTCAGCGAAGCGAAAGACACCGGGACGGATTACCGCCCCGGTTGAGCCAGAAGAATAGCGCGCAGACCTGATCAACGATCAGCAGGCAAGCGACCCCTCGATTTCCCGGTGGGCTTGACGCGCAGCGCGGCGCGGCCGCCAAAGACCACGGGAGATACTAAGCCATAGCCAAGTGGGCTACCGAACCTTTCCGACCAGGGGTGATCGTTCATCCAGCCAACTGCCAGGGATCTCGAGCAAGGGCGTCCGCGGCCTGCATGGCATCGCGGGTCAGCCGAGGCAATCGCCCAACGGACGACGCCGGTCGGACGTCCCAGCCAATGCTCCAGCAGATACGTAAGCACCATCCAAAACCAATCCATTTCCGAGATTCCCACAGGCAGTTGGAGAAGGCTTGTTACCGATGTTCTTGCTGACTGATTCCGGTCTACGCGCCGCCGTCTGGCGATGATCCTTCGCGACGCGCCCCTCTGCGTGTTTGCGCAGACACTCTTCCAACGTGTAACTTGTGTTCGCTTGTCACGCGTTTCAGCCCTTCGGCCACGACCGTCCGGCCTCCGCGTTAGTTCCAACGGGTGGAAAAACAGCCGGTGGCGGGTTGGCTTTTCACGCGACACTAATATCCTATCAAACGGCACGCAAACTGCAACTCCAGAAGCGACAATCTGCCGCGAGATAAGCCCGCTTGCCACCCGGCTTTAGAGCGATTAGTCTTACGGCGGAATCCCTGCGGCCGGCGCGAAGTACGCTGAGTTGCGGGGCTGCTTTCACAGGGTCTCTGAGACGGGATGACTTTTCCACATTCCTGGGGTTACAATCCCAGTCTGCGATGGGAGATGCCTTCGGCCAAGAGACATCGGCTATGTCGGTGGAACGAAAGTTGAAGCCCAATCGTCCTTGGTCGGCTTCCGTTTTCACATCCCCCACCAGCCGAAACCGAACCCCGCTGGATAGGTGGATGTGCTTGGCTCGCTGTTCAGACCATGCCATCTCGACACGAATTCGAGTCTAGCCTTGCCGGCCAGTGGCCACCGGAGCTCTGGAGCGATCTGACCGTCCTGTTAGCGGTCTCCGGCGGCTGCGACAGCGTTGCCATGATCCGGGGAATGCACTCGGTTCGAAAAACCGGTGCCGGGAGGCTTGTGGTTGCCCATCTGAACCATCGGCTCCGTGGCAGCGAGTCGGACGGCGACCAGCGTTTCGTCGAGGAGCTTTGCTGGCAACTGGGGTTGGCTTGTCGAGTGGAGTGCGTGCCGCAGGATTATTTTGGGGCGGGGGATCCGGACGGGCTGGAATCTGCCGCGCGCGAAGCCCGGTACGCATTTCTCGAGCGTGCCGCGTGTGAAGTGGGGGCACGGTACGTGGCCACGGCCCACACGGCCGACGATCAGGCGGAAACGATTCTTCACCGCGTGGTCCGCGGCACTGGCATTGCCGGGCTGGCGGGAATACCCCGTACGAGGCCACTCGGCCCGGCAAGCCTGATTCGGCCACTGCTTTCCTTCCGCCGCGAGGAACTCATCGCCTATCTCGATACCCTGGGGCAACCCTACCGGATCGACCGAACGAATACGGACCTCCGTTTCACTCGCAACCGCCTCCGCCATCGTCTCATTCCGCTCGTGGCCGAGGAGTTCAATCCTGCCGTCGTCGAGGCATTGCTGCGGCTGGGAACGCTCGCCGGCGAACTGCAGCAGACGATCGCCCGCCTGGTCGACCAGGCATGCGACCGTGCCGTTCGGGACGAGGTAACCGGCCGGATCCGGATCGATCCGGCGCGGCTTGGCTCGCTCGAGCCGTACCTGCTTCGCGAGTTGCTCATTTCCGTTTGGCGGCGGCAAGGTTGGCCGGAGCAGTCGATGGGCTACGAGCAGTGGTGCCTCTTGGCGGAGATGCTCTGCGCCGCCGCGGACAAATCCGATGCGTCGCCATGGAAGCAGATTTTTCCCGGGGCGGTATCGGCCGAGATCGCCGAGGGCTGCCTGCATCTGAAGCGCGACAACGCAAAGGACGCGGCCTTTTCCGAAAGGACGCGTCCTCGCGGGTGAAACCTGTGTACCTGGCAGCGCGGCCAGGTGAGCCGTTACACGCCGGCTCCTTCCTGCGTGGTCGCCGGCATTTCGAGAGTTCGACTCTGCAGGCCGATCTTCGCCAGGAGGAAGTAGAGCACGAATCCCACGACAAAGGCCATTAGCGGCGGCACGGGGATGAGATTGGCATACTCCTTGAGCGGATCAATATAGGCTGCCACACTGTTGAACGCGCCGACGATGAACCCGGCGATCCAGGAAAGCCAACCGGCTGGATTGAATCCTGCTCGCGGCCCGGCCCATCGCTTGCCGGACAGCAGATAGTCGGCCGCCATGGCTCCGCAGACCGGACCGAACGACGCACCGATGATCGAAAAGACCGAAACCACGTCGCCCGCCCAGCCAGTCACCGCCAGGACAATGCTCACGAGCGTGCCGATTCCCACCGAGATGAAAGGGTTGACCTTCGGGAGAGTCGTTTTGAAGCTGTTTGCAGCAATGAAGGCCGAGAAGCAAGCGGGCGGGAAGGCAGCGATGGTCAGGAGGTACCAGAAGATGGGAGCGATGTCTTTGCCCATGACATTGGCCATCAGCGCCGTCGTCTGAAGCTTGGTTGGGTCGTCAAGTTTCCCCAGGCCGTGTGCTCCCGCGACAATCAGGAGCGACAGCCCGCCCGCGAAAATCGTGGCGCCGGCAATGCCGACCAAACCGCCAAGTTGCACGTCTTTCGCGTCGCGGTTATTCATTCCGAAATCGGTGCCCGCGGCCCCGGCTGTGGCAAAAAAGCCGATAATGTAGGTCAGGAGGAAAGCAACAACTCCCCAAATGCTCAGAGCGGAAGACTGTGCGTTGTCCGCGGCAGATCGGGCGGAGCCGGTCAGATCGAGGGCATTGAAACTTCCCAGCCCGGACGCCGTCGAAATGAACAGGATCAGCAGAATTGCCAGCGGGATCAACGGCAGGAAGCTTGCCACGCGTGCCACGTACTGGATGCCCTTCAAACCCATGAATGCCGCGAGCACCGCCCAGACGGTCGCCACGACGGCGTGCAGGGGCGTGCCCACGGCGGCGTCGGGACCTCCGACCCAAGGTGCACAAAGCAGGACGGCCGAAAAGAAGGCGTTCACGCCCAACCAGCCAAACTGCAAAACCCCCATAAGAAAGCCCGGCATGAGAAAGCCGCCGGTTGCGCCGTACGTGGAAGTCCCCACGATGTACAAGGGCAGACCTGTCTTCAGCCCGAACAGACCGGGCGCGAGATAGTAGAAGAAGTGGCAAAGCAGTCCGGCCAGGACGAGTCCACAAAAGGCGATGCCCAGACCCTGTGCCAAGGTGCCGCCCGGAGTTCCTCCGCCGGCTGGAATGTCCTGCCAGAACACAAACCACAACATGATGCCCGCGTAGGTCTGCGCGGTGCTCTTGTACCACGCCACACGGTTCGACTGCGGCACGGGCCGCGCCGCTCGAATGTAGTCGGGAAGTCCTGAAGCCATGGTTTTCTCCTGCGCCAGTCAGATCAGAAGAGGTGCACCCCCGGCCAGACAAGCCGAACTGCCGCCGGTTCGGAATCGCTCGCCGTGCCGCCGTCAAGATCGAATCCCGAGTATACCGGGGGGCGGGCGCGAAAGTCCAGCAGGCCGGTAGAAGAAAGCGAGGCTCATGGCTGCTGTGGTAACGAGCATTCGCGGACCGATTACAGGCCGGTCTTCATTCTTCTTTCCCAGGAGCCGCCCAAGACGCAGACGAGGCAACAGCCGGCGCGCCGCTCCAATCCGGCTCTTCCGTTTTTGGGTGTAGGACGGGCTTCCCAGGCCGTCTTTTTCCCGCAATCTCGACGTCCTGGGAAGGCCGTCCTACAGAAAACGCCGAGCCTGGCATCCAAGAACGGAAGAACCTCCAATCCATATCTCCATCTGGCTGGGGGTGCGTGCGGTTCCAGATTGCCCGATCTGACTTGACCTCGATCGCATAACCGAAGTAGCATACCTCACCCATTTTATCGCCGGACCCGACCCGAACGCCCATGAAATCGCCGACCGCAAAGCAGGTAGCCTTCGTGTTGCTGGTGGCTTTGGTATTGCGGTTGGTTGCGGCTTGGGCGTGGCAGGCGAGGCTCGACGCCCCCTTCCGCTTTGGCGACAGCTTCAGCTACTGGCACTTGGGCCGCGCGCTGGCGGCGGGAGAACCATACCGGTACGGGGAATACGGCTTCGTGTTTCGGACCCCCGGCTATCCCGTTCTTCTGGCGCCGATTTTTTGGGTGGCCGGCCCGGACGCGTCGCCGTTGTGGGGCCGCGTCTTGGGTGCGGTGTTCGGCACTCTCTCGGTCTTCGGGGTCTGGTGGTTGGCCCAGCGGCTGTTTGATCCGCGCGCCGGAATCCTGGCCGCAGTAATCGCCGCCGTGTATCCCGGCGCGATCGTCACCAGTGTGCTGGTTCTGAGCGAAGCGCCGTTTTGCCCCCTGATGCTCGCGCATCTGGCTCTCTGGACTGCTGCCTGGCAAGCGGCCACCCCCAGCCGCAACAGTCTGTTCGCCTTCCTGGGCGGACTGATGGCGGGGGCGGCGACGCTTGTGCGGCCTAGCTGGCTGCTGTTTACTCCGCTGGCCATCCTGGTCGGTCTGATTGCCTCCGGCCAACGCCGGCGAAGCCTTGCCGTGGGCGCGGTCATGCTCTTGGGTCTGGTCACGGCGATGCTGCCCTGGTGGATACGCAATGCCCGGCTTACGGGCCATTTCGTGGCGACCAGTCTGCAGGTCGGGGCGAGCCTCTACGACGGATGGAGTCCGGATGCCACCGGCGCAAGCAATATGGAGTTTGTGGGCCGGTTCGTCGACCTGGAGCGCCGGGCGTCGGCCGACCTGCCCGAGGATGATCCGGCGGCCTTCGAGTATCGCCTGGACCGGCGGATGCGCACGGCGGCGGTTCAATGGGCGCTGCAACATCCCGGCCGGGCGGCGGAATTAGCTGTCATCAAGTTCCTACGGATGTGGAACGTCTGGCCGAATGAACAGGCCCTGTCGAGTTGGCCCGTCCGGGTCATCATCCTGGGGAGCTATCTGCCGGTGCTGGTGCTCGCGATCGTGGGAGCGGCCCGAACGGTCCGCCGCGGGCTGCCCTACGTGTTCTGCTGGCTTCCGGCGGTTTATTTCACGCTGTTGCATGTCGTCTTCGTCAGCTCCATTCGTTATCGCCAACCGGCGATGCTGGGGCTGATCGTGCTGGCGGCAGGGGTGGTATCGGAGGAAGTTTGGCGGTCTCGAAGCATGAGGAAAACGGAAGTCTGATCGACTCCTTCTGGTCGGTCGTGAAATGGGGACTCCTGATCGGTAGCCTGGCGGCAGCCGTTGCCGTCCTGTACCTCGACCGGCATGTCGACGAACAGATCCGCCGCCGCGTGGAGGCGAAGTTCGCCGGCCATTATGCCGGGCTGAAAGTGAGCGTCCGAGCCGCCGAACTGGTGGACGGCGAGGGAATCGAGGTCCGCGGCTTATCGATCGTGGAACTTGGCGCGGAAGGACCGCGCGCGGAGTTGCTCCACGTTGAGGAGATGGTCCTCACGTGCCGGACCGACCTGAAAGAGTTGATCGCGCGCGACCCGGAGATCCGCCGCGTGGCACTCCGCCGGCCGACGCTTCGGGCAACGCGGCGCCGCGACGGGAACTGGAGCGCCGCAAAGCTCCTCCCGCTGCCTCACTTCGGCGATCAGCCGCCCGAGGTAGCGGTCGAGAACGGCACGATCGAGGTTTTCGACCCTCTGAAAAACCCTTCGAGCACGCTGACGCTTCGCGACGTCAACCTGGTGCTCTCTCCGCCCGGTGCCGAAACTCCGCAGGAACAAAGGCGATTCCGTCGATTGCAGGCGACGCTCGGCGGCGACTATCTTCGCCAGATCCGGATCGAGGGCTTTGTCGATCCGATTCGGCCCGAGTGGAACGTGAACGGGTCGATCGACAGCCTGGAGCTTGCCCCGGAACTACGCGACGCCCTGCCTTCCGTCCTGGCGGCGCGTTTGGAGCCGTTGGCCACGTTTCGCGGCCAGGCGAACCTGGCTTTCCGTCTCGGTTACGATCCCGGCCGGCCGGAACCGCTGGGCTTCGATATTTCCGGGCAACTCGTCCGCGGGCGGCTCGACGATCCGCGACTGCCGCATCCGCTCAGCGAATTGCGGGGCCGATTCCACGTCGACAACGCCGGCCTCACGCTCGACGATCTCTCGGCCCGCGCCAGCCAGGCCACGCTGCGTCTGTCGTGCCGTCGCAACGGCCACCGGGAGAACAGTCCTCTGCAGGTAGCGGCGGAGATCCGCCAGTTGGAGTTGGACGGCCCGCTCATGGATGCCCTGCCGGAATCGCTCCGCAGCCGATGGCACAAATACCTCCCCGCCGGCCAGATCGACGCCGACGCGACCCTTTCGTTCGACGGGCGGACCTGGACCCCGGACCTGTCCGTCCGCTGCATCAACGTATCCTTTGCCTACGAGAAGTTTCCCTACCGGGTCGAACACGCCAGCGGGACCTTGGAACTGAAAAGCGACGTCCTCGCCGTGAATCTCACGGCCTACAGCGGCAGCCAACCGGTGCGGTTGTCGGCGGAAGTCCGCCAGCCGCTATCGGCACCCTACGGATGGGTCGAAGCCCGGGGCGACAATATTCAACTCGACGAAAAACTCTTCAGCGCCTTGCCGGCCAAGCAGCGGAACGTGCTCCGGTCGCTCGACCCGCGCGGCACCGTCAACTTCTATTTCCGATCGTGGCGCGACGAGCCTGAGCAGCCCCTCCGCCGGCGCCTCCTGGTCGGCCTGAACCACTGCTGGCTGCGCTACAACAAGTTCCCTTATCCGCTGAGCAACATTCGCGGCAAAATCGAAATGGTCGACGACCGCTGGACGTTCACCGGCATGGACGGGACGAACGATACGGGCTATGTGACCTGCGAAGGGGAAATGCTCCCGGCGCCCGGCGGCTCGAAACTGACGCTGCGGTTCAGCGGCAGCGGCGTTCCGCTCGAGGAAGAGCTCCGCGACGCGCTGCGCCCCAATTTGCAGCAGCTTTGGAACAGCCTGAAGCCGCAAGGCATGGTCGATCTCACCGCGGAGGTCACATACCTTTCGAGCGAAGAACGGCTGAGCGTCGCCTTGCGCGCGGAGCCTCGCGAAGACACGTCGATCGAACCGGCCACGTTCCCGTACCAAATGGAGAAGCTTCGCGGAGTGCTCTGGTACCGCGATGGCGAGGTCACCCTGGAACGGATCCGGGCGCAGCACGGCGACGCCGAGATGTCGTGCAACGGCGGCTGCCGGTTTCTTTCCGACGGCGGTTGGCTCCTCCGCCTCGAGAACGTTGCCGTCGATCGGCTCCGCCTCGACCGCGATCTCGTCCAAGCCCTTCCCGACGGCTTGAAGAAGGGGCTGCTTGCACTCAATCCCAGCGGGCCGGTCAATCTTCGCGGTACGCTCGATTTCGCCCATGCCGGCCGGCCGGAGTCGCCGCTCACTTCGCAATGGGACATGGAGGTCCACTTCCACCGCGCGAGCATGGATTGCGGTCTGAAGCTGGAGAACCTCTGCGGCGGTGTTCGCCTGGCGGGCCAGC
>JABWBD010000358.1 GCA_013360685.1 Pirellulales bacterium
TCCTCCGCGCGGAGGTCGGCGGACCGATTGTCGCCACGCGCGGGGCCGACGGGGTCGTCGTCAGCGATCCGGAACTGACGGCGGTACCAGGGGTCCGCGTGGAAGGCCCGATCGACCCGACCGGCGCCGGCGACAGCGCCACCTCCGGCGTCGTGCTGGCCCTGGCCGCGGGAGCCACGCTCCCCGAGGCCGCCCTGGTCGGAAACCTCGTCGCCTCGATTACCGTCCAACAGCTTGCCACCACCGGCACGGCACGCCCCGAGGAGCTTCCCCCCAGGCTCGATCTCTGGCGCACCCAGCAGGCACAGCGGCGAGCGGAGGAGGAATGACGGAATGTTGGAGTGTTGGAATAATGGAGCGATGATAGGTTCCGGGGCCTCCACCAATACTCCAATACTCGATTATCCCATTCCCCCCTCCCCGCCCCTTCGTCGAAGGAGTCCCTCATGCTTCTTGAAGACAAAGTCGTCATCGTCACGGGCAGCACGACCGGAATCGGCCGCGCGATCGCCAAGAGGTGCGTGGAAGAGGGTGCGCGCGTGCTGGTGCACGGACGTGACCAGGACTTGGGCCGCGAGGTCGTGCATTCCCTGGGCGACCGGACAATCCTCCATATCGACGACCTTGGCGATCCGGCCGCCTGCCGCCGCGTTATCGATACGGCCGCGCGCGCGTTCGGTCGGATCGACGCCATCGTGAACAACGCCGCCTACATCGTCCGCAGCGACATCCACTCGACGGACGCGGCCCTCTTCGACCGTGTGATGGCCGTCAATCTCCGCGCGCCGATGCTGCTGGTCCAAGCCGGCCTCGAGCACCTCACCCGATCGCGCGGCTGCGTGCTCAACATCGGCTCGAACAACGCCTACGCGGGCGAAGAGAACCTGCTGGCCTACAGCATTTCCAAGGCGGGTCTCATGGCCCTGTCGCGCAACCTGGGCGACACGCTCCACCGCCACCACGGCGTCCGCGTCAACCATTTCAACGTCGGCTGGGTCCTGACGGAAAACGAGTACCGCTATAAGATGGACGACGGCCTGCCCGAGGATTGGCCGGCGAGTCTCTCCAAAGTGGTCGCTCCTATCGGCCGGCTGATGAAACCGGAAGAGATCGCCCGCATGGCCGTTGTCTGGCTGAGCGACCAATCGCGCCCGTTCAGCGGCACCGTCGTCGACCTGGAGCAATACCCATTCCTCGGGCGCAACCCGCCACGCGATTGACCCTGGAATAGAGCACGCCGCCGGAGCGACTCCGGCGGCGTACAAAACCGTCTGCGAAGCTCTTACGTGCATCGCCCACGCCGGGAGATCTCCGGCACGGCGCGACCAATGCCACTACTGCTGTTTCTCGGCTTTCACCTTTTTTTGGGTCTTCTTCTCACCCGCTTGCTTGGCAGGCTTCTTTTCCTGGCCGGCCTTGAACTCAACGAGGCAAACCTTCTTGTCGCCGTTGGTGTCCAACTTCTTGAACATCTGCTCGGCCTTGTCGACCTGCGAGGCATCGTTCTTGCGGTTCCCCACGAGTTCCTCAAGCGTCAAGCTTCCGTCGTCGTCCTTGTCCATCGTCTTGAAGCGGGCTTCGATCGGCTTGTTCTTGTACTCGACGATGCAGACGCTGCCGCTGTTGTCCTTGTCGAGCAGTTTGAAAATCGCTTCCTGCTTCTCGCCGCCTTTCTTGCCCCTGAACTCGTCAAGGCACAACTGGCCGTTTCCATCCTTGTCCATCTTCTTGAATTGCTCTTCGGCGGCCTTGGCCTGCTTCTCCTGCGCCGCCTGCTTGTCCGGGACGTCCTTCTTCTTCGCGGCCTCCTCCTGGGCCCACGAGTTGGAGGCAACGAAGAGGCAGGCCACTACAGCAACGAAACAACGCAAGCACAGTCTGGACATACGGGACTCCTCGAGTAACGGGGCGAACTTGGACCTTCCGGGCTCAACGCGAGCCCGAGCAATCTACTCTCTGCCGCGAACGATCACTAGAATCTATGGCTGAACCGAAGTAAAGCGCCAGCCCCCGCTCTTCGCCTCGGTCAAGAAGATCAGACGGCACGCCGGGGGTCACGCGGAGGCCAGCCATCTAAGTCAAACCCCAGAGAGAGACGAAAGTTTCGCAAACCTCCGCAGCATGCCGGGAGATGAACGCGTAGGGGCGAACGCGGGTTGTCACACTTGGAAGGGCTAGCGAATCCCTGCCGGAGAAGGGTGCACTCCCGCACCGGCTAGCATCAGCTCGCCACCCGATCGATCTCAACGGAAAGGCGCGAGGTAGCGATGTGGTACGTCGCTCCGCGACGTTCCTTTCACGTCGCGGACCAACGCGCTGCATTGGGACCTGCCACACGTGGATCAATGCTGGAGCATTGCTTCCTACCGGGGCAGGAAATGTGCGGAGAAACGATGCTCGACGTTGCTCGGCAACGTACTGGTGAGGCGCAGCTCGAACGGCTGTGGGCTTTCGGACGGTGCAACCGGCAGCCGCCATGTCTGCCAGGGCGCGGCATAGGTGCCGGCGTTGTCGACGACCGGCTCGAACTCGGCGGGCGTGCCGGCTATGGTCCCGCTTACGGAGAAGCCCGATCTGCATTGGTTTGTCCAGTGCGGAGCCGATGGTTGAACGAAGAAGCGGTCGCTCACAGCCAGGACGCCGCCGGTCTCGGTCGGCGGGACGGCGCCGCGGACCAGGAAACGGGTTTCGGATCGAGGAACGGAGATGGGCGGCTTTGCGGATGTCGCCGAGAGCCGTAATCGGCCGATGCTGTGTTGCCGGTCGGTGTGATCGAGCCGGAATTCGAGTACCGTGCCTTGCGCGCAGACAAGTGGTTCGGCCAGTTCAAAGACGACGACGTGTCGCATGCCTTCCGCCGGATCAATCGCCCAGCCCGTCTGCGGTTTGCCGTCGATCGCGGCCTCCGCCGGCCAGCCGCCGTGGCTGGTTTGCGAAAAGTCGGCCCGCGCTTGCGCGATCGGCACTGGCCGGCCGGCGGTGGAAACGGTGAACTCCGCAAGCGTGAAGTTGCCGTTGACGGCACGGCCCGGGCCTCGGTTCGGCAGACGGTCGTCGGGCAAGGCTTCCAGCCGAATGGCGGTAATGCCGCTCACAGGAGCGGTGGAGGTGATGAGATAGCTGTCCTGTGGCGGGTTTTCGCCACCTGCCAGCAAGGAGCCGTCCGGCTGTTTGGTGAGCTTGGCGCCGCGGATGGACCGGAACTCGGTCAGATCGAGAGGGGTCCACCGCACCGGGTCGCGCTGTTCGGGCTCGTCCGGTTTGGCCACGCTGATCGGTACTTCCCGGCTAGGCTCGGCGAAATCCGCTGGAATTGCCCGCCGGTCGAAGGGGCGGTCAAGCGCCGGCCGTTCGCCGGCCGGCAGGGCTTCCAACAGCACGATGTCGAACGGACGCAGCCCGATTGCGGCCTTGGAGCCGTGCGAGTCGCCCAGCCTGGCGGGATCCGGCCACCAGCGATAGAGGTCCCAGCGTCTGCCGTCGGGCAGTCCCCAGGCAGAGCTCAACTCCAGCGTCAGCCTGCTGTCGTGCCACACCCCGTTGTTGATCGCCAGGAAGGCGCGATTTCCGTCGGTGCAGCAGTAGCCGTAGGGTTCTTCCTTCCACGGATTGCCGAGGATGAAGCGCGGGTTGCGGAAACAGTCGGGATGTGTTTTGAGCAGCGCAAGGAAGTCGGCCATCTGGCGGCGCTCGTCGGGCGAGAGATAGGGTGTGTCGGACCAGAGCTGGGCGAGGAGATGGCCGCGACTGATGTCCATGATCACGCCGCCCTGCCACGCCTCTTTGCCGACGCGGCTGTTCCACGGCCAGTCGGAAAGCCAGACGCCGAGCGTATCCCAGCCCAACGCCGGCCAGTCCTTCAGCATCCAGCGGCCGCTGTCGAGGCGGCGCGTGACGCTGTCGCGGGCGCGGAGGGCCGGATAGGGCGAGAAGCTGGCGCCTTCCATGTGCATGCCGATGTCGTACACGGTGTCGGCATATTGCAGCCACCAGGGCGATTGGTAATGCCAGTAGAGCATGATGAACACGTCGGGGCTCTCGAGGTCCAACGAGCGACAAAAATCGATCAGCGAGTTCTCGATCGGCTCGACCGAGTACTCGCCGGGCAGATGGTCGTGGGCGGGGTTGTCGCAGGCCAACAGCGCGTTGTCGAATTTTACCAGGCGGACGCCGTTTTCGCGCAACTGGTGCCGGTAGCCCTCGATGTAGAATCGGTTGGCCGGCTCGGTTGCCCGGCAGATGCCTTGCCGGTTCGACCCGCCGGGTTTGGTCCATGCGCGCGTGATCGCCGGGTTCGCCACGATCGTCCATTCACCCAGATTGCCGCTGTCCACCCATAGTCCCGGCAGCGTGCCCAGCTTCCTCAATTCCGTCAGGATTCCTGTAAACCCGTTCGGGAATCGTCCCGCGTCGGGCGTTTTCAAGTCGCCTTTCGGATCGGTCCAGAAATCGATCGAGTAGTAGTCCCAGTGCAGGCCGGAGGCTTGCTGGCCCTCGGAGAGCCTGGCGATGTTGTCGAGCACGAAGTCCTCGGTTTCCCAGAAGCTGCCGTCGGGCTTGGCGCCGAACGGTTCGAAGATGGCCAGCGGCCTGTCGTGGCCGCGGAGGACCCGGCGCATGCGGCATTGGATATGGTCGCGGAACGTCGGTCTTGCCTGACTTTCACGGCTGACGCCATAGACCGCCTCCATGCACTCGAAACTCGTGCCTGGAGCGAGTCTGATGCCGGGGAGCTGGCGCAACGTGATTTCGCGGTCCTGACGGATCGCGAACCCGGCCGGATGAGCCAGCCCGACGAAGAACTGCCCCTCGACGTAAGCGGGGAAGCCGCGTTTCGTTCCCGCCAGATCGTCGATGCGGGTTTCGAGCAGCGCCGGATAATCCGGATCGGCGGCCTCAGCCTGCGCATCGGTCGCGTAGCTGCCCAAGCGGACGTTCAGCAGGCGGTTCCACTCGTGCGAGCCGTGGTTGGCAATCGTGACGAACTTCCGCAGCACCGGCTGTTTTGCGTCCCAGCGGTAGGCTACAGTGGCCGACCGCTTCGGGGCGTCCGCAGCCAGTTCAAAGACCGCTTCGCCACAAATGCCCGCGGAGGCCGCGGGTATCTTTACCATGCGAAGCTTCGGCGTCGTGAGCGGCTGGCCGGGCAGGCCGATGTCCAGTTCCACCTCCGGGCCGCCGCCGAGATTCAACGTGCGTCCCGTGAGCCGATTTTCCCAGGAGACGGCGCGGAGGCCGTCGGTTGCGTCGAGCGTGAATCTGAAGGCAGGCGACTCCAGGACAACGCGGTTGCCGACGACTGTCGCCGAACAGGGGTCCGCCGGCGGCTGATTCGCTCCAATAGGGCAGGCAATCGCCAGCGAAACGCCGGCTGCCAGGCCGATCCGGAGAAGAAGCCGATTGTGCGGATGTACGTATTGCATGCGAGTCACTTCTTTGGGGCGCGTTTCGGGCGGTAGTAGGGAGGCCACTGGATGCGGGGGCCGTCGAAGTTGGCAAAAGTCCACGCAGGCCACAGCGGGCATTCGTCGCGGACTTCGCGGTAGAGGGTCTGCATCTTTGCCGCCATTGCCTTGAGTCGTTCCGGCTCTTGCGCCGCCAGATCGCGGGTCTCGCCGATGTCGGCGCGGAGGTTATAGAGCTCGAAGGTCGTCAATTCGGCTGTCTTCAGCGCCCGCTGATCGTCGGGGTGAATGGAATTGCGGTGCGCAGGGCCGGGCTGGTCGATCCTCGCGAGCAGCTTCCAGTCGCCGTCCCGCAGGGCAACCTTCGGTTCGCTCGAAGCGACAAAGAAATGCCAGAAGAGCGGCTGCCGGCGCGCGATCGGCTGTCCGGCAAAAAGCGGGGCAAGACTGACGCCGTCGAGCTTGCGATCGCTGGGCGCCGCAATGCCTGCCAGTTCGCAGACCGTTGGCAGGATGTCGACGCCGCTGAGCGGTTCGTCGGAAACCGTGCCGGCCTGGATGCGGCCCGGCCAGCGGAGGATGCCGGGCACACGGATCCCGCCTTCGTAGAGATGCCCTTTCTTCTCGCGAAGCGGGCCCGCCGAGCCGTGCGGGTGCATGGGCGTGATGGCGGGGCCGTTGTCACTGGTGAAGAAGACGAGCGTGTCGTTGTGGAGGCCCTGCCGGTCGAGTTCACGGATCAGGCGGCCGAAGGCGGCGTCGAGCTGCGTGATGTTGCCGTGATGCGCGGCGTGGCTCGGATCCTGGGCCGGATAGAGGTCTGCGTGCTCCTTCGCCGTCGCGATCGGCTCATGCGGCTCATGGAAGGCGACGTACAGGAAGAACGGCTTCGACTTGTCGCGAAGTTCGCCGAGCCAGCGGACGGCTTCCTCGGCGACAATGTCGGCCGCGTAGCCCTGGAGGGGGCCGGCGGGCTGGCCATTGCGGAAGAAGTTGGTGGGGTTATGGTGGTTGGGCAGCGCGTTGTTCTGGGTGCCGAGCCAGTAATCGAAGCCATGGTCGACGGGCTGGGGCTGGTCGCGTTGCTCGAACCCGCCGTTGAGATGCCACTTGCCGCTCAGGCAGGTCGCATAGCCCGCACGCCGCAGCAACGCGGCGAGGGTCGTCTCGCTCTGCCGCACGTGCATCGGGGAAAGCTGCGGGATCCAGTCGGTGATGCCGGCGCGGGTCGGCACGCGGCCGGTGAGCAGACCGGTGCGCGAAGGCGAGCAGTTGGCCGCCGGTGCGTAGTAGCTGGTCAGCCGCAGTCCTTCGGCCGCGAGGCGGTCGAGGTTGGGGGACTGGATCGACTGGTCCCCGTAGCAGCGAAGGTCGCCGTAGCCGAGGTCGTCGGCGATAGCGATGAGGATATTGGGCTTCCCGGCGGGGGACTCGGCCGGCGCAGCCAGGAACAAAGCAGTGAGTGTAACGAGCGTGTTCATGGGTCTTCCAATTTGTTTCGAGGAGCAAGCATCGGTCGAAGAATAAGTTCCGCAGTTGTTGCCTTTCGCTCCGCGAAAGTCGCAGCTTTCGCGGAGCGAAAGACGACAATTATTGATCGTCCGTTGCTAAGCGACCTGGGAACACAGATCAAGCTGCGGACCCGGGTGGCCCGCTCCGCGGTAGTTCCTACGGGTTGTTTCTCGTATCGGGCGCCGGTATCGGACTCTGCTGCTTGTGGAACGCGATCACCTCCGCCAGATAGGCCTTCGCTGCATCGTGCGACGGTATCGCTTTGTTGAAAATCCAGAGGATGTGTCGCTCGGTCGGGATGTGGGCGTAGGGTACCATCTGCTCGGCGATCGTTCGGACCAGGCGGTTCGACCGGTCCAAGGCGGTCCGCGCCTGCTCCAACTGCCTGCCGAGTTCAGCCGTCTCTCCTGCATTCTGGGGCAAGAACGCCCGGTCAAACGCGGCCTTGGCCTCCTGGCCTGCGCCGAGCAATCCGAACGCGGTAACGAGATTCTCGGTTTTGTAGATCACGTAGTCCAACTCCTCGCGCGAGCCGGGCCAGACCTTGGGGCGGGCTTGGCGCAGAAGTTCCAGTGCCTGGCCGCATTGGGCCGCGCGGCCATGCCAGAATTGCCGTTCGTCTTCCGCGGCCTGGATGGACTGCTCCAACTCCCGACGGTCGAGATTCAAGGGCTTCTGTTTGTAGTCGACATTCCTCAGCGCAATCCCCATCCGGCTGCCGGCAGACCATGTGCTGAAAAGTCCTCGCCTGCCACGCCAACCCAGCGTCTTTTCGTTTTCCCGGAACAAAATTTTTCCTTTAGACAACGATAAATGCCCGGACAGCACCTTCATCAGCGTGGATTTGCCCGAGCCGTTCGGCCCTAACAGGGCATACCGCTGGCCCGAATGGAAGGAGTAGTTTAAACCCTTGAAAATCCAGTCGAAGCGGAAACGTTTGCCGGCATCGGTGAGTTCGATATTCAAAACTTGTAAGGTTTAGTATCGTTTACAGAAAATTCCCGGTTCCCATTCAGGCGTTTGCGCACCCCTTCGGTAAATTTCAGCATGGCATTTTGAGCGGAAAGGGGGAGACCCGGCGCAGCGTCAGGATTACGCTCATACGCACTGACGGGCAGGGTGTAAAAAGTGGTTTTACCGTTGGCCTTTTTCTCTACATACCGCCACACCGGCAAGTACCCGTGACTGCCCAGTTCGGCATGGGGCACGCCCTTGCGGTGCAGCAAATCTACCTGGTACAACAGACCGCCGTCGGTACCCGGTTTTTGTTGGTTTGAGATAAAATTGCCGAGCGAATACACGACTAAAGCCTGCTTGCGCGAACCGTCGGGCAGGACAACCGACTCCATTTTAACCGGTTGCACCACGTGTGGGTGTGCACCGATGATCAGGTCGGCGCCGTTTCGAATGAGGAAGCGGGCCAGTTGGCGCTGTTCGGCATTTTCCTGGAGCTGGTATTCGAGGCCCCAGTGCATGACGACCAGGATGAAATGTGGTTTTCGGGCGCGCGCCTCGGCCAGGTCGCGAGCCATTTGCAGGGTATCGATCAGGTTAACGATGGTAGGCGGATCGGTGGGCACGCCGTTGGTGCCATACGTGTAGTTGAGCAGGGCCAGCTTGAAT
>JABWBD010000359.1 GCA_013360685.1 Pirellulales bacterium
CCCGGGAGACAACGAAAGCGCAGCCCGATGACCGAGCCGAGCATTACGATCCACTTTGACTCCAACGGACGGGCGTTTCATCCCGGCGAAACGATCTCGGGCGAGTATTGCTTCGATTCGTTTCCCTCCGAGGAGGTCAAGGCCGTCGAGGTCTCCATCCTCTGGTACACCGACGGCAAGGGCGACACCGACATGGCCGTCCACGATTTCCGTCGCATCGCCTCGGACGAAGGTGAATGGATCGATCCTCGACGGCCGGGCAGCTTCCGTACCGTGCTGCCGAACAGCCCGTTGAGCTACGACGGGGCGATCCTCAAGCTGAACTGGTGCGTTCGGGTCCGGGCGTTTCTCGGTCGCGGCAAGGAAGTGGTCGGCGAATTGCCGTTCCGGCTCGGCGCCGTGGCTCCCGCCCAAGCGACCGCGCCGTGACCGGGCACGACGACCTCGCGCCTGCCGACAACCCCTTCTCCGCGCGCCACGTGCGGCCCGGCGCCATCCCCTACCGTTTCCCACCGGGAGAATCCTCTGAGACGCTGCTTGCCAGGCTCGGTCAGGCCGGCTGGCGAGGGCAGATCGTCGGTCCTCACGGGAGTGGAAAATCGACGCTCGTGGCCGCACTGCTGCCGCTGGTGGAACAGGCCGGCGTGCCTGCTGTTCTCGTGGAACTCCACGACGGGCAGCGGACTTTGCCGGTCGATCTGCAGCGGACCCGCCTTGCCCCCCGGACCCTGGTCGTCGTCGACGGCTACGAGCAGCTCAGCATCCTTAGCCGGGCGCGCCTCTGCTGGTGCTGCCGGCGGAAACGGCTCGGATTGCTCGTAACCACGCACCGCCCGGTCAGGCTGCCCGTCTTGTTCGAAACACGCACTGGGCCCGACCTAGCAAACCGGCTTGTCCGGGAACTCCTGGCGGGCGAGGCGGAATTCGTGGAGCCGGAAGAGGTCTCTCGCCGGTTGGAAGAGCACGGCGGCAATCTCCGTGAGGTGTTGTTCGACCTGTACGATCTGTATGAACAGCGCCGGATGCAACGCCGGGACCGGTAATGCGGCGTTGCAGATCTTACCTTCCGATGTTGTAGATTTGACAACACCGACCTGCGACGGACGGGGCGCGCACGGAATAACATGCGCCGTCGACAGGACTTGCGGCCTGTGGCACGACAGGGCATGAAAGTTGCGGTCTGTCATGCGTCTCTTCGATTCCGGTTTCTACATTCCGGCAGGCCGCTCGGACTTTTCCCGATTTCATGCGGCGAAATTGTGAAGTAGGTTTGTCTAAGATCTCTCGGTGCGCCGCATCGTTGGTGCATTCAAAAGACTTTGCCCATTTTCTCGATCCTGCGTGGAAAACAGATGCTCCCCTGGTGCCTTCCCATGGATGGCGGCGTATTGACAAAATGGAAGCATGTGCGTTCTGATGGATGAAGCCCCCTTTCCTCGGACGTGGAGTTCATGAAATGTTGCGCGAAAGAAAACACATCCTTTGGAGCGTGTTGGCGGCGACGGTGCTCACCGCCGCCCCGGCCGCTCAGGCATGCGATTGCCTCTGGCCGTGGAACTGGTTCCGCCAACCCGCGACGGCCATGGCTCCGGTGACCTATGCTTCACCGGCGCCGGCATGCGGTTCGTGCGCGCCGGTGACGACCTACATGCCGATCACCGCGTACCGCACGGTCTATCAGCCGACGGCGGTGACCGCCTGCCAGCCGGTTTCCTCCGGTTGCGGGCTGTTCAACTGCTGCGGCCTGTTCGGCTCCCAGACCACAACGTACCGTCCCGTGACCAGTGTGGTCTATCGGCCGGCGCTGGTGCCTTACACCACGTATCGCCCGGTGACCACGGTCGCGATGCCGGTGACCTCCTGCGCGCCGGTCTGCAACCCTTGCAGCACGCCCACGACGACGTACAGGCTGGGAACATCGTATATGCCGGCCGTGAGCACGGTTCCGGCGTCGAGTTGCGCTGCGGGCGACTGCGGCGCGCCGGTCGTGCGCGACTATCCCAGCACGACGACGCCCAGCACCACCGTGGCGCCCAGCGCCACAACCGCGCCCAGCCAGGCGCCCACGACCTTCAAGGAAGGCGCGCAGAACAACAGCGGGCTTCAGGTCGTGCCGCAGAGTTCGACGAACACCGCCGCCCCGTTCGTTCAGCCGCAGTTGATCCGGCCCAACGTCAGCCCAGCTTCTCAAAGCGCAGTGCGTCAGGCCGTCTATTATCGCCCGATGTCGATGCACGTTTCGGCCGCCGGTCCGGCGGCTGAACAGAAGCCCAGGCTGGACACCGGCGGTTGGCACACGGTGCGCAACTGAGGCGCGGCGATCCACGTCCGATGGAATCGCCGGCAGGCGAAGGGGGCCTGCCGGCAACTTTCTGAAACAGCTTCGGCCCGGCGCTCGGTCCTCTGCGAGAAATGCCGGGCCGAGCCCTTTTCTTGCCGCCGAGGCCGGGCAAGAAAGTACGAAGTTCCATGTTCGCGCCGGATCGGCCCGCCGTCGAAGTGCTTGCAGAAAACGGATTCAAGTATTCGTCACGGGATCGAGGAATGCTTTGCCGGCGCTGCTGACTGCGGCGCCCGTCTGCTTGATCGCCGAGTCCGGGACCTTCTTGAGAGGCGTGTAGCGGGGATGATGGGAATCCTTGTAGGGATCGTTGCTCGCCGCATTGTAGCAACAAATCAGCGACCAGCGGGAGTCGGGACTGGTGTTGGCGTCTGAAGCGTGCAGCAGGTTGCCGTGAAAGAACAGGCCGGTCCCGGGCGCCATCTCGCAGTAGACGTGCTCCAGACGCTCGATGGCCGCCCGAACGCGCTCGGGATCGGCGCCCGTCTGATCACCGAAGCGGCCGTGCTCCACCCGTCCCATGTGATGCGACCCCTTGAGCACCTGCAAACAACCGTTCGCCCGGGTCGCCCGGTCGAGCGCGATCAGGCAACTGGCCATCCAAGGATAGAGGCAGCCGTTCTGGTACCAATAGCCGTAATCCTGGTGCCACTCCCAGGCGCCGCCCACAAGAGGCTCTTTGAGCATCAACTTGGAGTGGTAGTGGTAGACCTCTCCACCGAGAAGCTGCTCCATGGCGTCCACAATCCGCCGCGAACGGGAAACGATGCCGAACAGATCGTCGCCCGGATGGTTCCAGAGCGAGAGCCGGCTTTCGCGCCCTTGCGAGTCCTTCCGGCCGTAGGCGTGCTCGTGGAGCAGGCGGTCCTCTTTGGCCACTTGCAGCATCATTCCAAGCTCTTCCGCGTCGAAGAGGTTCTCGACCGCAAGGTAACCGTCGAGCTGAAACTGTTCGACCTGCTCGGCCGTGAGAGGATGCGTGTTGTCGGCAGGCAACTCGGTTTGCATCGTAGGCCCCGTTTGCTCTCCCATACGGTTGTCCAGGCTGCTCAATCCTATGCGTGTGCGGGACGGCGGGCAAGCGCCGGACGACCGCCGGGATTGCCGCGCCGCCTTGGTTCCAGCCAGGTCGGGCGGTAAACTATAGTTCTCAGACGATCCGTCGAACCATATTGCCCCTCCCAGTGGTTGGAGTTGTTCACACGATGACCATGTACTTTGCCGCCGGAACCCCGGCGAGCGATCTGTCCAAGCAGGATCTCCGGGCCGCCCTAGCGGAAACATTTCGCCAATTGGGTCCGAGGGAGAAAGTCCTGGCGCTGCCGCCCGACTTCACTCGTTTCAACAGCATGGCCGGGCCGCTGACCACGATGGTCTACGAGCATTTCGGTTCCCGTCTGGCCGACGTCATGCCGGCCTTGGGCACGCACGTGCCGATGCCCGACTGGCAGTTGGAGCGGATGTTTCCAGGACTGCCCAAGGGCCTGGTCCGCGCCCACGACTGGCGAAACGACGTGGTCACCATCGGCGAAGTGCCCGCCGACTACGTCCACGAGGTCACCGGGGGCATCTGGAGCAAGCCCTGGCCCGCCCAGCTCAACAAGCTCGTCTGGCAAGGCGGGCACGACCTGGTCCTTTCGATCGGTCAGGTCGTTCCCCACGAAGTCATCGGCATGGCGAACTACAACAAGAACCTGTTCGTCGGGACGGGCGGCGCAGCGGGGATCAACGAGAGCCATTTCATCGGCGCCGCGTACGGCATGGAGCGGATGATGGGCCGCGCCGACACGCCGCTGCGGCGGATCCTCAACTACGCCCAGGACCGCTTCTGCCGGCATTTGCCGCTGGTCTACCTTCTGACCGTGATCGGCCCTCGGCCCGACGGCACGCTTGCCGTGCGAGGGCTCTTCATCGGCGACGGCGTCGAATGCTTCGAGAGGGCCGCGGAACTCTCCGTGCAGGTGAATTTCACGGTGCTCGACGAAGCTCCCGCGAAGATGGTCGTCTACCTCGATCCGGAGGAATTCCACAGCACCTGGCTCGGCAACAAGTCGGTCTACCGCACCCGCATGGCCATCGCCGACGACGGCGAACTCGTGGTCCTCGCCCCCGGCGTCTCCACGTTCGGCGAAGACCCCCAGATCGATCGGCTCATTCGTAAATACGGCTACCGCAACACTCCGGCGGTGATGAAGGCGGTCCAGGAGACCGACGACCTGCCCAAGAACCTCTCGGCCGCGGCCCACCTCATCCACGGCTCTTCGGAGGGCCGCTTCCGGATCACCTATTGTCCGGGCAAGCTCACGCGCGAGGAGATCGAAGGGGTTGCCTATCAATACGCCGATCTCGAAACGGTCCTCCGCCGATACAACCCCGACGTTGTCAAGGCCGGCTGGAACACGATGCCCGATGGCGAGCGGATCTATTACATTCCAAACCCGGCCCTGGGCCTCTGGGCGCACCGGTCACGGATCGCGGTCTGAGTTGGCCGGCCTGTCGGGTGCATTGCAAATCCGGACCGGAAGGAACCATGTCGCTGCTGTTCTTGGAGCGGTTGCCCCGCCGTCTGACGAAATCCGAACTCCTCCGGTTCCTGGAGGAAAAGGCGGGACTGGCCCGCAGCCGGATCGGTCGGATCGAACTGTTCGGTTCCCAGGCCCGCGTGGAAATTCCCGACGGTTGGGAAACCCGCGCGGTCAAGGCGATCGACGGAGCGGCCTTTCGCGACCAGCGCGTGTACGCCTGGGCGGGCGCAGCCTCAGCAGCCGGCGATGCCGAGGACCACTTCGAGCGGCTCGGCCGGCTGCTGGAGTTGGAAAGCCGGGCAGAAGCGGAGCGGGCGCTGGAGCGGGCACGCAAGCGCTCTCCCGAGGAGGCGGAGAAGAGCGGCGAAACGCTTATCCGCCTCGCCGTGGCGGACTTGGAGGCCGGGCTGGGCGGTCGGTTCCTCGTCCAGCTCGCCCGTCGCGACCGCTCGCCGCTTCCCTGGACACGGCTGGGCGTCGGCAGCCCCGTCCTCATGTCGCCCGAGACTCCCGCGCCCGCCGAGGGAGCCCGCGGGGTCGTCTGCGAACGGACCGAGCAATCCGTCTGTGTCGCGGTCAATGCACTGCCGGACGAACTGGACCAGTACGAGTCGTGGCGCATCGATCTGTCGTACGACGACGTCGCCGTCGACCGCCAGCGGATGGCGCTCCACCGGAGCGCTACCGCGCGCGGCGACCGTCTGGCGGAACTCCGCGAAATCCTTCTCGGCCGCCGGCAGCCTTCCTTCCGCCCCGGTGCCGACGAGCCGCCCCTCGACCCCGACTTGAACCGGGTCCAGCGTGATGCCGTGGCGCTGGCCCTGGCCGCCAGGGATGTCGCCATGATCCACGGGCCGCCGGGCACGGGCAAGACGACTGCCGTGGTGGAACTGATCCGCCGCGCCGTCCGGCGCGGGGAAAAGGTGCTGGCCTGCGCGCCGAGCAATCTGGCGGTCGACAATCTCCTCGAGCGGCTCTTGAAGTGGGGCGAGCGCGCCGTGCGACTCGGCCATCCCGCGCGCGTGCTTCCGGAACTCCGCGAACACTCGCTCGATCTGCTCGTCGAAGAGCATGACGACGTCCGGCTCGCCCACCGGTTGATCAAGCAATCCCAATCCCTGTTCCGCCAGGCGGACCGGTATCGGCGCGCACGCCCATCCCGCGACGAACGCCGCGAAATCCGCCAGGAAGCCAAGAGCCTGCTTGCCGACGCGCGCCGCCTGGAATCCCAGGCCGTGGAGCACATCCTCGATACGGCGGACGTGCTCTGCGCCACCACGACCGGCCTGGACAGTGAGATCCTCGGCAATCGGCGGTTCGGCCTGGCGGTGATCGACGAAGCCGGCCAGACCACCGAGCCCGGCTGCTGGATCCCGCTCCTGCGCTGTGACCGCGTGGTTCTCGCGGGTGACCACTGCCAGTTGCCCCCCACGGTCATCAGCGCGGAGGCGGCCGAGGGCGGATTCACCGTGAGCCTGTTCGAGCGGCTGATGGCTTTCTACGGCAAGCAGGTCTCGCGGCGGCTGGCGGTCCAATACCGCATGCACCATTCGATCATGGATTTCTCGTCCGAGGAGTTCTACGAAGGGGACCTGATCGCGGACGACTCCGTCCGCACGCATCGGCTGGCCGATCGCGAGGGCGTGCAAGCGACACCGCTGACCGAATCTCCCCTCGACTTCATCGACACGGCCGGCGCCGGCTTTGAGGAGGAGATGGAGGCCGATGGCGAAAGCCGGTTCAACCGCGGCGAGGCCGACGTGGTCCGCGGCAAGGTCGAGGCGCTTTTCTCTGCCGGGCTCTCACCGAACGAGATCGCCGTGATCGCCCCCTACGCGGCGCAGGTCCGCTGGCTCCGGCAGCAACTCGACCACCCAGGTCTGGAGATCGACAGCGTCGATGGGTTTCAGGGACGCGAGAAAGAAGCGGTGGTGATCTCGCTGGTCCGGTCCAACCCGGCCGGCGCGATCGGCTTTCTGGCCGACATCCGCCGCACCAACGTTGCCATGACCCGGGCCCGCCGCAAGCTGATTGTCATCGGGGACAGCGCCACACTCGCCGGCCACCCGTTCTACCGCCGGATGCTGGAGTATTTTGAGCGGGTCCAGGCCTACCGAACGGTCTGGGAAGAAGGGCTGGTTTGACGGATCGAGCCGCCGCCCCTGGGAATTCCGCCGCCGCCCAGGTACACTAGGCAGCGTGACCCAGCGACTCGTAATCGATTCAGCCGCATACGTCCGGTCCGCCGCAGTCTACCCAGTCTCCAAGGGAGTCCCCGTTCATGGAAACGCTCGCCTATAAGCCGACGCTCCACGAAATCCTGCCTCGCCTCCGCTCGCTCTATGAACGCCGGGCGACCGACCGGATCTTCGCCGCCTTCGATGTCCCCAGCGCGGCGATTGCCGAATTCGCCCGGCAGTATGCTCACGGCTTCTGCGACTATCCGGATCCGGCTGAACGCGTCCGGTTCTGGGACCGTCTGTTCTCCGAGCGCGCGGCTATCGAGGACGATGACGTTCCGGCCGCCTATCTCAGTGAAATGGACCAGGGACTCTACGGCGGACTGCTGGGCGGGAAGGTGCAGTTCATGGCGCACCCGGAGAACGGATGGATCTCTTCGATGGTCGCCCCGCTGCTTGCCGACTGGTCCGAGTTCGATTCCCTTCGGTTTGATCCCGACCACGTCTGGTTCCGGCGCTACCTGGCCCAACTCGACGCCTTCGTCCGTGGATCGCGAAGCAAGTTCGGCATCAGCCATTTCATCCTGATCGACGGGCTCAACTTCGCATTCGAATTGGTCGGGGCCACCGAAACCTACCTCAGCCTGGCGGAACGGCCCGAGATGGTCCGCCGGGTAATCGAGTTGGCCTTCGAACTGAACGCGAAGGTCCAAGACACCTTTTTTGAACACGTGCCGCTTCTCGAGGGGGGCACCTGCAGCAATATGTGCGAGTGGGTGCCCGGCCGCATCGTCTCCGAAAGCGTCGATCCCTTTCACATGACCTCCGTCAAGTACCTCGAGACGTGGGGGAGAGAACCGATCGAGCGGATGCTCGGCCGCTTCGACGGCGGAGTGCTCCACCTGCACGGCAACGGCCGCCACCTCCTGGAGGTCGTCTGCTCGCTCAAGGGAGCCAAGGCGATCCGAATGGGCGACGACAAGGGATTTCCCCTGGCGTTCGATGTGCTCGATTCCCTGCGGGCCCGCGCGGGCGACATGCCGCTCGTCGTGGAGGTAGAGTATGCAAAGTTTGCCGACGCCCTTCTGAAACACCGCCTCCCTGGTGGGGTCCTCTACAAAGTGGCCAAAACGCCCGATATCGCAACCGCCAATCGCTTCATGGAAACCGTACGCGAGTACCGCTGTTGACGCCGGATTCTGGGCCGAATTTCTCCCTCCCATTTTGCCGATAGCTTTTCTTATCGGCACTCACCCCATTCTCTCACCCTTGCGTGGCTCTATGTACCCAGCAGTGATGCTACGCGCATTAAGGAGAAGAGACCCCAGATGGTGACCCGCTTTCACCAGCTCCGCAACTTGGACGACCTTAGGGATTACGTAAACGAAACGCTTTGTAACCAACATGAACTCCAAATCGATGCCTTCCGCCTGACGCAGCGGATTCTACGGCGGAGTGGCAGGCCTTGCGGGATCTATTTC
>JABWBD010000360.1 GCA_013360685.1 Pirellulales bacterium
AGCGGGGCCCCGTCCAGATAATGTCGTATGCCTGCCACTCACCCGGCTTGCGGGACGCGTTGACCAGCGGTGGATGCTGTTTGTAGATGGCCCCGCACTGCCCGTCGAAGTAGGTCTGGTTGTTGCAGGAATCGAGCACCTGGACCTCGTAGATGCCCATCAGGAACACACCGCTGTTGCTCCGCCCCTGGCCGCTGCCGACGATTTCTTCGGCCGACGCCCATTCGAGATGCACTTGGCAATCGCCGAATACGTCCTTGCTCTGGATGTCGCCCGGCCCCGCCATGAAATAACCGTCCTTCACGGTCCATTTTTCGGCCCCGTCCCATTTGGAGAGGTCATTTCCGTCGAACAGGACCACGGCGTCCGAGGGATGGCCGCCCGGCAGGCCTGGATCGACGACGGCGGGCTCGGCCCACTGGATTCCGCTGAGGTATTCCGCGGCCACAGCATCTGCGGCCGCAACGAAGGGCAGGATCGCGGCAGCGACTACCGCGAGGGTCGTTTTCTTGCTCATTGGGGCATCTCCGCTTCAAGTTGCACAAACAGGGTGAATGACAGACAGGCTCTATCGCACACTGGGATACAGTATCCCAGGATAAGCCGCTCGCGGCCGAAAAGAAAGCCTCCCGGCCGGATTTCGCCAAAGCTCACCGGTATTCCACCGGCGGGTCGGCACTCTCCGGTTCGGGCTGAGCCGGTTGCCTATCCCGCGCGGCAGTGGCGACCATGCTGCGGGTCAAACGCCCCGAAAAGTAGACCACGACCAGCAGGGCAAGGTAGGAGACGATGGCGATGGCAAGCGGGCCTCGGCTGTTTCGCGACAACAGTTCTCCGCCTCGCTCCGCCAGGGCGACGATCCCGACTGCGGTAAGGACCGGCAAGACGACGACGCCGGAGATGGCCGACGGGGCCACAAAACCGAGGAAAATCGCCCGATGCCTGGGATTGCGGATGCCGGCGCGCGACAGAGCGTGGACGCTTGCCGCCCAGAAGGAGCCGACCCCGAACCAGGCGTAGATGTCCAGCATCCAGCGAATCCCAGCCTCCTGGTCGTTCAGGAATCCGTGGATCAGCGCCATCGGCAACTGGACCAAAAGGAACAGGCAGAGGAAATCGACGAGGGTGAACTGCATCGGCGCTCGGAATTCCCTCGCCGCGCGATCGATCGGATGCAGCACCCAAATCGCGACGCCCAAAGCCACGGCCCCGACGATTGCGAGAACTCCCAGACCAAGGACGACGACAAGCAACCCTTCCTGTCCTGCGCAAAGCAGTATGATTGCCAGGAGGAAGGCCGCGGCAAAGCTCAGTACCACCCAAGGGCCCTGGTATTGCCGGACTACCGTCGCACGAAACTCGCTGCCCGCCGGACCGGTCTCGTCGTCGGATCGGCGGCTGTAGTACCCCGCCATCGGATCGTCCGTCTCGTGCGGCGTTGCCCCGTCTGCTGGCGTTCTGTCGTCGGCTTCGGCACTCATGAATCGCTTCTCCCCATCCGGCAGTCCGGCCGCCGAGGATTCCTACCCGATTTCGTGGCAATCCTATTGAAACAGGGCCACGGGATATGTTAAACCTGAAGTAGAGCCGGGTATCCGCCGCGCCGCGCATCGCAAGCGGTATTCTAAGCGCCCATCGCCACGGTTGCGATGGACCAACAGGCATTTACCTACCTGGTCCGGCAGCAGTCCATTCCCGCGCTCGAAGCAAGCACGTAACGTGAAGATATTCCTGAAGTTGCTGTTCGTGATGGTCGTGCTCGCCGGCGCCGGCTACCTGGCCCTGCCGTACGCGAAGGCCTATTGGAAGGCTCGAAACGCTCCGAAATACCGCGATGCGGAGGTGGTCAAGGGCGAGATCGTCTCCGTGGTCAACGCGACGGGGACGGTCAAGCCGGTCTTGCAAGTCCAGATCGGATCGTTCGTCTCGGGTCCCATCAAGGAATTGTTCGTCAACTACAACTCCGAGGTGAAAGAAGGCGATCTTCTGGCCACGATCGACCCGCGGATCTACGACGCTGCGGTGGCTCGCGACGAGGCGTCGCTGGCCATTCGCAAGGCCGAGGTTGTACGCGTCCAAGCCCAATTGCAGCAGGCGGTCAACGACGAACAGCGCGCGATGAGCCTGCGAGCGGAGAACGAGAACTACATCTCGGGGGCCGAGCTCGACAAGTACAAGTTCGCGCGGGTCGCCCTGGAGGCGGAACTCGCCGTGGCCGAGGCGGGCATCCTGCAGTCGGAGGCGAACCTGGCGAATTCCAAGGCGAATCTCGGCTATACGGAGATCCGCTCGCCGGTCAGCGGAATCGTCATCGACCGCAAGATCGACCCGGGGCAGACGCTCGCCGCCCAGTTTCAGACGCCCGAGATGTTCGTCGTCGCACCGGACATGGAGAAGAAGATGCATGTCTTCGCGTCGGTGGACGAGGCGGAGATCGGACTGATTCGCGACGCGCAGAAACGCGAGCAGAAGGCCCTGTTCACCGTCGACGCCTATCCCGACGACTTGTTCGAGGGGAAGATCTACCAGGTGCGAGTGAATCCGACCACGCTGCAGAACGTCGTCACGTACACCGTGGTCGTCGAGGCGCCGAATCCCGGCCGCAAGCTTCTGCCGGGAATGACGGCCAACATCTCCTTCGAGATCGACCGGCACAATGACGTGCTCAAGGTTCCCAACGCAGCGCTCCGTTTCTATCCGAAAAAAGAGCAGGTCCGGGAACAGGACCGCAAACTACTGGAAGGGACCGAGGGCAACGACCGCACCCGGCAAGAGCAGGACGAAGGTTACTCGGAGATTCCGCGCTCGGCCGCGCAGCGGGCCGCGGCCAATGAAAAGCGGAACCGGCGGCACGTGTGGGTCGTCGATGGGGAGCGGCTCCGGGCAATCGAGATCGTCGTCGGGCTGAGCGATTTCCGCTATACGGAAGCCGTGTCGGGAGACATCCAGGCGGGCCGGAAACTAGTGACCGGCATCGAGGAGAAATGAACTTCCTTCTAACGCTCCGGATTGCGCTGCGCGCGTTGGCGAAAAACAAGATGCGAGCCGGCCTGACCGTGCTCGGCGTCGTGATCGGCATTGCCGCCGTGACGACGATGGTTTCCATCGGCCAAAGCGCCGGCCAGCTTGTCCAAGGTCAATTCGAGAGTCTTGGAACGAACATCATCGTGGTTTTCCCGGGCAGCAAGCGCGGTTCCGGGGTCCGCCACGGCCGCGGCAGCATTCCAACGCTCACGCCGGGCGACGCCAAGGCGATGGTCGAACAGTGCCCGACCGTC
The DNA here is from genome assembly GCA_013360685.1 of Pirellulales bacterium. Lineage (GTDB taxonomy): Bacteria > Planctomycetota > Planctomycetia > Pirellulales > Thermoguttaceae > JABWBD01. Next base: position 3,279 of record JABWBD010000360.1, read on the forward strand.
CTGGCCGCTTGCCCTCTGGTCGGCACGGGCGGGCAGGTGATCTACGGCAACATGAATTGGAGCCCGCGCGAGCTGCTGGGGGTCGGAACGGACTACCCGATCGTTCGGAATTGGCGATTGCGACAGGGGGGCTTCTTCACCGAGCGCGAGATCACGTCCGCCGCGAAGGTGTGCGTGATCGGGCAGACGATCGTCGAAAAGCTCTTCCAGACGACCAGCCCGCTCGAGAAGATGATCCGTATCCGCAATATCCCTTTTCGCGTGATCGGCATTCTCGAGACCAAGGGCGCCAATATTGTCGGGGACGATCAGGACAACATCGTGGTACTGCCTTATACCACGGTGCGCAAACGGCTCCAGGGCTCGAATTTCGAAAACGTCGACATCATCCTCGCGTCCGCGCGTTCCACCACTCAGATGGCCCAGGCCGAAGGCGAGATCAGGCAATTGCTCTACGAGCGTCACCGCATCCACCCGGGTGATCGGGCCGATTTCGAGGTGCAGAACACCACGGAGATCGCCAACGTGCTGGGAATCATCACCGGCACGATGACCGCCCTGTTGGCCTCGATCGCCGGAATCTCGCTATTGGTTGGCGGTGTGGGGATCATGAACATCATGCTCGTTTCCGTGACCGAGCGGACCCGCGAGATCGGCATTCGCATGGCCGTCGGGGCGCGAGGGCGCGACATCCTCCGGCAGTTCCTCGTCGAGTCGGTTCTGCTCTCAACGATCGGGGGAATCGTTGGGCTGGGGCTGGGAATCGCGGCCTCGGCCGGGGCCACCCAGGTGATCAACTCGCTGATCAACGGCACCCCCTGGCCGGTCGTCATCTCGCTAAAAGCCGCCGCGTTGGCGATCGTGTTCTCCGCCGCGGTGGGTATTTTCTTTGGCTATTATCCGGCGCGGCGGGCCAGCCGCCTGGATCCGATCGAAGCGCTGCGGTATGAGTGATCATTGCCGGGGCGACGGGGGAGGAATCACCTCTCGCGAGGATTTCGGCGGCAGCGGGGCCGTGGGCCCCAGCGGGCCTTCCAACTCGAAGCCGCTCTCGGCCGGCTGGTCGCCGGCGGGATAGCGCTGGTGGTTCGTGCCCGGCCGCATCGCGCGGGGATAGCATCGCTCCGGGCCCATCCGTCCCATCGGGCCGATCGCCGCGAACCGCTCTTCGACAAAGCGGACGCCATGCGATTCAAGAATCACGCCGGTCTGCTGATCCAGATTGGCCAGCTCGATGTTGTACTGCACCAGCGCCTGCGCTTCGGCCGAGACGGAGTTGCCCCAGTCGGTGATGGCCTGGAGCACGTTGAGGTAGATTGTGCGGCCGACTTGATACGCTTTCAATTGCACATCGAGATTCAGATGCGCCGCCTCGCGGGCCTCACGAAACGCCCGATACTGCTCGTAGAACTCCGCCAGGTTGCGGTAGCTCGCGGCCAGGACGTGGGTCGTATTGTGGAGGGCCTGGTCGAGGTTCGCCCGGTCGCGCAGGATCAACAGCTCCCATTGGCGCACGGAGGCGCGGCCCTGGCGGAGCCCAAGCGGAACGGAGAAGTTCACTCCCAACTGCCATCCCGTAAACTCACCTGCTTCCGAGGAGATATATTCTCGATCCGGTGTCCTTCCGGTCAACCCGTCCCAGCGGTACATGCCGGTGGCATTGAGCTGCGGAAGCGCGTTGTTGCGGGCCATGAGGAGCTGCTGGTGGTCGGCCTCCAAGATGAGCTTCAGCTCGATCAGATCGGGCCGAAATCGCTCCGCCGTCTCGAGAATCGAATCCCACTGGACCTCGAGCCGTTTCTGGGTCGGCGCCGTGGAGGGGACCAGCCGCAACGGGTCGGACGGAGGCAGCCCCAGGATGTTGCGTAATGCCGCTTCGCGGTCCAAGAGATTCGCCTCGGCCGAAATGACGTTGGCCCGGAAGTTGGCGTAGGCGGTTCGCGTCTGGGCCACCTCGGCCGCGCCGGCGAACCCGGTCCTCTGGCGAGCTTCCGCCACGTTGAGCGATTCCAGCCCTTGCTCGGCCTGTTTCTTGCGCGTCCACAGGTCGACTCGCGCGAAGACCACGGCCCAATACGCCTCGATCACTCCGCGCACCGACTGTTGGACGCTGTCCTTCGTCTGGAAGAACGACCGCTCCGTATCGATCCGGGCAATTTCGATCGGGGCGAGGTTCGCACGCAGCCCGCCCCCTTGTAGCAGCGGCTGAGTCATGCTCAGGTCGACGGTCGAGCGGGCCTGCGGGTTGAGCCCGGCATCCGCCGGTGAGGTCCGGCGCGTGTTGGCGTTGACTCCCAGGCCGAGCGATCCGCCGGTCGCCGTCGTCTTGGAGAGGCCGAAGTCCATGTCGTACGTCTCGACCTGTTGGCCGTCAATCCCGACTCGGAGCGGCGACTCGCTGATGATCCCAGGCTGCGGCGTCTCGGTCTGAAGGAACTGGTTCTCGAGTTGGACCTCGGGGTCAAAACGGGCGCGGGCCCGATCCACCTCCGTGTTGTGGATCGCAGGGTCGTAGATCGTGTTCCCGCTGGCAGCCGCCCCCGTGCCGGCCAGCACTCGGATCACCTCGGTGTTGGCCAAGGCGATCCCAATCGCTTCGTCGAGCGATAGCATCCGCTCCGTTCGATCCGCCTGCGGAGACGTGACCGTAGGCGGGACGGGCACTCGCGGCAGAGGCGCTCGCGGCAGACACGACGGATCACGGATCTCGATCCGCCGCTGCTCCGGGAAGATCAAGTGCCACGGCTCATCGCCGACGGCGGGCATTGCGATGGCAAAGAACAGAAGCAGCAGTGAGGCAATTCGGGGGCAGTCCGACATACCTCGTACATCGGCCCGCTCCAATCCTTACCACCAGTGGAACCGATACAATCCACAAATCTCACGGAGCCAACGCCGTCTTGGCAAACACCCTGAATTTACCAGTCCTCGCCGTCGTGAGAGTGCAGCGATCGTAGTGCGGCATCGAAATCGGTCGTATCGGCGACAATTTGCCCATCGCGAAGCACCAGGCACCTGCCGGCGTGCCGGGCAATATCCTGCTCGTGGGTAACCAGGATGATGGTGATGCCTTCCTCAGAGTTGAGTTGTCCGAAGATCTCCATCAGTTCGCGGCTAGTACGAGAGTCGAGGTTTCCGGTTGGTTCGTCGGCCATCAGGATGGACGGCCGGTTGACCAGGGCGCGGGCGACGGCGACCCGTTGCTGCTGCCCCCCCGAAAGCTGCCCAGGATGATGGTCCAACCGGTCGGCCAATCCGAGCTTCTCCAACACCTCCACCGCGCGCCGGCGGCGCTCCCGGCCGCCGATTCCGTGCGAATACAAAAGCGGCAGTTCGACGTTTTCCACCGCGCTGGTCCGAGCCAGAAGGTTAAAGCTCTGGAAGACAAACCCGATTTGCTGGTTCCGCAGCCTGGCGCGGGCGTCGCGCGACATCTTGGCAACTTCTTCGCCCGCCAAGAGATAGCTGCCGTCGGTTGGACGATCGAGGCAGCCCAGCAGGTTCATGAGCGTCGACTTGCCCGAGCCGGATGGCCCCATCAGAGCGACGTATTCTCCCTGCTCGATCGACAGGGACACCCCGCACAGCGCTACGACCTCAACCTCCTCTAGGTGGTAAACCTTCCGCACATCATGGAGTTGGATCAACGGCATGCGGTCAGTAGTTTCTCGGAGCGCCGGCGGTGGGAGGAGGAGGCAGGGTGACACGACTCGAAGTCTGCGGCTGCCCCCCCGCGGCAGGTTGGCTGGCATAGACACGCAGGGCGCTGTGCGTCGCTTGAAACTCGGGCATTTGAGCCAAAGCCCGATATTGCGGATCCGCTGCTGCCGTGTCGAACCGTTTCAGCGCCTCGCGGATGGATGCGTCGCTCGGCGGGGGCCCCGTAGCGAGGATCTCGGGAGGCAGCGCCAAGTAGCCTCGCCATCCGTCATCGAGCCGCGCGCTAAGCTGCTGCCAGGCCCCGGCGAGTTGCTGCCGGACAGCATCGGCGCCGAGTGCCGGCGCGGCACCGCCAGGCGGAACCTCTTGCGCCGAGGGCATCGGCCCAGCGGCTGGCGGCGCATGCTGCGCGAGGAGCTCCTTCAAGACCACGACATTCGCGGGCGTCTGAGCCGTCTTGCCGCCCAGGATGTCATGGGGGCCAATCCCAAAGGTCCCGTAAAACGCCGCGTTAGCATTGGGGTTGACTTCGAGCACCGAACCGTCGAGCGACACCCCGGCAAACAGGCCGCGGCTGCGGGAATAGGAATAGATCTCGGCCCGGAGTTGGATGTCGGTGGCTGCTGCGGCCTGCCGCCCCACCGGCCCGGCCGCTACGCCCGCATCGGCTCCCAGCGTGAACTGCCCGTCGAGCACGTGATTGACACTCTTGCGGCTCTTGAATACGAGGATCACATCGGTCGACTGCACTCCCGCCTGCCATCCGATGCTTCCGCCGGTCAAAGTGATGAACACTGGATTGCTCCACGATCCATCCGCGTTGCGAACGACGATTACCCCGTGGCCTCGCCGGCCGGCGAGCACGAAACCAAGCTTGACCACATCCGGCACGATGGCGATTGCCTGCGCATTGGTGAGCAGGTTCTGAGGAATTCCTCGCACGGGGATCGCAATGTTCTCTTGAAGCACGCGTGCCGCCGTGTCCACGGTAGCCGCTTCGCGCGAACTCTGCGCGCCGGCGACTCCGGACAGCGTCAGAAAGACCAGAAACGAGGGGCCGAACATCCGAAAGCGCGTGATCATACGGATCCATCCTTTCACGGTTAGAGCGGCCTTGCCAAGCCCATTCTAAGGGCAACCGACATGGGCAACAACAGCAGCAATGTCCGCTTTGACAGTGATTCCGTCGCAACGCGAGCCGGCTCCCCCTGTTCGGCCATATGGCGACTCCCACGGAAACGTATGCCGTCAGGAAAGAGGACCGTTCGGCCGCTCAGCAGTCCCCGGTCTTGCGCATTGAGGTGGGACTTCTGGCAATCGGTAATCACTGCCGCGAGCAGGCAACCAAGAAAAGAGGCGTGGTTCAGATGCGGGTGACAACTGGTAGGTCCCGCTTGCCGAGCGGGACCTTGCACCGCAGGTCCCGCTCGGCAAACTCGTCATTACCTACAACTTGTATAACGTCACACCTGCGTGGTACGGCCATTCATGGCCGTTTTTCCGCCGCAGGCGGTGGAGGCCCGCCGTTTACGGCGGGCCGCGTAGGGCAACCGCACGTCGCCGCCAG
>JABWBD010000361.1 GCA_013360685.1 Pirellulales bacterium
CTCGCCAGCGCCGAAGCCCGCCTGGCTGCCCGCGCCGCACCACGGCTGAAACCCGTCTTCAACCTCAGCGGCACCGTGCTGCACACCAACCTCGGCCGCGCCGTGCTGCCCGAAGAAGCCATCGCCGCGATGGTCGAAGCCGCCCGCTCGCCCTGCGCCCTCGAATACGACGTGGCCAGCGGCGGCCGCGGCGACCGGGACGACGTGGTCAATGAACTACTCCAGGAGCTCACCGGCGCCGAAGCCGCCACCGTCGTCAACAACAACGCCGCGGCGGTCTTTCTGCTCCTCAACACCCTCGCCCAGCGCAAGGAAGTCATCGTCTCGCGGGGCGAGCTGGTCGAGATCGGCGGCGCCTTCCGGGTGCCAGACATCATGCAGCGTGCGGGCGCCCGCCTCGTCGAGGTCGGCTGCACCAACCGCACTCACGCGCGGGATTTCGAAACCGCCATCGGCCCGCGCACCGGCCTGCTGATGAAGGTACACACCAGCAACTACGCCATCGAAGGCTTCACTGCCAGCGTCGACCAGGCCGAACTCGCCCGCATCGCCCACGCCCACGGCCTGCCCTTCGTCGAAGACCTCGGCAGCGGCACCCTCACCGATCTCGCCCGCTGGGGCCTGCCCCACGAACCCACGCCGGCCGAAGCCATCGCCAACGGCGCCGACCTCGTCACCTTCTCCGGCGACAAGCTGCTCGGTGGCCCCCAGGCCGGCATCCTGGTCGGCCGTGCCGATCTCATCGGCAAGATCAAGAAGAACCCCCTCAAGCGCGCCCTGCGGGTCGGCAAGATCACCCTCGCCGGCCTCGAAGCCGTGCTGCGCCTGTACCGCGACCCGGACACCCTGGCCGAACGCCTGAGCACCCTGCACCTGCTCACCCGCCCGCGGGACGCCATGCTCACCCAGGCTGAACGTCTGCATGCTCCCGTGGCCACCGCCCTGGCCGGCTGGCCCCTCAGCGTCAGCATCGAACCCATGCTGTCCCAGATCGGCTCCGGCAGCCTGCCGGTGGATCGCCTGCCCTCCGCCGGGCTGGTGTTCCGCCCCCAGGGCCGCAAGGGTGGTGTGCTCAACAAGCTCGAAGCGGCCCTGCGCGGCCTGCCGGTGCCGGTCATCGGGCGCATCGCCGACAAGGCCCTGCACCTCGACCTGCGCTGCCTGCCGCCCGGCGACGAGGCACGCTTCGTGGCCCAGCTCACCGAAGGATTGAGCCCATGCTGATCGGCACCGCCGGCCACATCGACCACGGCAAGACCACCCTCGTCCACGCCCTCACCGGCACCGACACCGACCGTCTGCCCGAAGAAAAACGCCGCGGCATCACCATCGAGCTCGGCTACGCCTACCTGCCGCTGCCCGGCAGCGACGGCTCGCCGGCCCAGGTGGTCGGCTTCGTGGATGTGCCCGGCCACGAGAAATTCGTCCCCACCATGCTCGCCGGGGCCAGCGGCATCGACTTCGCGCTGCTCATCGTCGCCGCCGACGACGGCCCCATGCCGCAAACCCGCGAGCACGTCCTCTTGGCCCGCCAGGTGAACGTCCCCGCGCTGGTCGTCTTCCTCAACAAGGTCGACCTGGTCGACGACGAGGAGTTGCTCGAACTGGTCGAACTCGAGCTGCGGGAACTGCTCTCCAGCTACGGATTCCCCGGCGACGAGGTGCCGATCATCCGCGGCAATTCGCTGGCCGCCTACAACAATCCCACCGATCCGGCAGCTCGCAAGTGCATCGATGAGTTGATGGACGCGATCGACAGCTACATCCCCGAGCCGCCGCGCGAGACCGATAAGCCCTTCCTGATGGCCGTCGAAGACGTCTTCTCGATCGAAGGCCGCGGAACGGTCGCCACCGGCCGTATCGAACGCGGCATGGTCAAGGTCGGCGATGAAGTCGAGATCGTCGGGCTGTCCCGCGAGTCCCGAAAAGTGGTCTGCACCGGCGTCGAAATGTTCAACAAGACGCTGGACAGCGGCATGGCCGGCGACAACGTCGGCTGCCTGCTCCGCGGTGTGAAGCGAGAGGACATCGAGCGCGGCCAGGTGCTGGCCAAGCCCGCATCCATCACGCCGCACACCAAGTTCGAGGCGGAAGTCTACGTGCTGTCGAAGGAGGAAGGCGGCCGCCACACGCCGTTCTTCAGCGGATACCGTCCCCAGTTCTACTTCCGCACGACCGACGTCACCGGATCGCTCAACCTCCTCGGTGGCGCCGAGATGTGCATGCCGGGCGACAACGTCAAGCTCTGCGTCGAGCTCATCAGCCCGATCGCCATGGGCGAAAACGTCCGCTTCGCCATCCGCGAGGGCGGCCGCACCGTCGGTTCGGGCGTCGTGACCAAGATTTTGGAGTAGGACTGACTCCAAGGGCGTCGTTTTCGCAGGGGTGTAGCTCAATTGGTAGAGCACTGGTCTCCAAAACCAGCGGTTGGGAGTTCGAGTCCCCCCGCCCCTGCTCGTGTGTCCAGGGAAGCGTCGGCCCTCACTCGGCCGATGGAAACAGTGTAGGAAGCATCCTCCGGTGAACGCGTTTATCCAGGAATTGTTCCATACGGGGCTCTACAAGCGCAGCCAGGGCCGGATCACTCGGCAAGTCACTTTTGCCGCAGTGGCCGTCATCCTCGGCGCCGGATTGGTCCGTCTCAACCAGACGCTGATCGGCTCCGGGCCCGGGATCGCCTATGGCGTGCCCGGTTTGCTGCTGATCCTCGGGCTCTGGGCCGCGTACCGTTTGGTCAACGTCCCGGTGTTCGCCGATTTCCTGATCGCCGTGGAAGCGGAGATGAACAAAGTTTCCTGGCCGACCCGCACCGAGTTGATCCGAAGCTCCCTGGTCGTGCTGATTACGATTTTCGCCTTGGCGATCGTCCTGTTTGGATTCGATGCACTCTGGAGTTGGATCTTCCGCGACGTGGTGAGGATTCTCTAGCCGGCAGGACCGGTTCGCCGGCGCCGCGGGACCGATCACGAACCGCCGTACGTTCAAACCAATCAAGAAGGAAGTCAGTCGTGGCTGACGAACCGAACAACCCGATCAACGAAACGTCCGCGCCGCCCGAGGGCGATCCGCGCGATGGCGGCGTCGGGCAGTCCGGACTGCCTTCCGAGCCGGAGGGCGCGGAGCCGGAGACCTCCTTCGCCGACGTGAAATCCGCGACGCCCATCGAACAGACCAACCAGGACCCCCTCGCTGGGCAACCCGCCGTCGAGCAACCCGCCGTTAAGCAGCCCGCCGTTAAGCAGCCTGCTGTTAAGCAGCCCGCCGTTAAGCAGCCTGCCGTTAAGCAGCCCGCGAGCGATCGCGGCGAGCCGGCTGCCGAGGTAGCGGCAATCGAAAAATCCGATAAGATGGATTGGTACATCCTCAAAGTGCAAAGCAACCGCGAGGACTCCATCCGCGACGCGCTCTTGCGGCGCGTGGCCATCGCCGGACTGGACTACTTCTTCGGCGACGTCATCGTTCCGACCGAGAAAGTCACCGAGTTCAAGGGGGGCAAGAAACGGGTCACGAAGCGGAAGCTTTACCCGGGCTACATCGTCGTCAACATGGAGATCAACGACGATACCTGGTTCCTGGTCCGCGATACCCCGGGCATCGGCGACTTTACCGGCGCCGCGGGCACCCCGACCCCGATGTTGCCCCACGAAGTCAGTCGAATCCTCTCCCGCCAGGAAGAGAAGCCCGACGAAACGCCCAAGCTCAAGATCAACTTCAGCGTCGGCGACCGGGTGAAGATCAACGAAGGGACCTTCGAGAACTTCGAGGGCGAGGTCGACAGCATCGACGAGACGAACGGCCGGGTGACCGTGATGATCAACATCTTCGGGCGGAGTACGCCCGTCGAACTGGAATACTGGCAGATCGAAGCGATTTAGAAGTACGACTCATGGCGAAGCAGTTGGTAGGACAGGCGCGTTTCCAGGTTCCGGGCGGCCAGGCGACTCCCGCCCCCCCGGTCGGCACCTCGCTGGGGAAATTCGGCATCAACCTGGGGCAGTTCGTGCAGCAGTTCAACGAGCGGACCAAGGACTCGATGGGACTGCGGATCCCGGTGGTCGTCCGGGTGTATAACGACCGATCTTTCGAAATGGAGACAAAGAGCCCGGCCGCCGTCGACCTGTTGAAGCAGGCCGCCGGCATTGCCAAGGGCGCAGGCAATCCCCCGCGGGAAAAGGTCGGCAAGGTCAACCGCGCCCAGATCGACGAGATCGTCAAGCGGAAGATGGCGGACCTGAACGCCCGCGACATCGAACACGCCCGGCGCTTGATCGAGGGCACTGCCCGAAGCATGGGCCTGGACGTTGAGGACTGAGACGACCAATGGCGAAATTATCCAAACGACTGAAGGCCCTGGAAGCCAAGGCGCCGGGCCGCACACCCCTTCCTCTCGATCAGGCGGTGGCCCTGTTGAAAACGTTCAACACCACCAAGTTCGACCAATCCGTCGAGATCGCGATGCGTCTGGGGATCGATCCCAAGCAGGCGGACCAGCTTGTCCGCGGTTCGATCGTCCTCCCGCACGGAATCGGCCGCACGCTTCGCGTCATCGTATTCGCCAAGGGCGACAAGGCCGATGAGGCGAAAGCCGCCGGCGCCGATGAGGTCGGCGGGCCGGACCTGGCCGAGCGAATCAAGGGCGGCTGGACCGAGTTCGACGTTTGCATCGCCGCCCCGGACATGATGGGCGCCGTCGGCCCGCTGGGCAAGATCCTCGGTCCCCGCGGCCTCATGCCGTCGCCTCGCGCCGGCACCGTCACCCCCGATGTCGGCAAGGTCATCCGCGAGTATAAGGCCGGCAAGGTCGAGTTTCGCAACGACGCCGGCGGAAACGTGCACGCCGTGGTCGGAAAACTAAGCTTCGATGCCCCGAAACTGGTGGAGAACATCCAGACGTTCATCAATCACGTGTTGAACATGAAGCCGGCGGCGGTCCGCGGACAGTACCTCCGCGGCATCGCCATCAGCGCGACCATGAGCCCCGGCATTCGAGTGGCGGCATGAGCCGTCAAGGTACCCGTCGCGGAACCAAGACACTGAGGATCACGTAGCAGAGAAACGCGCCGCCAACGGCGCGGACGCCCGATGAGCAAGTACGTAAAAGACCTGATTTCCAAGGAACTCCGCGCGCGACTCGACGGTGTGGAAGACGCCTTGATCGTCAACCTCGTCGGATTGCCGGCCAATGCCAGCAATCGCCTCCGCAAGGAACTGAGTGAAAAGAACATCCAGGTGATGGTGGTCAAGAACAGCCTCGCGGCCAGGGCCGCGGCGGGCACGACCTTGGCGCCCGCCTTCGAAGGCCTGGCTGGCTCAGCGGCCATCTGTTGGGGAGCCGAGGACATCGTCTCGCTCGCCAAAGAGATCACCCGCCTGGCAAAGGATAAGCAATATGCCCCCTTTGAGCCCCGCGGCGGGGTCATGGGAGGCGAGCGGCTTCGCGCCGGACAGATCGAGGAAGTCAGCAAGTGGCCGAGCCGCACCGAGCAGCTCAGCCTGTTGGTCGGCCAGATCCTCGGTCCCGGATCACGGTTGGCCGCCCAACTGCTTGGCCCCGGCGGCGCCCTGGCCGGCCAGATCGCCAGCCGCGCAGAGGAAGAGGAATCGGGCGAAGCCGCCGCCGAAACCTCCGGCGAGAGTGCAATGCAAACCGCGGACCCCGGCCCCGCGGCCTAGTTGCCGACGAAAACACCGCAATTTCTCCTGGTATAGGGATTCCCAGGGAACTTCATCACGAACCAATACGAGTGGTGCCTGCCGCACGCCATTTGCGGGGCGTGTAGCAGCGCCGAGCCCGACGAGAAGATCAGAAAGGACGAGTAATCCGATGGCGACCGACGTAGCAGTCCGCGAATTCTCCCCCACCACCAAGGAACTGGGCGACAAGATCGCCGAGCTGACCCTGAAGCAGGCCAAAGAACTGAGCGATTACCTCGAAGACGTCCACGGCATCAAGGCCGCCGCCGGCGGCGTCATGATGGCCGGACCTATGATGGGAGCCGGCGAAGCCGCCGCCCCCCCCGAGGAAAAGACCGAGTTCGACGTGGTCCTCGAGGGCTTCGGCGACAAGAAGATCGGCGTGATCAAGGTCGTTCGCGCCGCGACCGGCCTGGGATTGAAGGAGGCCAAGGACCTGGTCGAAGGCGTTCCTTCGAAGGTCAAGGAAGGCATCTCCAAGGAAGACGCCGAGAAGCTGAAGAAAGAGCTCGAAGAGGCCGGCGCGACGGTCTCGATCAAGTAGTGTCCGTCTGTTGACAACCCGCTTTTCCCGCACGCGGCGCGCCGGCTGGGCTCGCGCGCCGCTGGACATTGCGTGAACTTGCAGAACCTCCGCAATTCTGAGAGGTGTCGGCCGCGTGGGCGATTGCGCTGGTGCCGCCCACTCGGCCTTGCTGCGCTTCTACCTGCGCTGGGCCCCCCACCTGCGCTATCCGCTGTTTTCCCCTTCATTCGAGTGAAAGGGTGACCCTTTATGGCAACCACGGCTCAACGGCGCCTGCAACCGACTGAAATCCGGCACTTCGGCAGCCACCGGCCGCCCCACGCCTCCCCGGACCTGACCGAAATCCAAACCAAGAGCTACGAAGCATTCCTCCAGCACGAAGCGTTTTGGCAGAATCGCCGTGACGCCGGCCTGGAAGGGGTGCTGCGAGAGATCTTCCCCGTCGAAAGCTACGACAAATCGTTGCGGCTGGAGTATATCCGCTACGACCTCGGAAAGCCCCGTTACGAGCCGGATGAGTGCCGGCAGTTGCGGCTCACCTACGGGCGTCCCTTCAAGGTGGTCCTGCGACTGACCAAGGAGCAGCCCATCGAAGAAGAGGTCTACCTCGGCGATCTGCCGATCATGCTCGGCGGCGGCGAGTTCATCATCAACGGCGCCGAACGCGTCGTCGTGAGCCAGTTGCACCGCAGCCCCGGCGTCGACTTCGTGGTGGACATGGAAGGAGGCGAACGGCGGCTGCACAGTTGCCGCATCATCCCCGAGCGCGGAAGCTGGATCGAGTTGAACGTCACCCGCAAGGAAAGCCTCTCCGTGCGGATCGACCAGAGCGGCAAGTTCTCCGCGATGATGCTCCTGCGCGCGATGGACCCGAAGTACGGTGAAGACGCGGCCATCCTCCGCGCCTTCTATCCGACGAGCGTGGAAAAGATCGTCGACGGCCGCAGCGTCGCCAAAATCGAAGGAAAGCTGGCCGTCTGCGACATCGTTTACCCGGCCGACAGTTCCCGCGCCGGCGAAGTGATCGTCGAGTCGGGCCAGAAGATCACGAAAAACACCGCGGAGGTGATCTGCACCTCGGGGCTGCACGAGGTCGAAGTCATGCCCGACCAGCGCAGCCCCCTGCTGTTGAACGCGCTGTCGGACGATACAACCGCCAGCCACGAAGAGGCGTTGCTCCGGATTTACCAGCGCCTCCGTCCCGGCAACCCGCCGCAGTTGGAGAAGGCCAAGGCCCTCTTCCACGAAAAATTCTACGACACGAACCGCTACCGGCTCGGCCGGGTCGGCCGCTTCCGGATCAACCGCAAGCTGAAGCTCAATGTCCCCGAGGACGAGATGACGCTGCGGCCTGAGGATCTCATCGCCGCGATGAAGTACCTCCTCCTGCTCCGCAGCGACGACGAGTCGGTCGAAGTCGACGATATCGACCACCTCGGAAACCGCCGCCTGCGGACCATCGAGGAACTCGCCTGCGACGAGCTCCGCAAGGGGTTCCTCAAGCTTCGCCGTACGGTCCAGGAGCGGATGAGCCTCAAGGACGTCGAAGACATGACTCCGCGGAGCCTGGTCAACCCCAAGAGCATCTCGGCGGCGATCGAATACTTCTTCGGCCGCGGCGAATTGTCCCAGGTTGTCGACCAGACCAATCCGCTCTCGATGCTCACGCACGAGCGGCGATTGTCCGCGTTGGGCCCCGGCGGGCTGAATCGCAAGCGCGCCGGGTTTGAAGTCCGCGACGTGCACATCTCCCACTACGGCCGCATCTGCCCCATCGAGACCCCGGAAGGCACCAACATCGGCCTGATTTCCAGCCTGGCGATCTATGCCGGCGTCGACGGCTACGGCTTTCTCGTCACTCCCTATCAGGTCGTCAAGAATGGCAAACTCACCGACAAAATCGAGTGGCTCCGCGCCGACCAGGAACACGAAGCCTTCCTGGCCCCGGCCGACGCCGCCATCCACGACGGCAAACTGGTGGGCGATGCCCTCGCGGGCAACGCCATCATCGCCCGGCACCACGGCGACTTCCTCCCGGTGCCCGTCGAAAAGATCCAGTACATGGACGTGGCTGCCAGCCAGATGGTGGGCGTTTCCGCCGGCCTCATCCCCTTCCTGGAACACGACGACGCCAACCGCGCGCTGATGGGATCCAATATGCAGCGGCAGGCCGTGCCCCTCTTGGTGACGGAGCCGCCCCTGGTGGCGACCGGCATGGAGAAAGACGCCGCGCGCAACTCGAGCATGCTCGTC
>JABWBD010000362.1 GCA_013360685.1 Pirellulales bacterium
AGAAAGGCTTCGGTTCGTCGCCGTCGAACCAGGCTGGGGACGGCTGAAAGTTCGCCACCGCCTTTTCCCAGTCGATTCCCGCGGCCAACTCCTCGGCTTTCTGCCTGCTCAGCACTTCCCGCAAGATCTCCAAGTGCTCTAAAGGCACGAGCGCCGCCAAGTCCTTGCCGTTCCGGCGGACAATAACCGGCTGACGCTGCGACCCGACTTGGCTCAGCACGTCGGAGAACCCCTGCGCCTCCCGAGGGAAGAAAGCGGGACAGGTTCGATATCTACGATGCGTAAGACTGCGGAAGATCGTGAAATCTCCTGGTTTACCAATATCGAACCTGTCCCGCTTCCGCCCTCTCCGGAAGCAGGCGGCGACGACCATCCTGGAAGCCAAACAGGAGCGCATGAGCGAACTGCTGATGAAGAATCGCGAAGGGCGACTCTCGGATGAGGAGCGTGCCGAATTGGACGCCCTCGCTAGAGAGTTCGACGCCGCGACACTGATCAAGGGCCGCGCGTTGAGCATCCTTTCCGAAACCACTACGACTCATCCCGTGCGAGTTGATGGATCAACTCCGTTTGCACGTCGGACGGAACGCCGGCGGCGGCGGTGATTTGAGGCCAGAGGACCACCGGCGGGGCGGCGATCAGCTTGTTGCTGAGGCGAACCGAATCCAAGTCGTCGTGCAAGTAGTGACGCGCCCCGCAGTGCAAGGCGTCGCAACGGGCATGGTGGGCGGGTAAAACCCGATGCTGCTCAACTACCTCACCTCGATCTCGTAGGTCTGATTCCCGTCGGCTCCGGGACCCCCGCCGAGGCGATGAAGCGTCACGAGAATGTGCCCCGTCGTCGGGTCTTCGATGAAGCTAAAGTTGGAAAGCTGCATGTTCGACCCGTCGCCGGGCATTCGGTCGTCGATCACCGTGACCGTCTGGGGGCGAAGTCCCAGTTTCTCCTCGTCGAGTTCCGCGATCACGAGCGGGTAGCGGGGAGAGCCGGCGCGGGGTCTTACGCGGCTGATGTTGCCGATCCAGTAAGCTTTGCCTGTCGTGGAACTGCGGATGAACATCGCCTGGGAAGTAGGCGACCAGAAGCTACTGCCGTCGCTGTAGGTGAACGGCGCCGGCTGCGACCAGGTCCTTCCGTAGTCGGTCGACAGCGTTTTCCACTTCCAGCACGGCACCTTGCCCGTCCGATCCATCCAGTTGCCCGCCCGCATGGCCATGAAGATGTGTCCGGGCTTGCCCTGGAGCTCCATGACTCCGCTCTCACTCAGCCCGTCCATCGACTTGTCCGGCGGGAGCGTGATCGGGTCCGTGACGTCCCACACCACGTCGTTCTTTGCGTCATCCCACGTGCCGATCAGGCAGAAGACCAGCGAGTAGGTGGGCGTGTGGTTGGGGTTGTAATAAACGCCCTTCTCGTCGAGCGGCGCGTAGAAGCAGGGAAGCAGGATCTGGCCGTTGCTCATCTTCACAAAGAAGGGCGGCAGAGTCGCGAAGCAGAAGCTGTTCTTCCCGACCCAGACGTAGCGGTTGGGGTGCTGAGCCGAATACTCGGCGCCGCGCTGAATCATGGGGCGCTCCTCGTCATAGGTCTTGCCGCCGTCCGTGGAGACGCAGTACCACAGCTTGTAGTCCATAAAGCCGGTCACGGTATCATCGATGCCGCGCGTTACCAGCATCATCGCCACGGCCCGGCGGTCGTCGAGCTTGAGCGGATACGTCCCTCGGTAGAAGTTCTGCGCGGGGCCGGCCGCATCGGGGTAGTGGTAGATGGATATCTCGCGCTGGCCGGGCTTTGAGGCATTGAAGGCGTTCCAGAGGGCAAACTCCGCCGGCAGGGCCTTGTTGAACGTATCGGCTCCGCTCACACGGCCGAGCACCCTGATCCCCGGATACGGAGGATGGCTGAAACCCTTGGTGGGATCCACGTCGTCGCTGAAAACTTCAACCTGCGTCTTGACCGGCTTGGTCTCACTCGCCGGATTCCAGCCTGCTTGTCCGGGAGCGAACGCGCCCTCAGTGGTGGCGGCGAAGTAGTCCCAGGCGCAGCGAAGGGTATGCGGCTGTTGACTGCCCAGAATCGGCCCCAGGTAGAAACTGTCCGGCGCCCACTCTGTCTTCAATCGCCCCAGAGGGTTCGGCCCGGCCGCAAGCTTGCCGTCGACGTACACCCGCACCTGCTGCTTCTCAACGGTAATGCGAACGGGATGGAATGCGCCGGTGAGGTCGGCGCCAATCGGCGTCTCGGTACGGTCGCCGTTGGTGAAAGCCAGCGACTTGGCCCCGGCATCGTAGCATAGGATCAGCAGCCCGTATGCCCCGTCCACGTCGGAAGTCCAGCGGACGTAGATGACCGCCTCATAGGTTGCCGCCGGAGCGGCGCCCGAGATGTGCCGGAATGAAGTTTCCACGGTCCAGGCGGCATCGTCACGGACAGTCAGGCCCGTCGCCTGGAGGTCGGCGGAAGCGGGGGGATTGGTGGCATTCTCCGTGCGGTACTCCAGCGCGCTGTCTACGAGGGACCACGACGCGGCCTTGTTGGGCGCTCTGATGGCAATGTCCCACATAAACGGCTTGTGCTGAATATCGCTGGGATCGCTGATGAAGGGGTCAGTGA
This sequence comes from Pirellulales bacterium, assembly GCA_013360685.1. Classification (GTDB taxonomy): domain Bacteria; phylum Planctomycetota; class Planctomycetia; order Pirellulales; family Thermoguttaceae; genus JABWBD01. The sequence goes on from JABWBD010000362.1 coordinate 2,615, forward strand.
AACCCGCTGCCCGAGCCGTTGAGGATGCCACTGCGAACGCGCCCACGATGACTAGCCCCGTGACGGCGAGGCGGATGCACTGTAGGTTCACTTTCATCTCTCTCCCAATATCGAACCTGTCCCGCTTCCGTCCCCGGCCAGCACCGCATCCTTCTGCCACTGGGGCAGGGCGCCGAAGACGTCCGTACCGCGAACCGCGTCCGCCGTGATCTTCGCATCGTCGGGCAGCGCGCCGCTGAGTTCCTCTTCGATTTGCTCCAGGGCCCGATGGGTGTCGTCGTCCAGGTAAACGACCCGCCCCGTTTTCAAGTCGAAGTAGTTCGATTGCTCGGACTCGCCCTCAGGGAACTCGAACGCCATTTCGAGCGCCTGCCAATCGATCTGGAGCTTCTGTTTTTCCGACGTCGGTTCATCCATCACTTCGTGGAGGCCCTAACAAGACGGGGACAGGAGACCTTCAGTCGGCGGTTTCGGCGGGGTCAGAGACCCGCGCCGAGCGGTCTTGTTGGGGCCTAATCCCATCATAGCCGCGCCTAGGGGCGGCAACAAGCCGCCGGAGGCGGTCGGCGTGGTCCGGGGTGTTGAGCGGGTGCGAAGCAATATGGTATCTTCCTGGAACAGCCGAACATTCCAGCAAATCCAAAGCGGCAGCCGGAGGCCGTCGTATGAGAACCGTCGCGTGTGTCTCGATTTTTCTCTTGTCCCTGGGCGTGGTCATGGGACGGGAGGAGGAATCCCGCGCGCCCCAGGACCAGCCGCAGCTCGACGGCTCCAACACGCTGCCCAACGCCGGCTTCGAACTCGATGGAAACGCCGACGGACGGCCCGACGCTTGGCGGAGCGGCGACTGGCAGACCGGCAGCAAGGTCGCCTGGGAAAAACAATCCGCGCACAGCGGCGAAGCCAGCGTCCGCATCGACTGCGCGACCGGCCAACAGCGAGGATCGTTTTCGCTGCGTCCCGCGGTCGGGCCGGGACCGTGGCTTTTCGAGGCATGGTACCGCACCGAGCACATCGAGGCCGAAGCCAACAAGGGTCCGGTCGCCCGCCTCATCGCGTCCGACGGCGAGGGTGCGCAGTGCGGAGTGTTCCAGGCCTGCGGCGAGCCGACGGACGGGCAGTGGCGGAAGGCAGTCCTGTCGTTCGAGTTGCCCGACGGCGCCAGGCATATCAATCTCGACCTGTTCAACTTCTTCGCGAAGGGCACCGTGTGGTGGGACGACGTGTCGCTCCGCTTCGACGTGGCCGAGGTCCAGCGGCGCGAGGAACGCCGCCGCGTCGAGTCCGAGCGTGTGAAAGAGGCGGCTGCCATATCCGGCCCGCTTGCCGAGGCGGTCGAGAAGCTGCCCGAAACCACGGCCGAGGAAAAGCTCAAGAAGGCGGTTCTCCAATGGGGGATCGAAGACGCGACCGCGTCGATCGAGGCCGGGCTCGGCACCTCGGCCAAGGATGTGCTCACGGATGTCCAAGACCACCTGGCCAAGACCATTGGCCGGCGGGTGGCGCCACCCAAAGAGCTGCTCGCGCCGGTTCACGATTTCGGCAACAATCCCTACGCCCAGGGCCTCCTCGGGCGAGTGCGCTCCCTGCTCAACTCCAAGACGTTGTACAAGAAGGGAGACGAGGGCTACCGGCAGATCGGCAACGCCTGGACTTTCAGCAGCATGGGCAACAGCCTCTACGTCGGCGCCTGGGGGTTGTGCTGCCCCGACAGCCCTCACGCGGCGGACCCCGGCCTGCTCGTCGGCGTGCTGCGGCTCATGCAAGCCGTCTTCCAGAACCACCGCGACGGCGATTTCAACCCGGGGCGCGAAGCGGTCTACGGCAGCGACGCCAACATCAACCGCTTCACGTTCGTCCCCACGTTCGAGGCGTACCTGCTGCTGAGCGCGGCCTATCCGGATCTGGTGCTGCCCAGCAAGCGGGCCGAATGGCTCGCGTCCGCGAAGGCGGCCGCGGAGTTCCAGATCGAGAGCTACGGCGTGCGAGCCGGGAACGAGCCGCCCGAATGCTACTACGCCAACATGGACGTGCACTACATGCTGATGCTGGAACTGGCCTCCCGGATGCTCGACTCTCCTCGCTACCACGAAGAGGCCGAGCGGTTCTGCAAACTCGCGGCGGACGTGCTCTATTCCGACGGCGCGTTTTCCTATATCGGATTCCAGAACGAGTGTTTCGTCTATCACGAGATCAACGTCGCCCTGCTGGCCCGCTACTGGCAGCTCACCGGCAGCCAGTTGGCGAAGGACACGGTCGTCAAGAGCCGGCCCTACTATCCCTACAACGTCGAGCCCGGCGGCGTGCCCGAGTACTATACGGACTGCTTCTGGAAGCACTACTGGAGCGACGCATCGCCGATCGGGCCCGAGATCGTCGCCGGCCTGACCGGCTGCGCGCAGAACCGCCGGGTCGCCAAGGATGAACTCCGCTGGGAGAAGCCCGACAGCTACTACGCCGTCTACGCGGCCGCGCTCTACCGGCCAGACATTCAGGACGAGCCGCTGCCCGATCAGTTCCTGATCTACGACCGCAACATCGAAGGCCCGCGCGGCCGCTTCGGGCGCTGGAGCTTCGCCGGCACCACGCGCCGGTTCGGTGAAGGCCAGCAGGGCAAGGACACGTTCGTCGGCGGCATGGTCGTGGACGAGCCGGCCCGCCGCTACCCGCTGAACGCCGCGCTCCAGGTCGTCACCAGCCAATACCGCCTCGAGCCCCGCAAGGCGTCCGAGGGCAATTGCAGCCGCTGGCGCGAGTGCCGCTACCTCTCGCAGGACGAGCGCAACACCGCCACGATCGGCGGAGACTTCGCCGCGCTCACCACGCGCTACCGCATCCAGAACGTGGCCTGGGGCGGCAAGTCGACGCTCACCGACTGGGCCGGCAACCAGCAGTGGATCCTCACGCCGCAGCGGCTCGTCGGCGTGCTCGAGATCGAGCCGTTGTCCGACCAGGAAGCCTACTCGATCCACGGCCGCATCCGCTTCGGAATCCGCAAAGAGATCGATCGCAAGGACGCCTCCTGCTTCCAATACGGCGCACTGGTCTGCCGGCTCCACGAGCACAACTACGCGGACGTGATCACGGAGAAATCGGAGACGTTCTATATCGACAAGCCCGAAAAGTACCGCAGCACGGAGATCGTGTTGCGGGACAAAGCCGGGATCGCCACGGACGAACAAAAGCCGACCACCTACGCCAAAGGCACTCGCCAGTTTTTCACGCTTGAAGTTCGGCCGGACTGGTGCGCGGCGGCGGAGCATGTGCGGCGGATCGCGACGCCCGAGGGGCTGCGGGGGCTGGAGGTGCGTGCGGACGGCGGGTGGATGCTCTTGGTGCACAACCCCACCGAGGCGGCCCTCGCGTTTGAGGCCGAGTTGCCCTGGGCCGCCGGCCCGCTGCTGCTGCACACCGGCGGCAGCCACGCTCCCGCGCCAAAGCCGTACGAGGCGGCCGGCGGCAAGGTCAAACTCGACGTTCCGGCGCATTCGCACCTGGTGCTGGAAAACCGAGGAACAGGCAAGTAAGATGAGGGTTTGGCTGTCCCGCCCGTCAGCGCGGCCGGCCATGCGATCCCACGAGAGAGGAGAAACAACCCATGATGAACCACAGGCGTGGAATTGTAGCTCTGATGGCGATTTTCATTCCGGCGCCCCTTTTCGCGGCAACGGGTCCCCTGGCGTTTTCCGTCGATGAGAAAACCCAGAGCTACACGATCACCGAGCAGGGCCGGCCGGTTTTGACCTATCGATTCGGCGAGGTTCCGCTCCCGGCCGGGGTCGAGGCGGGCCACTTCAGCAAAGGCCCTACGCCTTACAACGGCGCGTACTTTACCGACGGCAGCAGGTACGGGGGCCAACGGAGCGACTACATCTATCCGCTCTACGGTTTCCACGGTGAACCGCTCACCGCCGACTATCCGAGGGATCATCTGCACCACCGGAGCCTGTGGTGGAGCTGGTGCGAGGTCCGCCGGAACGACAAGATCGGCGATCTCTGGGCAGTCTGCAAGATCCGTGCTTACCCGGTCAAGATCACCAGGATGGAAGCCGATGCCGGTTGCGCCGAGCTTCAGGCGGTGAACGTGTGGAAGTACGACGACGACCCGGCCGCCGTGGTGAATGAGACCGTCACGATCCGCGCCTCGAAAACCGAAGGGGCGCCGGGGGCCAGGTGCCGCACGGTCGATGTCGATGTGAGGCTTGAGGCGCTGGTCGACGGCGTGGCGATTACCGGGCGCCAGCAAGTCGATTACGGCGGCTACGGCGGGATGACGGTCCGGATGAATCCCGATGTGAAGGAGTTTTCGCTCCGCGCGGTGCACCCGAACCCGGACAAGTGGCGGGGCGACGATCTGGCGATCGTGGAAAGGGTGAGCGATCCGGCGGGGCTGGGCGACGCTGCCTGGATGGCCCTCTGTGGCAAGTACCCGGCCGCCGGGACCGAGGCTCCCGACTTCACCACGGTCATGATGTGCGAGTCGAAGGCGACGCCGCTTTATCCGAACAACTTCCGCTATTACGGTTCGACCTGCATTTCGCTGGCCTTTCCCGGGAAGACGGTCTTCCCGCTTGCCAAGGGCAAACCGCTGGACTACAAAACCCGCTTTGTGATTTGCGAGGGGAAAACGACCCTCGAGCGGGAAAAATCGTTTTGGCAGGAGTATCAGCGCTAGTTGATTACCTGGGCGTTGTCCTTCGCTGGGAAAACGTCTGGGCCTTCGGCCCGCATGCGGGTTCCGCCTGTGTGCCGGATCGGCCCCGAACGCAACGCAGGTCCGGCGTCGACCGGACCTCGCCAGCGGCTACGTTGCCGAGAATGGCATATCCTGAATTGGGAACCCTTTTGAGGAGCAATCTTATGACACACCGAGTTGGTCGTTTCTGCCGTCCGATTGTGTGGGCCGCTTCGCTGGGATTCTTGGCGGCTCTTTGTTGCGATGGACTCGGCGCCGAGCCGCGCAAGCAGATCGTGAACACGTTTGACCAGGGCCGGGAAAGCTGGCAAATCTACGACTACAACGGCGGCATCGCCGGCGGGGGAAATGTGTTCTTCCTCCCCACTTGGGAGAAGACCGGCGGGGTAAACGACTCGGGCTGCATCTGGGCCGACGACTCGCGATGGCGAATCGATACCCCTGAAAATCCCCATTCCATCCTGGCCTTCATTCTTTACCACCACTGGATCACCCTGGACGAAAAGGAACCGGGGAGGACGACGCCGCGGCCCACGACGTATGTTCCAGAAGGCCGGTTGGACATGCGGAATGCCGAGATTTCGGTCCGCCTCCGGGGCGACGGACTGGACCTGAAGGGCGCCAAGTGCTACTTCTGGGTCATGGGTGGACCTGGCCGCTGGCATTACACGGCACGCCCTCTGAAGATCTCCGAAGGAGCCTGGGGGCCCGAGGAATGCTTCGTCCTGCCCAACGACGAGTCGCAATGGCACTTTAGCTGGCCGCCGGGCGGTGGCAACCTGAACGAGGCGTTGAAGACCAGCCACAGTTGCGGCTTCTCATTCGTGGGCTTTTCCGACGAAGTCACCGGCAAGTTCTCGATGGACGAGTTCCGGGTCCGATTACGCCCAGCCGGCGCCGAACCGTAAGCCGGGGAATGCACCCACAATCCGCACGGAATTCACTTGTAATTGGGCCACCTCGTATGCTATACATACGTCCACAATGACATGCCCTGGCGGATTCGCGCGCACCGCCGTTACGCCAAGCGGAATCTGCCGGGGCGTCCCCCAATACAGCTTACTTTCCGCGGGTCTGCGAGGCCATTTCTTCAAATTTCCAACCGCGTGAGTGACGGCGGGGCCGGATGACGATGGCCGCGTCGCTCAGATGCAC
>JABWBD010000363.1 GCA_013360685.1 Pirellulales bacterium
CGTCAGCGGCGTTTCGACCGTTACCCGCTTGTCGAAGTGCTTTTCGCGAGGCTCTAGGTCCAGCTTCCACGCCGCGACCTGTTCCCCCAGGTACTTTTGTTGGTTCTGCTCGACGATCCGGTAGCCGATGTTCTCCAGGTTGAGCATGTCCCAGTCGAGTTCTTGCGGACGGGACTTGACGTAGGCTTTGACGTCGTCCAACAGCAGTTGCGCCTTGATCGCATGCGCGGTGAACTGGACCGACTTGCCGTTGCGGAAGCGGTATTCGACCGTGGCCTTGTCGCTGGCCGGCTGTCCCATCACCGGCTCAAACCGGCCCCAGTTGCCGACGATCTGCTGGAGACGGTGCTTGTGCCCGTCGTCTTCCGGCGCCATCTCGACCAGCCGCCGCCAGAACTCGGCCGCTCTGGGATACTGCCGGCGGTTCTCAAAGATTTCGGCAAGCTGCCCCAACGCCCGAATGCGCCATCCGCTCTGCGGTTTGTCGGCCACCTGCTGGTAGAGCTTGATGAAGTTGAACTCGTCGGGCAATTCAAACCGCTTGATGCCGGTGGTCAGCCGGGCAATGGTCTCGTTTTCGCCGAGCGTGTGCAGGGCGTAGGTGCCGCTTTCGTCCTGCTTCGTATCGTCGGTGGCCATGCGGCCGAACGCCCAGCCGTAGTCGGCCATGGTCTGGACGTCGAACTGGTTCCAGAGGAAGTCGGCGAAGTGCAGCTTCACCTCGTCGGCCTGCTGCGGGTTGAACTCGACGGCTTGCTCCAGCGCCCATCGCCACCGCTGGCCGTCGGTCTGGGCCGTCTCGAAGCTCTTCGGGACCTGGTGGTAGACCGGCTTGCCGTTCTCGTCGACCGGGGCGCCCGGGATTTCTCGCCAGGAACCCCAGCCCTCCTCGTAATCGGGCAATTGGCCCAGATCCGTGAGATACTGCAACCGCCAGGATTCCTCGAAGTCGCGGTTGTTCAGAAGCATGTTGGCCAGGCCGAGCAGGAATTCGCCGACTTCCGCATGGTTTGCATCCTGCTTCGCCGGCGGCAGGGCCTGGACCATGAGTTGCAGGGCACGGACGCGGTCGCGCTCGTTGGCGTTGACGACCTCTCCGCCGCCCCGCTGATCGCCGCGGTGGAACTTGCCGGCGATCATGAAACCATGGTGCGGCAGTTCCATGTACTGGCACGCGGCGGCCCAGAGCAATCGCCAGTTCTGTTTGTGGACCTCGATGGCCGACTCGATCAAGGCGTCCACCTCGTCCACCCGGTTGAGCTGCTGGAGGCATTGCACGGCCATTTGGAGATCCTGCCCGACCTGCCGCGGATCGTCCTTGGGATCGAGGGCCAGCTTGCGGAAGCCCTCCAGAGCCTCCTTGTAGTTGCCGTCCTCGAACATCTTCTGGAACTGCCGGCGATCAGGCGCGCCAGGTCGCGGTTCCACGGCATTTCCCATCGTCAGGACTCCTATGAGGATACTGAGAAGCAACAAGACGGCGAACGCTCTAGCGATGTTCACGGAAGGTCTCCTGCTAGGCTGTGGCGACGTGCGCCCTTCAACGGCGACCGGCAAGACGAGAGTCTCACGGCGAGGCTGTCCTTGCTGCAATCAGACGGCATGGCTGCGACGTGTGCGGCGCAGCGGCCTACAATATCAGACGGCCGACGCCGCGATTTCGTTTCCCCTGCTTTCCACGGGGCCCGATCGCCGACTCGGCGGTTCTCCTACTGCCGGCATTGTCGTGGCCCGGCGCCCTTCTGGCAAGGTCCGGCCATGCCGAGAAGGAAAGATGGGAAGGAAGCCCGAGCTCGGCGGTTTTTCCTATTGCACTGGGGTCCCAATCCTGTGGAAGTAAAAGCCGGGCCGACGCTGGCTTTTTCCCCGCCGGAGGGTGTATAATTCTCAACCGCGACAACCCTACATCCGAAGGAGTGACCGATGGGCGACTGGATCGAACCCGGCAAGAAAGCTCCGGATTTCACACTCCCCGCCGACGACGGCACCAAGGTCAAATTGAGCTCTCTCAAGGGCAACCCGGTGGTCTTGTACTTCTACCCGCGCGACGACACTCCCGGTTGCACGCGCGAGGCATGTGCCTTCCGCGACCGCAAGGACGAATGGGTCCGGCTGGGGGCAAAGATCCTCGGCGTGAGCACCGACGACGTCGCCAGCCACGAGCGCTTTCGAGACAAGTTCTCGCTCAACTTTCCCCTGCTGGCCGACAGGGAGCACAAGGTGGCCGAGAAGTACGGCGCCTGGCGCGAGAAGACCCGCTTCGGAAAGACCGCGATGGGCATCCAGCGTTCGACCTACCTGATCGACGCCGAGGGCGTGGTCCGGAAGGTCTGGAAAAACGTTTCGGTTGATGGCCACGACGAGGCGGTCCTCGCGGCACTCCAAGCGCTGTGATTGGAATGGCTCGTTGACACTCTTCCACGGCCGGACGAGAATAGGCTCCGGACATCGCCGATCACCGTATCTTGCAGGAGACACCCATGAGCATCACCCGACGCGGATTTCTCGCCGGCACTGCCGCCGCCGTGGCCGCCACCGCCTCTTCGCCGATCCAAGCCGCCGATGCGACGCCGAAGCGGCAATCGGTCTTGAAGCTTTCCAGCCAGGCCGGCGTCAAAGGGGGCGTGGTCCCCGGCGCGAGTCTCGACGAAAAGCTCGCCAAGATGGAAAAGTGGGGCTTCGACGCCGTCGAGGTCTACCGCGATGCGGTCGGCGATGAAAAGACCTATCTCGACGCCATCGGCAAGACCGGCCTCAAGGTCAGCGCCGTCTGTTTCGGTTCCATGAAAGGCGCCCTCGTTTCCGAATTGCCGGAAAAACGCCAGGAAGGCAAGGCGGCGCTCAAACAGGCCCTGGATACGGCGGGCCAGCTCGGCGCGGTCGGCGTCATCTACGTGCCCGCCTTCAACGGAGAGACGAAACTCACCAACCAGGAAATCCGGCAGATCCTCCTGGACACACTCCCCGAGATCGGCGAGTACGCCGTCAAAGCCAAGACGCGACTCCTGCTGGAGCCGCTCAACCGCAAGGAGGCGTTCTTCCTCCGCCAGGTCGCCGACGCCGCCTCGATCTGCCGCGACTGCAACAACCCCGGCGTCTGTCTGATGGGCGACTTTTACCATATGGGCATCGAGGAGACGAGCGACCTGGGCGCCTTCATTTCCGCGGGCGATTACCTGCACCACGTCCACCTCGCCTCGCGAACGCGCGTGCTGCCGGGCCAGGATGAGCGGAGCTTCGTCGACGGCTTCCGCGGCCTGAAGATGATCGGATACCAGGACTACTGCAGCTTCGAATGCGGCGTGCGCGGCGACCGGGATGTCGAGATTCCCAAGTCGATGGCGTTCCTCCGCGAGCAGTGGGCCCAGGCTTCGGTGTGAGGGCCCGCGCGGCTATGGCAGCGTGTGGAGAAGGGGACAGGCACATTTTGCTCGGAAAACTCCGCAAAATGAGCCAGTCCCCAACGGTTCTGGGATAGGCTCTTCGAATGAGTTTTGAGCGTCCGGCCCTCATGGGAATCGACCACCAGGAAAAGCAGACATGACACGATCAACACGCAGGGGTTTCTTGAAACGATCCGCGACGGCGGGACTGGGGTGGGGCCTGGCGGCCCTGCTGCCCGGCGGTCGGCCGGCCAAAGCAGCCGGGCCCGGCGGCGAAATCCGTATGGGCGTGGTGGGGCTGGGGGGAATCGATGTCGTCGGCGGTGTCGGCGGGCGGGGCCGCCAGCTCATCGGCAGCCTCCGGCGGATCCCGGGCGTGAAGGTCGTCGCGATATGCGACGTGGATCAAGAGGTGCTGGACCGCGAAGTGCAGCAATTCAAGACGCGGCAGGAGGAGGTCGCCGCCTGCCGCGATCTCCGAAAAGTGATCGACGACAAGACGGTCGACGCCGTAGCCATTGCCACCCCCAACCACTGGCACGCCCTGGCCACCATCTGGGCCTGCCAGGCCGGTAAAGACGTCTATGTCGAGAAGCCGTTCTCCTACAACCTCTGGGAAGGCCGGCAAATGGTGGCCGCCGCGGAGAAGTATGGCCGCATGGTCCAGGTCGGCACCCAGCGCCGCTCCAGCGAAGTGCTCCGCCAGGCATTCGATTATCTCCATAGCGGACAGATCGGCGCGATCCGCTCGGCGCATGCCCTGGTTTACCGCGCGCGCGAGGGAATCGGCAGGGTGGCCCGCCCGACGCCGGTGCCCGCGACGGTCGACTACGATCTGTGGTGCGGCCCGGCTCCCCAGGCGCCGCTGATGCGGAGGCAGTTGCACTACGAATGGCACTGGTTCTGGTCGACCGGCAACGGCGAAATCGGCAACAACGGCACCCATCTCATCGATGTCTGCCGCTGGGCCCTGAGGCTGGACGCTCCTCCGCCGCGGGCCCTGAGCATCGGGGGCCGGTTCGGTTTCGACGACCTCGGCGAAACGCCCAACACCCAGATCGCCCTGTTCGACTACCGGCCCGCCCCGATCATCTGCGAGATCCGCAACCTGCGGACGGCCAACGCGGCCGGCGCGATGGGCAAGTTCCGCAATAGCGACCGCGGCGCGGTGATCGAGTGCGAGGGGGGCTATTTCGCCGGGGAAATGTCCGGCGGCGCGGTGTTCGACCATCAAGGCCGCCAGATCCAAGAGTTTCGCGACGGCGGCAAGTCCGGCGACGTCGAAATCGCCCACCTGGCCAATTTCCTGGCGGCAGTTCGCAGCCGGCGCGCCGGCGATCTCAACGCCGGCGCCGCGGTGGGACACGCCTCCACCGCCTGCTCGCACATGGCCAACCTCTCGCACCGGCTGGGCAAACTGGCTTCTCCCGAGGCGGTCGCGGAGGCGAACCGGGCGAACCCGGAGCTCATGGATGCCTTCGAGCGGTGCCGCGAATACCTGCGCGACCAGGGGGTGGATCTCGGCGCCACGCCGGCGGTCGAGGGACCGTGGCTGACCTTCGATTCCGACCGCGATGGATTTGTCGGCGAGTTCGCCCGCGAGGCCGACGACCTTTCCCGTCGCGTTTACCGCGAGCCGTTCGTGGTGCCGCAACAGGTATGATTGCCGTTTCGCTCACTCCTCGTTCTCCAGCATTTCCTTCGCCCTGAGAAGTTCCTGCCGGTGGTCCTCGTCCGGCGTCGGGTAGGCCAACGGGAGGCTTTCCAGCGACGAGAGGATGATCTCGGCCACGGCCAGCCGGGTGAACCACTTGCGGTCGGCCGGGATGATGTACCAGGGGGCCCACTCGGTGCTCGTGTGGTGGAAGGCATCCTCGAAGGCGTCCATGTACTGGTCCCACAAGGCCCGTTCCTTCACATCCGTCGCGGAAAACTTCCAGTTCTTCTCCGGCAAGTCGATCCGCTCCAGGAATCGTTTCTTCTGTTCGGCCTTCGACACGTTGAGGAAGAACTTCAGGACCACAGTGCCGTTGTCGGCCAGGTGTTTTTCGAAATGGTTGATGCTTTCAAAGCGGCGTTTCCAGATGTCTTTGCCTCGCGCCTCCGGCGGCAGGCGCTGTGCCTCCAGGAACTCGGGATGCACGCGCACCGCCAGGACTTCCTCGTAGTAAGAGCGGTTGAAGATCCCGATGCGGCCGCGCTCGGGCAGACACTTGGCGCAGCGCCACAGGTAGTCGTGGTCGAGTTCCTCGGCCGAAGGCGCCTTGAAACTCCGCACGTCGCACCCCTGCGGATTCAGCCCGGACATCACGTGTTTGATCGTGCTGTCCTTGCCCGCTGCGTCCATCGCCTGGAAGACGATCAAGAGGGCGTACGTGTTCTGCGCGTAGAGCTTGTCCTGCTGCTCGATCAACCGCCGGATTCCCTCCTGGAGCCTCTGGGCGGCATCTTTCTTGCTGACGAACGCGGCCTTGTAGCCCGGATCGTAGTCCTTTCGGAGCGAAATCTTGGTGCCGGGCGGAACCACGAACGGGCGAGTGAACGTCTGGATCTCCGGCAATGCCTCGGCCATGGACATGCTCACACTCCAGGGATTTCAAACATGCGCACTCGAACGCTTGCGCACATGCATGTTACGCAATTTGACGGGTGGCTGACAAGAGAGTCTTCCGCCACAACGTGGCAAACCCATGTCAGCCCAGGCCAACGGTCTGGGAGCACAATCGGCCAACCATTCCAAGGTCCCAACGGGGCGCCCTGAATACCGCTGGCCCCCGTATCCCCGGCCTGCAGTCTGGCGGCCTGCCCGGATTTCATTGTCATCCGAGTAAGCATCGAATCAGGGGGATCGATTGGGCCGCTCGTAACCACGGATCGCGAGCGTGACGATGAAGTCCCGGCAACGCCTTGGCGACTGCAAACGGCTCGGCCGTGTACTCGATCGCCAGTTCGTAAACGCCGAGCCGATCGTGGTCGAACATGGTTGCCAGCATCAGACTTGCTCTTCGATTACGAGCACCGCCGCACGCGGCTGAGCACGAGCACGACGATTTCGTTGCCAGAACGACCAGGATCAGTTGCCGGGGACGGCTGCGACTGATCGCACCATGTCGAAAACCGTCGACCGCGGTCCCCGGGCAACTGCATCCGGTGATTACGTGTTGACGCGATTGCAACCGCCGGCCCCAACGGGGCCTTCCTCATGTAAACGCCCCGCTTTGCGGGGCAGGCCAAACCCACGCCTTCTAGGCGTGGTTGGTCGGCATGGCCTCGATGAGCGCGCGCAAGACCTTGTTCACGGCTTCTGGCGTCGTGAACACCTCGGACACATCGGGGTCCAACGCCACCACGAGACGCGCCTTGTCCACACGCGATGCAAACCGATTCGGCTTCGCCTTGGAATAGTCGAACCGGTATTCGCCGCGAAGTTCGTTGCTTGTACGCGATTTCGCCTTACGGCCTGCTGCCTTCTTCATAGTCTTTTCGCTCTCTCTTCGTTGCTCTCCGCGCGCTGATGATCCGGACAACGTCTTCACCTCGCTCCGTGAAGGAGACCAGCAGCAGCCGCTCGAGGATGGAGTGGCCAATGATGATCTCGCGAATCTCGTCCTCTGAATGTTCCTCGTCGTCGAAGATAACCGCCAGCGGATCGGCGAAAACCGTGCTGGCCTCATCGAACGTGACGCCATGCTTGCTCTCGTTCGATGCGGCTTTGTCCTCATCCCGCTCGAAGCTCAGTGCCATGCATGGCGCTCCGAGGGCTCGGGGTCCCGACGGCGATCACCGACTCGTCTGCCAGACACTTGCCTCTACCTCTCTCCCCTTCTCGCCCCAATCCACTCCGCGGCGCCGGGGTTTCCACAACCCGGCTATCCGTGGATTTCCAGTTTCCCAAGGGGAAACGGCTCCGCTGCCTCCTGCCGCGCCCACACCTCACCTCATTGTACCCGGTCTTGCCGGCCGAAGACAGCTTGGCGAACCGGGCCCTGGATTGCCGGACAAATCCGCAATGGGAATCGTGGCCGTCCAGCCTGCACCAGACGACCCGGCCAAAGGCTACGGCACGGGCACCACGGGAACGCATTGTTTCGGTCGTCGATGCCCACCTGCCAGTTGTTTTGGTACTCTTCGATGCCCGCGATATCCCGGAAGACTCCTGCGGCCGGCCAACGAATTGCTTTCCGTACCTTGTCAAGTCGGGCTAGACCGCGCGCTCCCAGCCCCGTGCTAACCGCACGCCACACTGCTGCGTAGTTGGTCGACGATCTCAATCGCCTGCTGGAACTCGGCAGCTTGCGGCACTTCGGCGCCGCGGCGAAGTTCCTGGAGCAGTTCGCCCAACAGTTCGTTCTCCAGCCAGGCGGCCAGCCAGGCGGCGCGCTGCTGGGCGTAGCGGGATTGGAGCCGATTGAAGAGTCTGCCGGCGGCCTGGCGCACGCCCTCGCTGGTGCTGCTGACGAGCGCTTCCCCGCCGCCCGCGATGCCGCCGGTGATGGCGGCTTCCGTCGCCAGGTTGCCGACCGTGTGGCCCGCGGCGTGCACGGCCGCTTGCCCTACCAGGTCCCCGGCCACGACCCAGCCGCTGACCACCAGCGAGATCGTGATCGCCGGCCGTGCGATGGCCAGGGCGTTGTCCAACGAACGGAGGAACTTCACCGCACCCGGCCGGTCGCTCCGCCATGCCTCCAGTTCCGCGCGCAGGAACGTGCGATAGTCGTCGTCCACCGCGGGCAGCGATTCGTGGGCCTGCCGCACTCGGACCAGGAGCTTTTCGCGGGCGTTGCCGCCGAGCAGTTCCTGCAAATAGGGGCGCAGCGTGTCGTTGCCGACCTGCGACAGCCGCTCCAACTCGTCCAGCATCTTCTCGACGGCCAGCACAATCGCCTCGCGCTCGCGATGGCGGAACGTGATGACCGGCTGGGGCGTTGGACCGGTCAATTCCCATGCCTTGCGGACCGGCCACATGACGCGCTGCCCGAGCGTGCGGTAGAAGCCGTGGATGTTCCGGGACCAGGGGCTCCGCGAGGCGTCCCACCAGTCGCGGATCTCGTCGACCAGCACTCCGGCCGGCAGGGT
>JABWBD010000364.1 GCA_013360685.1 Pirellulales bacterium
TTAGATTTCATCGAACCTCCTTTCTGATAAAATCGCACCGTTTGGGACTGAGCCAACAACACCTGCGGCTCACGCCTAACCCGAAGCGCCAGCGAGGGCCGCACAGCAAGTTTCCCTCGCTTGCCCTTCGGGTTAGTGTGGCGCGGTCTCCGGCTATTTCAATCGGCGGTGAAGGAACCACCCTACCGGCCGAATCGGAAAACGCGCGCGAGTGTGCGATACCACCGCAGTCCGAGCGGCTGAGGATGGGCCAAAATCCTCGCCCGGCCGCGAGTGCCGATGCGGAGAGGAATGTCGTGGCCGTCCAACGCGACGCGGGCCTGATACGACGTTTCCGCGGGGCGCGGCAACCCTTGCTGATCCACGCGGACCGGCAGATCGCTCCGGCCCGCAAGTTCGCGAGGAGCCACTTTCAAGTCGATCTTCGCCAGTTCGACAAGCGTGCCTCGCAGGACGGCTCCGGGCAGTTCGTCCAACTCCAGCCGGACCTGCTGGCCCTTACGGACAAACGCCATGTCGGCCTGGTCGATCACCAAGTGGGCCTCCAACCGATCCGGATCACCCACCAGACAGAATAGCGTGCCGGTCGGAAGGTAGCAGCCACGGTTTCTGGCCTCCAAAGGGTCCCCGCTCCAGCTTCGCAAGGCACCGGGTGCGTAGGGTTGTGGTTCTTGCTGCGGCGGCGGGATGACCGTGCCGGAGGCCGGGACGAGCAGGACAAGCCGCTCCTGGTCGCGAAGCTGTTGCTCGAGTTGCTCCTCGAGGTCCGCCAGCGATTGCTCTGCCGCGGGGAGCTCGGGCGCCACGGCCGGATCGTCGGCAAGCCTCAGCCGCAGGTTTTGCAGTTCAAGCCGCTGCTGGTCGCGCTGGGCGGTGAGTTCGGTGGTCTTCTGGCGGATCTCAAGGTTCTCGAGGTGGGCCAATGCCTCGCCTTCCTCGACCACCTGCCCGGCCCGGACCGAGTCGATCAGCGTGCCGGGAGCGACGACGTAGACATGATGCGCACCCTGCGGCTGCACGACGGCCGGCGCGTGGATGCGGCAGGGGAGCGGCACGGCCAGCACGGTAATCGCGGCCGCTGCGACCAGCACGAAGGTCAGGACCGCTCGCGCCGGCTGGATGCGCCGGCGCCACGCCGGATTGCGGAGCGCTGCAGCCAGGTTTCCTGCCGGCGCCGCCAGCAGGCCGGCGACGACAACCACGGCGAGCACTTGGGCGACCACCTCCAGCCGGTGGGATTGGAGGACTCGATAGCAAAACCAGAGGATGGCAATCACCACCACCCAGCGATACACCGCCGACGCGGCGGCGTAACCGACGAGCAGTGCCCTGCGGTTGCGAGGCAAGGACCGGTGCACGGGCCCGTCCACGCCGAAGCACAGCCGGCGGAAACCTCGAGCCAGCAAGGCCCGGGATTGTTGATAGAGGTTCGGCACAGCGAGCAGGTCCGCCAGCACATAGTAGCCGTCATACCGCAGCAGAGGGTTTCCGTTGAGCAGCAGTGTGTTGACCGAGCAGAGTACGACGACGCTGAGCATCAACGTATGGAAGAAGCCCGGCTGGCTGAACCACCACAGGAACGTACAAAGCCCGGCAAGCACCACCTCGACGGCCACCCCGGCCGCCGAGACGGCAATCCGCTGCCACTTGCCCGAAAAAGTCCAAGCGTCGGAGACATTCGAGTAAAGGCAGGGCATGAATACCAACAAAAGGACGCCGATCTCGTGGCACTCGCCGCCGAAGTGCTTGCACGCCATGGCGTGGCCCAGTTCGTGCAGGCCCTTGGTCATCGCCAGCGCTGCGGCAAACCAGATCGCGTTGCGGGCGCTGAAAAAGGTATGGAAATCGGGCAGTCTCGACCTGATGATGTCGAATTCGACGGCCGCCAGGATGGCCGCTCCCGCCACCATGGCCATGCACAGCCCCAGGAACCACCAGGAGAAGGCCCATCGGCATTTAGGATACGCCCACCGCAGGAACCGCTCCGGGTCAAGGCCTCGAAAGCGGATGGCCAGTGGATTGCTGATGGCTCCCAACCACTCGCGGCGACCGCGCTGCGCGCGCCGCCGGAGCAACTCCTCGCCCTGTCCCGGCGCATCGGCCACCACGAGGCCCAGTTGGTGCAGGCGGCTGAAAAACGATTGGAGTTGCTCGAAGGTCACCTCCAGCGGCGCAAAGGCATCGTCAAACCGCCTCTTGATCTCGGCCAGACTGGCCCGGCCGTCGAGCATCTGCAGGATGGAGTGTTCCTCGTCGCAGAGCTGAAAGTAGCTCAAGCTGACCGGATCCTTGACGACCCAATAGCGGTCTGGTCCGTACTGCTGGGCGCGGATCACCAGGTCGGGCCTGGCGCGGAGGGCGATCCGGCGGTCGGCAGCACAGTCCAGGTTGTCGTTCGCGGTCTTCATCGTGCGTCGATGACCATTCTCGCCCGCATTCCCGGCCGCACTCGTAGCCCCTCGTTCTCCACCTCGGCCCAGATGCGCACCTGGCCGTTGACCGGGTCGATCTGTGGGTCGAGAAACACGATCGTGCCCGCGAACTCCGTGCCGGCCTGGCCCGGCAGGTCCACCAACAGCCGCACGCGGCGTCCCTGGAGATCGGGACTCACGTCCTTGGCCGGCAGGAACCCCTCGGCCCGCAGCCGATCGAGGCGGAGGATGCGAACCACCATATCTCCAGGCTTTACCCATTCTCCCCGATGCCGCCCCACCTGGACCACCATACCGGCCAGCGGGGCCAGGATCGTGTGCCGCTCGACCTTCTGCTGTGCGGCCAGGCACTGCTTGTCCTTGACCTGCTGCATCAGGCCCGCGATCACCAGTTCATGCTGCGCTTGCTCGATTTCCAGCCGGTTCTTCTCGACGACGAGCCGCAAGCGGTCCATTTCCGACTCGGAAACGCTCTTCGAGTAGTTCTCGTTCGACTCGGCGGACCGCCGCAACTCCGCCTCGGCGACCTCCGCCGATTTCTTGGCGAAGCGGATGTTGACGTCGTTCTGCGCCTGGGCGCGGGCGATTTCCAGCTCGATCTTCGCCTGTTCCGCGGCCGTGCGCAGCTCCGCGTCCTCGATCCGAGCCAGCACCTGGCCCTCCTCGACCATGTGCCCTTCGCTGACTTCGACTGCCGCCAGCGCCCCCGCCTCGCGGGCCGGCACCTCGGTCTGCTCGATCGGCTTGACGAGCATCGACGGCACTTCGATCGGCCCGGCCGGGTGCTCCTGAGGGGCACCGGCCAGCGCGGCGGAGAGAATTCCGAAATAGACAAGACTCATGACGATTCCCCCAAACGCAGCCAGAGAGTTTAGGGTTCGGGGTTCAGGGTTCAGGTTTAATAGGTGACAGCCGAGATCTTCTCCTGAACCCTGAACCCTGAACCCTGAACCCTATTCACAACTCCCTGACGCAACTTCAAAACCAAAACCAAATACGGACGGCATCGATCAGGTCGTGCAGCCAGACGTAGCCTACCGACCGGCGGCCACAGTCGATCTTGGCGGTTGCCGTGGCGCCCGGCATGCGACTGGAGATTTCATTGCGGTCGATGTCGACATAGGCCAGGACAAATGCGCCGTCGGGCTCGGCGACCTCCGTCCGCATGCCGATGCGGCTGAGGACGCCGCGGCGCTGGACGCTCGGCTCGCCGGCCGCCACAAAGCTGACTTCGAGCGATCTGCCCGACTGCCGTTGTGCCGCCAGCACGTGGGCCACGCGATGATCGGCAATGCGAAGCTCGAGTTGCCAGGGCCCGTTCAGGTCCGCGACCGTCATCAGCGCCTGCCCGCGATTGACCGGGCGGGCCTCCAGGAGTTGCTCGATATTCCAAGTGAGCACTTCCCCGTCCATGGGGCTGCGAACTTCCAACTCCGATTGTCTCTTCTGGAGAATTGCGTATTGTGCTTCGAGGCCCGCGATCTGTTCGCGAAGCTCTTCGTGCTGGGCCGTCAGTTCGCCGTAACGCCGGCGATGCTCCTCGTTTTCGCGAGGGTTCTGAAGCCGTTCCGCCTCGACCGAGGCCAGCTTCTTCCTCACCGTCTGCAATTCCCCCCAAACCCGTTTGAATTCCAGGTCGAGGTCCGGGTTCTCGAGCGCCAGCACCACCTGGCCGGCGAGGACCTTCCGTCCGTGGGCCGTCCGGACCTCCGTCACCACTCCGTCCGCCGGAGCGAACACGTCGCGCGCTACCACCGGCTGCAGCTCGCCGGGGGCCTCGATGCGGAAATCCGCGGGCGCGAGCGACAAGAAAGCCGCCACGCCGGCCACCGCCGCCAGCGCGAGAAGGGTCTTGGGAAACCTGCGGATCTCGACGAACCATCGCGCCTTGCCGAGACAGCGCAAGGCCCTCGCCATCGGCACGCGATCCAACTCCATCGCATTGGACAACGCCACCGCACTGTGCCGGACCACCGGCGAATCCGGGCCCGGCGGCCGTTCGCCGAACTCACCACGGAATCGCTCGGCCACCAGGACGCCGAGCGTTGCCGGCCGGCCACCGGTCGATGGGCGATCCGGCCCCTCCGCGCCCCCATCCTTGCCGGGCGCTTTCAAGGGAATCACGGCGATCGCCCGGGCGTGGGATTCGTCCAGATAGGCGTCGAGCTGCGACGCGATCTCCGGCGGCCGGTCTTCCTCGCGACCGGGATGCCGCACGGGCTCGTCAAACCTTGCGACAGCGGCAGCCAATCGCTCCAAGTGCCGAACCGTGCCGGCCCGCCGGTCCACCGCGTCGACGCCGCTGACCGCCAGCAACCGGCATTTCCCCGAACGGCAAACCAGCACGCTCACGCGGTCGCACTCCAATAGCCGGCGGCCCTCGTTGGCGATCGTGTAGGCGGTCGCCTCGAGATCGAGGCTGTGGTGGACCTGCTCAGCAAACTGGTCGAGAAGCCGCCATTGACCCGCGCGCTGGCGGTAATCGCGGAGCTGCCGATAGCGGTGAAAGTCGGCCAAGAGCTCACACATCGCCTCCAGGAAGTGCAAGCAGCCTCGCTGGGCCTCGGGACCGTCGCCGGGACGATGGAATACCACGACGGCGCCCGCCATCGCGTCCTCGGCACTCCAAGGGCATACCAACAGCAGGAACTCGGTCGGGTTCGCGGCGCCGTCCCCGTCCGCAGGCGCCGTGCAGGGCGCTGCGAGCCTCGCCCTGCCGGTTTCCATGGCCGCCAGTGCAAGGCGGCGCAGATCCAAGTCAGCATCGTCGGGCGAAGGCATTCCCGCCGGAACAATGCGGTGCTGAAGACGCGGGAGACCGCCGAATTCTGCGGCCCAAATCATTCCCCCCACCGCCGACAACCCGGACACCACCGAGCGCAAGAACTCCGCGTGGAAGTCGCTAGGACCAATGTCGGATTTCGACAGCCTGGCGATTTCCTCGATCGATGCATCGATCTCTTGCCAAGTTTCCCCGGTCGGCTGAACGTCGGACGGTAACGGTTCCCTGTTCATACTCTCCAATATACCCCGATTCTGGGAGGGAAGAGCTACTGTGGGCGAGCCTGGGTAATGGGGTGATGGGGTGATGGGTGTCAATTCCAGAATTCGAATACCCCAACACCCCAATACCCCAAGAGCTTTGCTCCCAACTTGTTTCGGTTCAGGCAATCTGCGCAACGCAGAAAAGATGCTTGGGACATAGGCGTTCTGCCCAATGTATCGAAAAACAGGGGTATGCCACTTATTCTGCCGACAACAGTAATACGGGATTTTCTCACGGAAGCGCCTTCGCTCTGCCTACACTTATGGAACGTGGACTGGGTTGGTTGATCGGCATCCTGCTGAGCGCCCTGGCTTTGGCCTCGGGCTGCCTTTCGCAGAAGCCGCCCAGCCCGCTTGACTCGAACCTGGACGGTTACCGATGGGTGGCGACCCAGATCGAATACCCATCGGGCGAGCCCCCCGCCTCGGACGATCTCATTGGCATGGAGGCGCCTCGCAGCATTTCCGACAGCTCGCAGGTCGAGTATTGGGACCTGACGCTCCAAGAGGCCATCCGCCTGGCCCTCTATCATTCGAGGGTAATGCTCGACCTGGGAGGAACCGTGCTGCGGGTCCCGGAAAGCGTGCCCACGTCGTTTGGACCGGCGGTCCAGGAGACCGATCCTCAGTACGGTGTCCAGGCGGCGCTCAGCGCGTTCGATGCCAGCCTCTCCAGCAGCCTCTTTTTCGAGAATACCGACCGCAGGGTGAACAACCGGTTTGTGGGCAACCTCGGGTACTTCCAGCAAGACTTCGACATCAATCAGACCCAGATCACCAAACGGTCGGCCACGGGGAGCCAATTCACAGTCCGCCAGTACGTCGATTTCGACAAGAACAACAACCTCGGCAACGAGTTTCCTGGAGGAGTGTGGAACGTCTACTACGAAGGCGAGGTCCGCCATCCCCTGCTCCAAGGCGGCGGGCTGGAGTTCAACCGGATTGCCGGTCCCGGGGCCCAGCCCGGCGTTTTCAACGGCGTGCTGATCGCGAGGATCCGGACCGACGTCAGCCTGGCCGACTTCCAGGCGGGGCTGCGCGACCTGGTCAGCAACGTCGAAAACGCCTACTGGGACCTCTATTTCGCCTACCGCAATCTCGACACCCGAATCAAGGCCCGCGACACGGCCTTGGACACCTGGCGGCGAGTCAACGCGTTGTACCGGGCCGGGCGGCGAGGCGGCGAGGCCGAGAAAGAAGCTCAAGCGAGGGAGCAGTACTTCCGTTTCGAGGAGGACGTGCAGAACGCGCTGGCCGGCCGGCCGCTGGAAGGCACCCGCACGAACAACGGCAGCAGCCCCGGTACGTTCCGCGGCATTCCGGGCGTGTACATCAACGAGCGCAATCTCCGCCTGTTGCTGGGCCTGAAGGCCAACGACACGCGGCTGATCCGGCCGGCCGACGAGCCGCCGGTGTCGCCCGTGGCCTTCGAGTGGAACACGATCGCCCGAGAGGCGCTGGTCCAGCGCGAGGAACTGCGGCGCCAGCGGTGGGTGATCAAGGCAAGAGAACTGGAGTGGCACGCCGCGAAAAACTACCTCCTGCCGAATCTCGACGTGGTGGGCCGCTACCGCTTCCGTGGATTCGGCGAGGACTTGTTGGACCCCAGCGGCGAGGGCAAACAGCGATTTGACAACGCCTACATGGATCTCACAAGCGGTGATTTCCAGGAGTGGCAGGCGGGACTGGAATTCTCCGTGCCGATCGGCTACCGGCAGGGCCATGCCGGCGTCCGCAACGCCGAGCTCCGCCTGACCCAGGCCCGCTCCGTCTTGAGGGAACAGGAGCGCCAGGTGATCCACAACCTCAGCAACGCCATCTCGGACCTGGACCGGTCCTACGCGGTCCTCCAGACCGATATCAATCGGTTGATGGCCGCCGGCCATCAACTCGCAGCGTTGCAGGCCGCCTACGAGGCCGACAAGGCCGACTTTTACGTGGTGCTCGATGCCCAGCGCCGCTACGCCGAAGCCGAGGACCGCTACTACCAGTCCCGCGTCGAGTACGCCCTGGCGCTTCGCAACGTCTACTTCGAGAAGGGAAACCTGCTGGACTATTGCGGCGTCGAACTCGCAGAGGGACCGTGGCCCGAGAAGGCCGACCGCGATGCCGCCGAGCGGGAACACTCGCGCCTGGCCCCCGCACCGGTCGACTACCGCTTCCGTCCGCCCGTGATCGTCAGCGACGGCCCCCGAGGCTCCGCGGGGACGCGCGGTCTTCCCGTGGATACGGTTCCACCGCCGACGCCTCAGGTCAAGCCGAACCACCGCTGATCGGGGAACTCGTCCCCTTTTCGGCGGCCTCCGGAGCGAACCGGGCGAAGACCTCAAACCAGGTCGGGCTGCCCGTCAGGCGCCGGCCACCACCGTGACACGGCAAGCCCTGCTGCCCAAGCGAGCCCGCACCCGAGCGCAATTCCGGCGAAATTCTGGGCCAGATCGATCAGTTGGGGGTGACGCGTGGGGATGAAAGTCTGCCCATACTCCGTGGCCAGACTGTAAAGGACCAGCAGAAGGACGGTAAGCCAGCGAGAGATGGGCCAGCGAGCCACGAACGTCAGAACGGCCAGCACTCCGAAGCCCGCGAGGTGGCTCCAAGGCATGGCCAATTCGGCCGCCGCGAAGAAGGTCTCTTGAGAACGAACGAGTTCGATCGGGCTACGGTTGACCAGCAGCCAGGTCAGAGTGATGAAATAGCAGAGCCAAAGGATACGGACCGCGCGGGTGGCAAGGACGTCGGATCGGAACGGGAATGGTTTCATGGGATCCGTGCGAACCAGAGGATCGTGCCGGCCGGCTGAAAGAGGGACAGGTATGGCAAGGAATCGCGGGGCAGCGGGAGTGAAAAAACAAGGTCTTGCGCGGCCAGTCCCCTTCTTCGTCACCCCCGGTCACGTCTTCCCCTTGGTCGCGCGCGACGGCGGCGTGCTGGTGCGCGTTGGGCATACGGAAGCCGCGGTGGATATCGCC
>JABWBD010000365.1 GCA_013360685.1 Pirellulales bacterium
GCAACGAACGATCGACGTGCCCAGGCGGACCAGCAGTTGGTTGGTCCGCACGGGATCTCCGCGCGCGACGGTGCTGGCCGCCGGATAGAAAACCGTCCAAGTGCTGAGGTCAAAGCGGTTCTCGATCGTGATATAGCTTGTCACCACCTCGTCGTGAAACGCCGGGTTTTCGGCGGCCAGGGCTGCCCGGCGACGGAGCGATTCGACGGCGACCGGTTGGATTTCCGCGGGCAGGCAGGCGACGGTCGATCGGTCGAGGAACTGGCCGACGACGCCGCAGAAGTTGTACCCGCTGAAGGAAACGAGTCCGAAGTCGCCCACGAGCGCCCAGCGAAACAGGCAGAACGCCAACAACGGCGCCAAGGCAATGCCGGCCAGATAGCCTCCCATCCGCCATCGACCGGGCTTCTGCTGCGGAGCGTCGCGGTCCGCGTCCAGCCACTCTCTCAGTACGAGCAGACCGATGCCCAGCACCGGACAGAGCACAACCAGGAACAGGTAGGCAGGGCGGATCTGATAGGTGGCAAAGATGAGGATTGTCAGCACGGCCCAGCGGCCCGTGCTCCGCGGGCGAGCGACGACCGCCATCAGCATTCCCATCGCGGCGATGGCAAACGAGGAAGCCAGGCCGTCGGACGAGAGGATGAAGACGTTGCGCAGCAGCGTGTTGGTGACCAGGAGGCCGGCGGCGGCGATGGCCGCCGGCCGTGGCCTTGGAAACCACGGCCGCGCTCCGCAGTACCAACACAGCACGCACAAGACATGCACGGCATATTGGGCCCAGGGGACCGCCGACTTCGAGCCAGTCAGGTTGAGGACCGCTTGGACAAAGAGAGGATAACCGTAGGTGCGAATACTGACCAGGCCTGCCTCGAGCGGCACCAACGGAAACTGAAGATAGCTGGCAGTGTCAAAGACCTCCTCGGAGGCCATCCGCCCGGCCCAATGGAGCCCGGCGGCCACGAGCGCCGCAGCGAGCAGCAATCCGGCCAGCGGTTTGCGATCGCGACGAGGAAGGAGAGTATGGACGCCTGCCAAGGGATTGGCCCTGACTCGATAGATTGAGGGGAAGAAATCCATTATAATTCCGTCGCGGCGCCCTTCAAAGGCACGGGCGCGATCGGTCCTTCCTGGCAAAGGAGTCGCCATGATTGACAATGAAAACGGCCCGGAACACCGTACCCCAAGGAAACAACCATGACAACCCACTTCGGCAGAATCCTCCTTGCAGCGTTGGCCGCCAGTACGGCGATCGTTTGCGAGGGTCAGCAGCCTTCATCCACGCCGCGCGCCAAAGTGCCCGGCATCGTCATCGACCACATTCCGGCCTCGACCGGCGTCTATATCGGCTCGCCGAGCCTGGCCGTCCTGCCCAACGGCGACTATGTCGCGTCGCACGACCATTTCGGCCCGAAATCCACGGAGCACACGCGCGCGCTCAGCGCCGTCTTCCGTTCGGCCGATCGCGGCGAGACGTGGAAGAAGATCTCCCAGGTCGATGGCGCATTCTGGTCGAGCCTATTTGTCCATCGGGGCGCGCTCTACCTGCTCGGCCCCGACCGGCATCACGGCAATGTCCTCATCCGCCGCTCAAGCGACGGCGGCCAGACGTGGACCTCGCCGACCGGTAGCACGACGGGCGTGCTTCGCGACAACGGCGAGTATCACTGCGCCCCCATGCCGGTGATCGAGCATGCCGGGCGACTCTGGCGGGGGATCGAGTGGCGCCATCCGCCCGTGGCCTGGGGCATCAACTACCGCGCCGCCATGCTCTCCGCGCCCGCCGACGCGGACCTGCTCGACGCGGCGAACTGGACGCTGGCCGAACCGCTGCCCAGCGACCGGGCGTGGAACGGCGGCGACATGGGCGCGTGGCTTGAGGGGAACGCCGTGGTCGCGCCCGGCGGCGAACTCGTGGACATCCTCCGCGTGCAGACAAAATCTCCCGAGGAGAAAGCGGCCATCGTGCGGGTCAGCTCCGACGGGAAGAAGATGTCGTTCGACCCGGCGACAGGTTTCGTGGATTTCCCCGGCGGCGCGAAGAAATTCGCCATTCGCTTCGACCCGCAGAGCAAGCTCTATTGGTCGCTGTCGAGCATCGTCCACGACCGCCACCGCGCCAACAATCCCGGCGGCATCCGCAACACGCTCGCGCTGGTCTGTTCGCCGGATCTAGCCAGGTGGACCGTGCGCACGATCTTGCTTTACCACCCGGACGTGAAGAAACACGGGTTTCAGTACGTGGACTGGCTCTTCGACGGCGACGACATCATCGCCGCCTGCCGTACCGCCTACGACGACGAAGAAGGCGGCGCGCACAATTTCCACGACGCGAACTATCTCACCTTCCACCGCGTCGCCGATTTCCGCCGTCTGACGATGGCCGATTCGGTTTCCCCCAATCGCGACGGCGGTCGCGACTGACAACCCAGCCTCTCAATTGCGAACTTCAAGATGAACCACTGCGCCCATTCCGATCCGCCGGCCGGGCCTCTCGCCGTTTGCCTGGCGATTGCCTTGTTGGCAGCCGTTTCGATGGCGGCACAGCCGTCCGAGTCTTCCGCCTCCCAACTCCACGCCGAGGGACTGGTCAAATCCCCGGAGCCCGGCTGGCCCCAATGGCGAGGGCCGTATCGCGACGGGATCTCCGACGAGCGCGGACTGCTTCCGGCGTGGCCCGAAGGCGGGCCCCGGCTGCTGTGGCAGAAGCAGGGGTTGGGCAACGGGTGGTCGTCGCCGATTGTCGTCAACGATCGGCTCTACATCACCGGCGACGTGGAAGGCAGCCTGGTGGTTTTCGCCTTCGACGTTGAAGGAAATCTCCTCTGGCAAACTGCCAACGGCAAGGCGTGGGAGGGTTCGTTCCCGGGCGCGAGGGCTTGTTGCGCGTTTTCCGAGGGCCGGCTCTACCACCTCAACGCCCACGGCCGGCTGGCCTGTCTCGACGCCGCCGCCGGCAAAGAGCTGTGGGCGGTGGACATCTTCGAGCGGTTCGAGGGGACGAACATCCAGTGGGCATTGAGCGAGTGTGTACTGGTCGACGGGCCGCGGGTGATCGTCACTCCGGGCGGCAAGAAGGCCCTGATGGCCGCACTCGACAAACGCACCGGCGAAACGGTCTGGACCACCGAGGAGCCCGGCAAGGACGAGACCGGCTACAGTTCGCCGATTCTCTTTTGTTACGCAGCCCGGCGGCTGATTGCGCAATGCTCCGCCTCGTACGGCTTTGGGGCCGATGCGGATCGCGGCGAACTCCTCTGGAAGGTGCCGCTCAAGAATCAGTTCGGCACGAATATCAGCACGCCCATCTACGGCGAGGGGGCCGTGTACTACGTGACGCCGTTTACCGAACTTGGCCGGCTTTACCGTCTGCGAACCGAAGGGCGAAGCATCACGGCGGAACAGGCCTGGTCTCACGGGCTGGATACGGTGACCGGCAGCGGCGTGCTGCTGGACGGGGTCTTGTATTCCGCGGGGTATCGGAAGCCCAAGTGGTGGTTTGCCGTCGACTGGCGGACCGGCGAGACGAACCACGAGTTGAAGGATCTCACTACCGGCGCCGCCATTTATGCCGATGGGCGGCTTTACTGTCTCGACGAGAAGGGCAACGTGGCCCTGCTGAAGCCTGCCGCCATGGAGATAACCGGCCGGTTCCAGTTGCCGATCGGCGACCGAGTGCGCGACGCCTGGGCCCACCCGGTGGTCTGCGATGGCCGGCTCTATCTCCGCTACCACGATCGGCTCTGGTGCTATGAGGTGAAGAATTGAACGGCCGCCACTCTATTGGGGCAGATGGCGGACATGTTCCGTCACCCACCTGGCGAATTCACTGCGCCGCATTTCGCCGGCGGCCAAGCGGAGGATAACCTGTTCAGATTCGTCGATCTCCGCCTCGATGTGGTGACCGTTCATCACCAGGAATGTTTCCATTGCGGCATGGCCGATGCGTTTGTTGCCGTCGACGAAGGGATGGTTCATGACAAGGGAAAAACACAGCGCCGCGGCCTTTTCCTCCAACGTCGGGTACAGGTCTTGCCCTGCAAACGCCATTTGCGGCTGGGCAACGGCTGATTCGACCATTCCGAGATCTCGCACCCCGTAGCTCCCACCGGACTGGAGAATGACGCGTTGGTGCAATTCGATGATTTCGGCAACAGTCAAGAAACGCATCAGCTCAGCCGGCGATAGAGTTCCTGGTTCTTTTCCAGCACGTACTTCGCGGCGCGATCGAAATCATCGGCCGGACGCGAAAGAAGGTCGTTGACGGCGGCGCGGGCAAGGTCGTTGGGATCCACTCCCAATTCACGTGCCCTTTGTTCGAGTCGTCGGGACTGTTCGTCGTTGAGGTCAATCGTAATGGACATATTTCACTCCAGAAGACAGCATCCATTCTACTATACTCGCTGGGCACGGTTCTGGCAACGTCCGCATAGCGTGCCCAGCAGCCTTGCCGTGGCCAATCCGCGTTCGGATAATGTCGTGTGTGCCGACCGGTCCGCGGGCGAGTTGGCAATGTCCCGGTGCGACGGAGCGACGTGGATTCGTTTTGTCCCTCCTATCCGAGGTACGGGGCTGCCATTCGTGGATCTCTTGGTCCATTGAGGGAGACGTTCCGCCGGCGACAGAGTCCCGGCACACAACATGATGAGCGATAAGGAGCCATGCATGAGTCGAACCGCATTTCGCGGAGACGCGATCGTCGTATCGGTGGTCTTCTTCCTGGGAATCGCACCGAGCGTCTCATTCGGTCAACCGATCGCCCTGCATCCGGACAACGGCCATTACTTTCTCTGGTGCGGCAGGCCAGCGGTCCTCGTCACCTCGGGGGAGCACTACGGGGCGGTGCTGAATCTGGACTTCGACTACGCCCGGTACCTCGACGCCCTGGCAGCCGACGGACTCAACCACACCCGTACGTTCTCCGGCACCTACCGCGAGATTCCCGGTTCGTTCAAGATCACCGACAATACCCTGGCCCCGCAGCCGAATCGCTTCGCCTGCCCGTGGGTCCGCAGCGAGCAGCCGGGCTATTTCGACGGCGGCAACAAGTTCGACCTGTCGCGATCCGACGAAGCGTACTTCGATCGGCTCAAGGACTTCATGGCAGCCGCGGACAAGCGGGGGGTGGTCGTCGAGATGAACCTCTTCTGCCCCCTTTACAACGACGATCTGTGGAAAGCCTCGCCGATGAACTCGGCCAACAACGTCAACGGTGTCGGCGACTGCGCGCGGACCGAAGTGCTGACGTTGAAACACCCGCGGCTGGTCGAACTCCAAGTCGCCCTGACGCGGAAGTTCGTCCGCGAACTGAACCCGTTCGACAACCTCTACTTCCAGGTCTGCAACGAGCCGTATTTCGGCGGAGTCACCGACCAGTGGCAGCACCGGATCGTGGACACCATCCTTGCTGCCGAGCGGGATCTGCCGAAGAAACATCTCATCTCGATGAACATTGCCAACGGGCGCCAGAAGGTCGAGAAGCCGCACCCCGGCGTGTCGATCTTCAACTTCCACTACTGCGTGCCGCCCGACACCGTTGCCATGAACTACCATCTCGGCAAAGTGATCGGCGAGAACGAGACCGGTTTCCGCGGCAAGCACGATTTCCTCTACCGCAGTGAGGGCTGGGATTTCCTGCTGGCGGGCGGCGGTCTCTACAACAATCTCGATTACTCGTTTACCGCCAAACATCCCGATGGGACGTTCTTGGACTACCAGTCGCCCGGCGGCGGCAGCCCGGAACTCCGCAGACAATTGGGCATTTTGAAGCGATTCCTGGAGGGCTTCGACTTCCTGGAAATGAAGCCCGACGAGACGGTCGTCCGGAGCGTTTCCGCCGGACTATCAGCGCGGGCATTGGCTCGACCCGGCAAGTCTTACGCCGTCTATCTCCACGCGGCAATTCCGAGCAAGCCGAAAAGAATCGAGGAGTTCCTGCGGGACGGCGTGGAAGCGAAGCTCGTGCTGGCTCTGCCGGAGGGGAAGTATTGCGCCGAGTGGATCGACACCAAGACAGGGGCAGTGGTGCACCAAGAAGAGATTCAGCACGCAGGCGGCGATCGTTCGCTCCAATCGCCGGCGTTCGCGGACGACGTGGCGTTGCGGGTGGTCGCGGTCAAGGTGCGGTAGTCCGCTCCGAGGCCGGCCACGGCACTTGACAAGTCAAGGGGCGTCTTGTCTTCCGCGGTTGACGGCACAGACGGCTTGACATCGCCAAGACGTAATGATGGAATACGCCCTACCACAGTCGCGTTGATCAACGGCTGCTCGCCGCTTGCAGAAAAGGCAACACCATCATGACCGACCGACGGCTTATTCTGGGAAGCACCACGGCATATCTTGCCCTGCTCTCGGTTTTCGCTTTCGCCGCCGACGGCCCCGCCAAGCCTAACATCCTTTGGCTCACGTGCGAAGACATCGGACCCCATCTCGGCTGCTACGGCGACAAGTACGCCGATACTCCCAACCTCGACCGTCTGGCCGCCAAGGGGACGATCTACCTTCACGCCTGGTCCAATGCCCCGGTTTGCGCCCCGGCGCGGACCGCCATCATCAGCGGAATGTATCCGACCTCGACCGGCTCGCAGCACATGCGGAGCATGGCGCCGATGCCCGAGGGAACGAGGATGTACCCGCAGTTTCTCTGCGAGGCGGGCTACTACTGCACCAACAACAGCAAGGAGGACTACAACCTCGAAAAGCCGGGAAAGGTGTGGGACGATTCGTCGGGAAAGGCCCACTGGAACAACCGCCGCGAAGGGCAACCCTTCTTTGCGATCTTCAATTTCACGGTCACGCACGAGAGCCAGATCCGCAAGCGCCCGCACGAACTCGTCCACGATCCGGCCAAGGCGCCTGTGCCCGCCTACCACCCGGATACGCCCGAAGTCCGCCGGGACTGGGCCCAGTACTACGACAACATCACGACGATGGACAAGCAAGCGGGACAGCGGCTGCGGGAACTGGAGGAGGCCGGGTTGGCCGACGAGACCATTGTCTTCTTCTACGGCGACCACGGCTCCGGCATGCCGCGAAGCAAGCGGTTTCCGTACCATTCCGGCCTCCATGTGCCGCTTTTGGTCTGTATTCCTGCCAAGTACCAGGCCCTTGCTCCCGGAGACTACCGCGCCGGCGGAACGACGGATCGGCTGGTCGGTTTCGTCGATTTCGCCCCGACCGTGCTGAGCCTGGCGGGAATCGAACCGCCCTCGTACATCGAGGGGCGCGCGTTCCTGGGCCGCTACGATGCCGGCGCGCAGCCCTACTTGTTCGGCTTCCGCGGCCGGATGGACGAGCGCTACGACACGATTCGCTCGGTCACGGACGGCCGCTACGTCTACTTGCACAATTACATGCCCCACCTGCCCTATGGTCAGCACGTCCGCTACATGTTCGATACGCCAACCACTCGCGTCTGGAAAGAACTCCACGACCAAGGCAAGCTGACGGCTCAGCAGGACCACTTCTGGCGTATGATGCCAGGAACTTTGCCATTAGCTTATTCAGTTTGTTTTCTTGCTCACGAAGCGCATCTTTCTCCTTCACCGAAAGATTGCTCATCTCATCGAGTAGCTTTTTCAGCTCTTCGTACATCGGACCACGAGGCTGAAGCCTCTCATTGCCAGCAACGAAATTTCCATATTCTTCAAGCACACCCCACCATTGTGGTGGTCGAATCACATCGTCTAGGTTGCTTTCTTTAAGATTGTATATATCCCTGCATATTCTCTTGAACAGGGGTTTTCTTTCACGGTACCAAGATCCAAGATGTTCGAATATCTTCGAAACGGTCAAAGCCTCCAACCTAGTTACTTCTCCCAATAGATTCAAGGCAGCGTGATGGTGTCCTGAACGAGTGCACTCTGAATAAAGGATATTGATTCCCAGATTGCTGAAAAAGGAAAGGGCCGAATCCAGTGTCCCCGGCCGATTTTTCAACCGCAGGAGAAACCGCATGACGAAAGGCCACCGCTTAGGGGGAATCGGCGTCACAAGTAGATCCATTGGAAAATGGTAGGCTGGCTCGGACTCCCTATACTCAAAGGTCTGAAAAGGGAGCATGTAAACTTGAGAATCTGGATAGATTCCAATAGATTCCAGGGTCTTATTACTGACGTGTAAACCCTGTCTTGTCATGATGAGTTGGTCACCGGATATCATAGTTCCTCCTTACTCGAAGTTACGAAAGACTTCAAGTTCCCTCGGTTCAGTCTGCGGGAAAGGCCCGCCAACGTCTGAGTTGGTTTACCGCTTACACTAAAAGTTGTACAAACAATCGGAAAAGTTGCACAAACAGCCGTACTTCCTTCCCTCTTTCAAACGCCATGCCGAAAAAAATTCGCCACACCCGGCCCGGACTTCCTGCCCTAACTGATTTGATTTGTGAGAGATGCTCTGCCGGGCTAAGCTGCGATTTTGACGCGATTTCTCGCCCGAT
>JABWBD010000366.1 GCA_013360685.1 Pirellulales bacterium
CCGTCGCCTTCCAAGGGCCCTTGCCATATCGCCTGCCCGGCCGCACCGCCCCCGGTTCCACGGCCGCGGCAGGGATATGGTTCTGGTGTACGCTTACGCGGCTCTTGCTCACCAGTTCCGTGGTTCCCGTCTCCAGATCGCAGCGATACACCTGGCGGTAACCGGTAACCCCAGGTACCAGGTCGGTGGCCCGGCTGGTGAAGGCGACATAGCGGCCATCGGCGCTGATTGTTGGAGCAGCCTCGCCGAGTCCTGCTGTCCAAGTGTTGTTGGAAGCATTGCCGTCCGCCCTGGCCGTTACGAGCTGGAGCGTTCCCGTGGGCAGGTCCAAGGCGAAGACGTCCGCGGCGCCGTTCGTGTCGCTGACGCCGGAGATCAAGTCGCCCGCCTGGCTCAAGAATACCAGCTTCCGACTGTCGGCGCTGAACGCCGGCTGAAAGAGTTCCGCGTTCGTATATCCGCTGCCGGAAGCGGTGCCGGCGGCGTTCTGGGTGACCATCCGCACGGTGCCCGTCTGGCGATCGAAGAGGTAGAGGTTGCTCTGGCCCGAGAGCACCGTGACGCCGCTGACGAGATTGGTGCCACTGCTGGTGAAGGCCACGTAGCGGTCGTCCGGGCTGATGGCCAGACCCACGTTGCCGTGATAGGCGTTGGCGGGCGCGCCGGTCGTCGAATTCCGGTTAATCAGCCGCGTCTGGCCGGTGACCCGGTCGTGGAGGTAAAGGCCGCCGTTGGTGCCGGTGACCGACGGGTCCAGATCGTTGCTCTGGGATTGGAAGATGACAAACCGTCCGTCGTTACTGATTTTCGCCCAGTTGTCGATTCCCGGCTCCGCGACGCTGCCGTCGGGCATCACGGAGACCAGTTCGGTGACGCCGGTTTCCCGATCGTAGACATACGCTTCGAGACTTCGCCAAAAGTTGGAAACGTCCGGCGCGATTTCCTGACTGGTGCTGGTGAACAACATGTACCGGCCGTCCGGAGTGGCATCGGCCGTGCGTCCGCCCTCCGGGGCAAGCAGCGTAGCGGGCAAGAGCGGGCTGCGCCGCGAGATCACGTCGGTCAACCCGGCCGTCATGTCGCGGGTGAATACGTCGCGGCTGCGATTGCCGTCGCCGGGCGCGAGGTTGTCCGCGTCGCTCTCGAACGCCACGTAGCGGCCGTCGTCGCTGAGCAGCACGGTATAAGAGCCGCTGTCGCCCGTGCGGTCACCGGTCGGGGTGAGGCTTGCCGCGCGGGTCTGGTTCTCCTGCATGTCGCGGATGAATACGTCGCGGCGGTAATTGCCGTTGGCATGGCCCTGGTTGGCGTCGGTGATGCCGGCGACCAGGTTGTCCGCGTTGCTCTCGAAGGCTACGTAGCGGCCGTCCGCGGTGACCTGGGGAGTGCCGGGGCTGAAGTCGTAGTAGTGCATGGCCAGCCCCGAGCTGCCGTTGCCGCCGTTGTCGCCGGCGCTATTGACGCTTGCCATGCGGTTACTGATCGCGAGGCTCGCGCCGCTGCCGGTCATCGTGGCCAAGAATACGTCGGTCTTGCCGTTCGTGTCCGCGACGTCGCTGGCGAGATTCGAGGAGTTGCTCAGAAAGCCGACGAATTGGCCGTTGGGCGTGATGGCCGGATTGCGGCCGTCGGTGCCCGCCGTGCCGTCGGCATTGGCGCTGACCAGCCAGGTCGTGGCAGTTTGCGTGTCGCGCAGGTAGACATTGGTCTGCCAGGCGGTGTTCTGCGACACCAGGTTGTTGGAACTGCTTTCGAACACGACGTAGCGTCCATCCGCGCTGACGCACTGCCCGGTATACCGGGCGCCGCCGTTTTGCGAGAACTGGTTGTTGAGGTCGGCCGTCACCAGCGAAATCTCGGCGCTGGTGCGGTTCCAGACCATGATGTCCGGGGCCGTGTTGTTGTCGTTGGGCACGAGGCCGTCGGCGTCGCTGTTGAAGACGACGTATTTGCCGTCGCCGCTGATCACGGGAGTAGCCGAATTGCGATTGCCGGCAATGCCCCCTGTCTTGCTGATCAAGGTCGTGGTGTGCGCAACCATGTCGCGCAAGAACGCTTGTTGGACGCCGCGCGTATCCTCCGGCGCCAGGCTGCTGGAACTGGCGTCGAACGCCACGTAGCGGCCGTCGTCGCTGATCGAGAAATCCCCGACGGCAGCACCGTCCGTCCCCGCCAGGTTGATGCTGACCAATTCGGTCGTGCCGGTCGATAAATCGCGGCGGAACAGGCGGGGCTGCCCCTGAAAGAAGTTGTTGATCACCGGCGACGCCACCAAGTCAATGGCATCGCTCAGGAAGACGACATAGCGGCCGTCGGGCGTGATTTGCGGCTTCGTGCCGCCCCGCTCCGCCGTAGCCGTGCCTTCGTAGTTGGTGGACACGAGGCTGACTGCACCCGTGCCGCGGTCGTAGACGAACACGTCGGTGGAGCCGTTGTTGTCGCCAGGCACGAGGTTGGCGGCATCGCTCTGGAAGACGATCCGCTGTCCATCGGCGCTCATCATTCGTCCCTTGACCGGCCCGCCGCTGCCGAAGGGCATTGCTGAATCGCCATGGGCGCTTACGCCCCAGAAGCTCGGATCGGTGAGCGTGATCGGCTGGACGGAGAGGAGTTGCCGCTCTTCCAAAGGTTCGAACGAGAGACGCTTGGTGTGCAAGGACGAATTGCGGCGAAAATGACGATCAACGGCGTGGCGAGTCATGGTTGCTCTTTTCGGAACTGGGTTGCCAAAGGTTGTTGTTTTGTTCGCACACGATACGATCTTGCTTCAGTAGCAGCTTGGGTTGATGCCCATTACCTTGGCATACTCGGCCTGCGTCACGGGATGCATCCCAAGATAGAACGGTTTGGTGATCTTCACCCGATGGCGCGGGGCCTCGTTCTGCACACCCTCGAAGTACCACTCGGGCAACTTGGCCTTCTTGCCTTCCTGCAGCGCAAAGGCGATGTCCTCCGGCGTGGAACCCATTTCGAACTCGCCGGGCGGGATGAGCACCAGCTTCATGCCGATGGAGTTGGTCACCTCGACCGGCACGCCAAGGTGCTTGGCCCAGACCTCCTGGTGCTCCCGGGCTTTCTGGGCATCGAAAGGAGCGATCGCGGGATGCGGCGCATCGGCGCCACTGGCGCGCCATCGGTTGGCATCCGGCGCTTCCAGCACCCCGCCTGCGCCGGCAGCACGCGAGCCTTCGCCAATACGGCATTTCGGCAATGCCTTTTGCAGTTCGGCACGCCCCGCCACGGTCACCTTGGTCTGGTCCAGGTCCAACTCCTGCAGACTGACCAGGCCGTGCAGGTGCCTCAGCCCCTCGTCGCCGACGTTGCTTGTGGCCAGCGATAGCCGCTCCAGCTTCTTCAATGAGGCCAAAGACATCATGCCCAGGTCTCCCAACGCCGCGCAACCGAGCCGCAGTTCGGTCAGACGGGGCAGATCCTGCAGATGCTTCAAACCAGGACCGGCGATGGGACAGCCATCGAGGACCAGCCGCCGCAACTCGAGAAAATTCTTCAGAGATTCCAGCCCAGCATCATCCACCTTGGTCCGGGCCAGGGACAACTCCTTCAACTTCGACAATCCTTCCAGTCCTCGGCAATCCTGGATTGGTTGCCCCGACAGGTCCAGAACCTCGAGATGATCGAAGTCCGCATCATTCAGGGCGTTTAGTTTCCCGAAAATGCCCTCGGGAATCTTCGACACGTCCACCAGGTTTACGCGGGTGACCTGGAAATACTCGGCCGGCAACTCGTCCATCGCCTTGACCGGCCGCTCGTCGTTTTGTCCCGTGGGCTTGACGAAGAGCTTCCCGCCCGCGGCCAGCACGGCCTCGGCCGCCGTACGGTTACGCTCCGACCAGTCAATATGGGCACCGGGCCAGGCCGCCTTGAGATTGGCGAAGCCCTTGGCTGAAACGCGAGCGTTCTCGAGATGCAAATGGACCAGTGGATGGTTGATCAGAATGGGCAACCCCTCATCGGTCACGCGGGTTCCACGAAGGTTCAGAACGGTGAGCCTGGTCAGGCCCGTAAGGTGCTCCAACCCGGCATCGCTCACCGAAGTTCCATCAAGGTACAGGGTGCTGAGGCGGGTCAGGCTCTTAAGGTGTTGCAAGCCGGTGTCGCTCACCGACGTGCCACTCAGGTTAAGATCCGTGAGATTGGTCAGGGACGCCAGATGTTCCAACCCTGCATCGGTCACCGGTAGTCCACTCAGTTCGAGATACCATAGTCTGGATAGGCGCCTGAGGTGTCTTAGCCCGGCGTCTCCCACTCGGGTGCCGTATAGTGCCAGGTAATCGAGATTGGTCAGGCCAGTGAGGCATTCCAGGCCGGCGTCGCCAACCCGTGTTCCGTGCAAATGCAGGGCATGGAGATTGGTCAAAGCCTTGAGACGTGCCAGCCCGGCATCCGTCACACCGGGACCACACACCATAAGGCTGGTCAGGTTGGGCAGTCTTTCGAGGTTTTGCAGCCCTGCATCATCGGCCTTTTCTCGCAGTTCCACCTTGACCAGTTGCCAGACTCCCGCAGGGAGATCCTTGGCAGCCAAGATGTCCGTGACTTGCTCTCCGGCGCGGATGGTGATCGTGCCGCCAAGCGACAGGACCCATTCGGCGGCCCGGCGTTCGGGGTTGCTGCCTGCCGCAGCGGCCAGCACACGGGCCGGCACGTGTTCGATTGCAGACGGATCCCTGACCGCGGCGCTACCCACGCCGCTTTCGGTGCGCTCGACGCTGATCCGGCTATCGTCGGCCACCTCGATTGCCGTCTCGTGGCCCTGCTTGTCTTGAATGCGGATGATGATGACGCGGGCCGCAAGGATTCCGCCGCCCGCGACGAGCGCGACAGCCAGAATGGGCCAGGGTACTCGACGCCGCCCCCGGCCATCCGCCGGCGTTTCGCTGGGCGGTGGGCTGCCGCCCTGGGCTTGCTGCGAGCCAACGACCGGCGCCAGGCTCGGCTCTGTGCCGATGCTAGCCGACGTAAGCTGCGGCGACGTCGCCAGGGATCCCTGGTCTGTCTCGCCAGCGCGACGGTCCTGGCCGGTCGCCAGACTCCGCAGGTTGCAGTCCGCTGTGAAGGGAGCCAACGCCTCGGCCACTTCGGCCGGCGAGGCGAAGCGATCGCGGCGGTCCTTGGCCATCATCCGCTCGATCACCGCGGCAAGCTTTGGCGGCAGATCGGTCCGCACCAGTGAGAGCGGTGGCGGCAACTGGTGGACATGCGCCATCATCTTCGAAACCTCATTCTTGTACTCCGGTCCCGTGAACGGCGCGCGGCCGGCCAGGAGCTTGTACAGGGTGCAGCCCAGTGCGTAGATGTCGGCCCGGATGTCGACGTTGTGGCTATCCGTCACCTGCTCGGGGGCGATGTAGTCGGCCGTGCCCATCGCAGAATCAGCCGCCGTCATCTCCGGCCCGGGCGACTCCGGGCCGTGCAACAAAGCCAGGCCCAGGTCGAGCACCTTCACGGTGCCGTCACGGGTGAGCATCAGGTTCGAGGGCTTGATGTCCCGATGCACCAGGCCGTGCGCGTGCGCGTGCTCGAGCCCCTGGACGGCCTGCCGGGCCAGCTCACAGGCGTCGGCAACCCGAAGAGCGCCCAGACGTGCGACCAGGTCGCTCAAAGTCACTCCATCGACATACTCGACAGCCAAGTACGGAGTGCCCTGGTCTTCTCCGGCGTACAGCGCCCGCACGATGTTCGCGTGGTCCAACGCACCGACGGCCCTCATCTCGCGATCGAAGCGGGCCACGGCTCTCGGGTCGCGGAGCCGATCGGCGGGCAGCATTTTGACCGCCACGATCTTATCCAGACGCCGTTGCCGCGCTCGGTACACGGCGCCCATGCCGCCTTCGCCCAGCTTGGCCAGCAGGTCATACTCACCTAACCGGTCTGGGGGTGCTGCCGCAGACGCATGCCCAATCTCGCCCGTCTCGGCGACGGTTGCCACCTGCCCGGAGAGCGTCTTGGCCCGCGCTACCGCCTCTTGGTACTCGGGCTCCTCCTCGATGCGACTGTCTGGCAAGGGTCCGCGGAGCAGAGTCAGAAGGGTGTCGGACGCCTCGTCCATGCCCGCGGCCGTTCGCTCGCAGGCAGGGCACTGGCTGACGTGCGCGGCGATTTCGTCGTATGTGGCCTCCGGGAGTTCTCCTCCCATGACGTAAGCCACGAGATGCTCGGGCTCGGGACATTTGCCGGACATAGACAGCGCCTCCGGAAACGTGCAGATGATCTTCCTACTAAGGACAACGGAGAGTGTGACAGCACTTTCTTGGCGCCCCGCGGGTCCCGTTCTGAATCACGCCGCCTTTCGGCTGAAAAGCTAGCCGGAAACGGGGACCGGCTCCCGGATGTTGTGCAGAGGGCCTTCAATTCATCCAAGATGTAGGGTACCTGCCTGGCAACTCGAAAGTCGGAATTCGGGCCATCCCCACTAATCGAGCAGCTCCCCGAGCACCGCTCTCAAGCGGCGCAAAACCCGCGACTTGGCTTGCCGGACCGCGGCTGCCGACATGCTCAACTCCTCCGCGGCCTGCGGCACGGCCTGCCGTTCGATCGCCACGCGCCAGAAAGCATCCCAGGTCTGCTCTTCAAACTCGGCTCGCACCAGGGAAAGCCCTTTGTGGAACAAGCTGGTCAACTGCCGAGAATCTGCTTCATCGGCGGGCGGTTCGTGATAGTGCTCTGGGATCTCGGCAATCGGGTACTTTGGCTGCCGATCCCCCAGAGCCAGCGTCTCCTCGGCTCGCCGTCGATAATAGTCTCGGACCTTGTTCCTGGCGATCGTCCATAGCCATCCGCGAAACCGTCCCAAGCTTTGTTCGTAGGTGAACCGTCCGATGCCTGCCGAAACGGCGGCGAAGACGTCCTGAAACACGTCGGCCGCATCGGCCGGTTGGAGTCCGAATTTCCGGCACCAATAATAGACCAGCGGCCCGTACAAGTCGATCAGTTGCTGCCAGGCCTCAGGCTTGCCGGCCCTCAACTGCACCAACAGACTTGATGAGGTCGAACCTCGTGAGCCGCGTTCCAAGACCAATCGGAAATCCTCGTCGGGCTATTGCGCAAGCCACTCAGCGGGCAAGGATGCTTTGGGGCTGAGAATACCGTCATCAAGGACGGCGGACCGCATGCTTCACACGCTTGCGATCACTTTCGGAGGCCCTAACAGAAGCGGAACTGCCCTCAGCCCTGCCTCTCTGCCGAAGCAGGAGAGGGGAGTTGAGTTAAGGTTTCGAGACGTTCTTGCTGTTGCGTCCGGGATCTCCCCCATACCTCTATCCTTTGCTATTACAGTTGGATTGTTTTCGCTGTCAATACCTCGAAAGGAGAAGTACGCTCTTGCCGACGTGCGTGTGGCACATTGCCGATGCGCAATCTGCGTTACTGCTCTTGAGTAATCGGCGACGACACCTGCGCAGCGACCGTCCCCGTCGCGGGACTATCTTCCGTCCGCGCGCCGGGCATCAGACCTTGGCGTCTCGGCCGCGGCATAGCGCCACTTGCCTGCAACCGCGCGTGAGAATCGGAGAGAGTGGCAACCAGGTCTTCGAAAACGACCCGCACGGTGCCCGACGGGATAGACCGGCCTCTGCGGCCTGCTGTTAGCCCCGACGCTCGCTGAACGGGATTGTCGCTCATGGGGCCGATCGGTGCAGTTTCTGAAGCGGCGGCCGGGGCTCGTCAAGTACGCAGTGTCTTTGCCACTCAACAGCCCATCACACGTCGCCTTTCGGGACATTCGACCCAGCACGGCATCGCCGATCGGCCGAGGCGGTCTGCGCGGCGACGAGCACTCCGGTTCGCGCCGGCGCTGCGCAACGAATCGCCCCGGCTATGGCCACCAGGCGAAGACGGCGTCGATGTTGTTGATGTCGGTTTTCTCGCCCGTGCCGCTCTTCAAGAGTTCGATCTTCTCAAACTGGTTCAGCCAAAGGATCTGCGCCAAATCCTCCAGCGGAACGTCCGCTGGCGGACCATACGTCGTCAGATCCACCGTGGCGTCCGTGAGGACCGCCTTGTCCTGGCTGCCGCCGGCGAAAGCGTTGATCTCGTCGAATCCTTTTGCGAAATTCGCGAAGGCGCCCTTGGCATTCAATCCGGAGAGAGTCACTTCGGCAGCCGTGGCATGAAGCTCGTCGATTCCGGTCGTGCCGGAAAGACTCGCGGTGTCGCGGCCCAGCTTGACTTCGGCATGGACCTCGTCGAAGAAACGGGCCCAGAGGCGATAGCCCGGCCCTGTGAGTTCGCCGACGGTGCTGCCGGCCGTAAATGTGTCGTCCTGGGTCCGTGCGTCGGCGGCGCCATTGAAATCCGAGAAGTACGCTCGATCCAAGCTCTCGCCGGTACTGTAAGCCATCACCGAAGAAAAGCCGGCCGCCTTGTTCGAGTAGACCGGATTGGAACTTGAAATCCGGCTCCAAGCGGGATTGCCGAC
>JABWBD010000367.1 GCA_013360685.1 Pirellulales bacterium
CCTGCGCGATCCGCTCGATCCGGTCCGTGAAAACGCGGTGATTGCGCTGGGTAAGCTGGGCGATTTCGCAAGACCAACCGTTCCCGAGATCCAAGCCGTCGTCCGCGAAGGGAAAATCAACGCCCTCGTGCCGTCGGCCCGCACACTGTGGCAGTTGACCCGTAACCCCGACATCGTCGTGCCGGTCCTCATGGAGGATCTCAACCGTCCGGGCACATCCCCCGAAGCGGCTGCGATGCTGGGCGAACTGGGTGAGGCGGCCAAGGCGGCGGTACCGGATTTGGCGAAGAGCTTACACTCGAGCGATCTGCTCCTGCGCCTGGCGGCGGCCGGCGCGCTGGGCAAGATCGGGCCCGCCGCAAGGCCCGCCCTACCGGATCTCGAGAAGATCCTACAGGACGAATCGGACGAGGTCCGCCAGGCGGCCCAAGAGGCTCTCAAGCAGATCCAACGATAAGCCTACCACAGGTGGTGCAATGTCATACGTTGTCCGCCGGCGGCGATTTCTGAAGCATGCGGCCGCGGCCGGCGTGGCCGCCGCGTATTTCGTGCCCGCCGGCGTGTTGGGCGGACCGGGGCGGCCGGGAGCCGGTGAGCGGGTAATCCTCGGCTTCATCGGTTGCGGCGGCCGCGCCCGCCAGTTGATGGACCATGTGCCGGCCGGCGGACGCATCGCGGCCGTTTCCGACTGCTACCGCCCGCGATTGGCCGACACGCTCAAAGAGAAGCAGTCGGACTGGAAGATTTACCAGTCCTATCGCGACATGCTGGACAAGGAGACGCTCGATGCGGTCGTGATCGCCACACCGGACCATGCCCGCGTCTTGCCGTGCATCCATGCCTGCCAGGCAGGGCTGGACGTTTACGCCGAGAAACCATTGACGCTGACGGTCCGTGAAGGCCGCGTGCTGGTGGATACGGTGCGGAAGTACAACCGTGTCTTTCAGGTCGGCTCGCAGCAGCGGACCATGGAAATGAACCGTTTTGCCTGCGAATTGGTCCGCAGCGGAGGCATCGGGAGAATCACTCGCGTCCAAGGGGTCTGTTATCCCGGCCCTCGCAACTACGAGGGCCTGCCGGAACAGCCGGTTCCCGAGGGCGACGACTGGGACGCCTGGCAGGCGCAAGCCGAGGCGCGGCCGTTCAACCATGCCCTGCAGTTCGGCTGGATGGCATGGCGCGATTACTCGGGCGGCCAGATGACCAACTGGGGCGCCCACGGCGTCGACCAGATCCAATGGGCCCTCGGCAAGAGTCTCACGGGGCCGGTGGAGATCTGGCCGGTGGATCAAGGCCCGGACGGCAAGGTCTCGATGCGCTACGCCGACGGCGTCCAAGTCGACTACGAATTGGACCGCGGACCGATGGGCGGAGGGATCTTTACAGGCACCGAGGCGAAGATCGAGGTCAACCGCAACAAGTTCACGACGAATCCGCCCGATTTCGTCAAGAACGGTCCGGACCCGGCCGTGGCCCAGCCCTGGGAAGGGGCCGGCTGGATTGCCCGCCCGCACATCCAGAACTGGCTCGACGCCATCAAGACCCGAGAAAAGCCCAATGCCGACGTGGAGATCGGTCATCGTTCCATCAGCGTCTGCCATTTGGCCAACATTGCCCGGGAGGTCGGCCGCAGGCTCCAATGGGATCCCGAGCGGGAGACCTTTCCCGGCGACGACGAGGCCAATGCCTACCTCGACCGCCCGCGCCGCAAAGGCTGGGAACTGCCCGAACGCGTATAGCATTCGATCGTGACGGAGACTGCCATGCCTGCAAACAGCCTGCCGAACACCGTTGCACTCGCCTGTAGCCGAATTCGTGAGAATTCGGGTGGGCTTCGCGAGAATTCGAGCCGGCTACACGGCAACATTCTCAGACTCTGGAAGTCTCACGACTTCCGCTGCCACCAGATCGAACTGCTGCCTGCGGTCAAGCTCGCGCGTATGGTCGCGGCCATGTTGAGGGTGCTGCTGCCCTTGGCCGCCCTGGGCCAAGGGACTGCCGGCGCCTCCGCCCGATTCAAGTCGCTCAAGTGTCCTGCCCCGACGTTGGGTACGACCTGGGAGGTCCTGGAACGCGACGGGGCGGGCCGCGACGTCGAACCGTACCTTTCGTCGCTGGGGCACGGCGAGGCCGGCACGGGTGTCGTTACCTCGCCTTCGTTTATCGTCGCCGGCGACAAGATCACCTTCACCCTCTGCGGCCACGATGGACCGGGCGGCGGACGCGGCGAGAACTACATCGCTCTGATCGATGTGAGGACGGGTGAGACTCTGCTTAAGGCCGAAGCCCCGGCCAACGACGCAATGCAGGAGCGATCCTGGGACGTGAGCAAGTTCCAGGGGATTGAAGCTCGCATCGAGGTCTACGACGGCAACAGCGGCGGGGCGTTTGCGTGGCTCGGCGTGGGACGCATCGATGCCGGAGCGGTCCTGCGCGTGGATTTCCGTCAGGGTATTCCGGACGGCTGGAACCGGTCGGAGCAGCCGGCAGTCGTCCGAGAAGAACTGGTGCCCGGCGGCATTCCGTTTCTTCGCAACGCCGCCGCGTTCAGCTTGATTCCCAAAGGGGGCGTTGTCGAGATTCCCTGCGGCTTTTCCTCCGAGCGGCTTTTCTTTCTTGGCTGCACCGTGCCCGGCGGACAGCCGCTGACCACGTACGGAAGCATCGAGGTCCACTACCGGACCGGCTCGCCGGATGTGTTTCCGCTGATGTGCGGTTTCACGCTGGACGGCCACAATAAGCTGCTCAGCCCATCGAAGGCGATCCATCTGCACGCCTCGTCCGATCCGTTTCAGCACTACCTGGCAATCCGTCCCCGACAGGAAGTGATCGAGAAGATCCGCCTGGTGGCCAATCCCGATGCGGGTTCGCTCCCGCGGATCACCGCCATCACCTGCGAGACGCCGGTAGAGAGCGGTCATCTTGGGCCGCTGCCGGACACCTCGCTCTCGCCCGAAGAGACGGCCTGGATCGCTGACCACACCTTGTCCGCCGATTCGCTCGACCTTGGCCGGATCGTCGGAGAGATCCGCAAGTCGCACAAGATGCCGGAATAGAAGGTTCTGAATTCGCAATGGGAGCCGATGATGAGTGAGATGGGTCGACGTCAGATGATGGGCACGACCGGGGCGGCGGCCGCCGCGGCCATATTCGGGATGGCCCCCAAGGCGTTCGCTGCCGAAGCAGCGGTTAGTCCCGGCCGCCCGGTGGTCGACACCAGCGTCTACCTTGCACGCTGGCCCTTTCGCCGCATCCCCTGCGACGAAACGGCCGAGTTGGTGGAAATGTTGCGCCGTCATGGGGTGGTCCAAGCCTGGACGGGGAGCTTTGACGGCGTCTTTCACAAGGATGTTGCCGCCGCGAACGCCCGACTCGCCGAGGAGTGCCGGACCCGCGGCGAGAACTTTTTGGTTCCATTCGGCACGGTCAACCCGAAACTGCCTGACTGGGAAGAGGATCTGCGGCGGTGCCGGGAAGAACACCGCATGCCCGGCATCCGGTTGCATCCAAGCTATCACGGCTACGCGCTCGACGATCCCGTTTTCGCCCATCTGCTGAAAGCGGCCTCCCAGTGCGGCATGATCGTGCAGTTGGCTGCCTGGATGGAGGATGAACGCCATCAGCATCCCCTGATGCGAGTGCCGGCGGTCGATCTGGCGCCGCTGGTCGGGCTGCTCGGCGATCTGCCCGATCTGCGGATCGAATTGCTCAACGCCGCCCACCTGCCCGGCGACAAACGCCTGCCGGCGCTGGTCAAGGCCGGCGAGGTTTTCTTCGACCTGGCCAAGCTCGAATTGATCGCCGGTCTCGGCGAACTGCTCAAGCACGTGCCGGTGGAACGTATTGTGTTCGGCTCGTATTCGCCGATGTTCTATTTCGAGTCGACTCTCTTGAAACTCCGGGAATCGGACCTGGATGAAGCGCAGACCGCCAAGATCCTCGAAGCAAACGCCCGGCGGCTGCTTGCCGGCTCGAGCCGGGAGGGGGCCAAGTCATGAAGATCTGGGACCTGCATTGCCACCTGCCTTCCTCGCACATGCCCGCCGGCACGCTCTCCGAGCAGATCGAGCGGATGCTGGAGATCGCCGCTCGCGTCGGGATCGAGAAACTCTGCCTTTTTCTTCGCCCCGGAGAGGCCGACGGTCCCGCAAGCGACGCGGAGATCCTGCGCGCACTAACGCGATGCCAGGGGCGCGCGTTCGGCTTCGTCTGGTGCGACCTGTTCGAGACCAGGCAGAGCATCGAACACTTGAAACGCTGGGTCGGCGACGGCCCGATGGTCGGCCTCAAGCTCAGCGGCTACAGCGGAATCTGCAGCAAGCCGGAGTACGATCCGGTGTTCCGGCAAGCGGTCGAGCTCAAGGCGGTCATCTACCAGCACACCTGGATCAAGTTGGGCGGCGATCCACCGCATCCCGGCGGAGGCAATCTGCCCCAGGAATCCAGGCCCGAAGATCTCGTGCAAGTGGCCGCGCGATATCCCGACTATCCCATGATCTGCGGACACGCCGGCGGCGATTGGGAACTG
Organism: Pirellulales bacterium; assembly: GCA_013360685.1. Classification (GTDB taxonomy): domain Bacteria; phylum Planctomycetota; class Planctomycetia; order Pirellulales; family Thermoguttaceae; genus JABWBD01. Next base: position 4,529 of record JABWBD010000367.1, read on the forward strand.
GGTATCCGCGCCGTCCGTGCATCCAAGAACATATTCCTGGAAGTTGCCGGCGGCTATCCGACAAGAGGACAGGTCGAGATGGCCGTTCGAGAGTTGGGAGCGGAGCGGGTGGTCTACGGCAGCGACGTTACGGGCCGCAGCTTTTCTACCCAGTTGGGCAAGGTCCATGGCGCCGCGATTCCCGAGAAGCAGAAGTCGCTCATCTTCTACGAGAATCTCATCCGCCTGATGCGGCCCATCCTGGAGGTGAAAGGGATGGCGATCGACTGATCGCGTAGCCCTGCTGATTGGGCCCAACGCTGCCGCCCAAATTGGGTGGCATCGAACAAGATCGCTCGGCGCGGGTCTCCGACCCCACCGAAACCGCCGACCGAAGGTCTCAACCGCTCGGCGTGGGTCTCCGACCCCACCGAAACCGCCGACCGAAGGTCTCCTGGGAAAGATCCCTAGGCGGCCAGCGGAACCAAGAATACACCCGTAGGACGGCTTTCCCAGGCCGTCGCGACGGCCCAGGTGGGCTGTCCTACCGGTAAGTTATTTCCTGCCAGTCGCCTTACCACTGCTGCGACATGGTGTTTCCCTGGCTGGCGTCGGAACGATCGTTCCCCTGCCGCGGTCCGGCGGAACGGTCGGGAATGGTCCCTTCGCCACGCGACTTTGTTATCATAGTAGGGTGCGGGCGTATTGGTGTTAGATTGTCAACTTGAGTGCCCTCCTGGCCAAGCGCTCGTGTGGAACTGTCCTGGAAGAGGTATGCCATGAAACCTGACCTCCGATCCCGCCCGGGACTTTTTGTTGCTGCAATCCTGGCGGCTTCGCTCGTCTCGTCCAGGGCGGCCGCCCAGCAGGAGTCCGAGGCGGCGACCCGCCAGTATGCGGCCGCCGTCCGCTTTCAGAACCTCGAGTCCTATGATCTGGCCGCGGCGGAGTGGCAGAAGTTTCTTCAACAGTTTCCCGCCGACCCTCGCGCCGCCAAGGCGCAATACAACCTCGGGGTCTGCTATTACCTGGACAACAAACCGGACCAGGCCCAAGCCGCGCTCCAGACGGTGATCCAGAAGTCCCCGAATCTCGATGGCATCGACTCGGCGCACCTTTATCTCGGCGCGGCGCAGTTCAGCCAGGCACGCGCGGGTAATGCGGCAATGTTCCAGGCGGCGGCCGACTCGTTCACTACCCTCGTCTCGAAGTTTCCTCAGAGCAAGCACGTGCCCGACGCCCTTTACTACCAGGGTGAGTGCTTCTACCTGCAGGGCAAGAAACAGGAGTCGATCCCGTCCTACGCTCAGTTGGCCGCCAAGTACCCGGACCATAAGTTCGTACCCGACGCGCTCTATGCCCTGGGCGTGGCCCAGGACGAGACCGGGCAAGCGGATGCGGCAGGCAAGACGTACGATGGTTTTCTGGCCAGGTTCCCCGAGAATCCGTTGGCCAATGAAGTCAAGATGCGCCGCGCGGAGACCCTCTTTGCACAGGGCCAGTACGCCGAGGCCGCCAAACGGTTCGCGGCCTTGACCGCCGTCCCCGGCTTTCCGCTCGCCGATTTTGCCATGGTTCGCCAGGCCGATTCGCTCTCCCGATTGAAGCAGCACGCCGAAGCTGCCGCCCTCTATGCAGCTCTCCCCGAAAAATACCCTCAGTCAAAGCACTTGCCCGAGGCCACGATGGCGGGCGGCACGTCGTATTACCTGGCCGGCAATTTTGCCGAAGCTCGAAAACTGCTCGACCGCGTCGTCCAGTCCGGTGGCCCGTCCGCGCCGGAAGCCGCGCACTGGATCGCGCAGAGCCTTCTCAAGGAACACAAACCCGCCGAGGTCCTGGCGATTGTCGACAAGGTTCTGCCGCAGGCAGGCGAAAGTCCCTTCCTGCCGCAGTTGCTGTTGGACCGCGCCGATGCCGTCTACGAGATCCCGGAGCGGAAGAAGGAGTCGGTTGCGCTCTACGCGGACCTCGCGGCAAAGCACCCCAAATCGCCTGCTGCTCCCCAGGCCCTCTACATGGCCGGTTTCGCTGCGCGGGAGTTGGGGCAGTACGACGATGCCCTGAAGCATTCCGCCGCGTTCCTGCCGGCATTTCCCGACCATTCACTCCTGCCCGACGTGGTCCACGTGATGGCCGAGAGCAACCTGCTGGCCGGCCGGCTCGACGAGGCGCAGAAGCACTACGGGCAACTGCTGACGAAGTATCCCGACCATCCGGACTCCCAGCTTTGGAAAGTCCGGCAAGGTCTTGTCCTGCAAGTGCAGAAGAAACATCAGGAGGCCATCACCGCCCTCGAGCCGGTGCTCGGCCAGATCCAAAATCCCGACCTGCTGGCGGAAGCGCGGTTTCTGATCGGGTCGAGCCGGCTGGAACTCAACCAGCCCGAACCGGCCGCCAAAATGCTGGAAGCCTCGCTGGCTGCCCAGCCGAAATGGCTCCAGGCGGATGCAACGTTGCTGGCATTGGCACATGCCTACCGGCAACTCGGCGACCTGCCGCGCGCCAGGGCGACCGCCCAAAGAGTTATCGCCGAATTCCCGGCCAGCCGGCTTCTCGACAAGGCCCATTACCGTCTCGGGGAATACGCGTATCTGGCGGGCGATTTTGCGGCTGCCTCCGCCCAGTATGCCGAGTTGGTCCAGAAATGGCCGCAGAGTCCGCTCGTGCCGTTCGCCTTGCACGAGCAGGGCTGTTCGCAACTCAGCCAGAAAGACGCCAACGCCGCGGAACAGACCCTCTCGCAAATGCTTGAGAAATACCCCAAGCACGAGTTAGTCCCGCGCGCCCGCTATGCCCGCGGCATGGCCCGGCAACAACTGGGCAAGCACGCCGAAGCGATCGGCGATCTGGAGGCAATGCTCGCCGCGAACCCGACTGCGGAAGAGAAGGCGAATGCCACGTTCCTGATCGGTCTGTGCCGCACGGAACTGAAACAGTACGACGCCGCAATCGCGAGCTTCCGCACACTGCTCGATCAAACGCCCGGCTTCAGCGCCGCCGACAAGGCCCTCTACCAGTTGGCCTGGGCGCTGAAACTCTCGGGCAAGGAGGCGGAAGCCGCCGACGCATTCCAGCAACTTGCGGAAAAACATCCCGACAGCCCCCTGGCGGCAGAAGCCCTCCACAACGTCGGGCAGTTTGCCTACGATACCAAGGACTATGTCCGTGCAACCAAGACATACTATGCGGCCATGACCAAGGCCAAGGGGACGGAGTTGGGCGAGAAGGCGGCCTATAAATACGGCTGGACGTTTTATCACCTGAAGGAATTGGACAACGCCCAGAAGGCATTCCGTTACCAGCTCACGACGTACCCCAGCGGTCCGCTGGCAAAAGAAGCCGCTTTCATGGAAGCCGAGTGTCTCTTCGAGCAGGACAAGCACGAGGAGGCATTGAAGGCCTACGAACAGCTCAAGGACTTGCCCACCGAGGACTACCGGGTCCTCTCGCTCTTGCACGCCGGGCAAGCCGCCGCAAAACTCGGCCAGTGGGACCGCAGCCTCCAATTCCTCGCCCGGATCCCCGCCGAGTTTCCCAAGGCTTCCGTCCTCCCCGAGGCCCTCTATGAACAAGGTTGGGCCCAGCAGAACAAGGGCAATCTCGACCAGGCCACGGCGCTCTACGAGCAGGTGATCGGCAAGACCAACCGCGAGGTCGCCGCGCGGGCCCAATTCATGCTTGGGGAGATCCAATTCGAGAAGAAGGATCACGCGGGAGCAATCTCGAGTTTCTTCAAAGTGGCCTACGGCTACAGCTATCCCAAGTGGCAGGCCATGGCCACCTACGAAGCGGGACGCTGTTTCGAAGTCCTGGGCAAGAAGGAGCAGGCTTTGAAGCAGTACCGGGAACTGGTCGAGAAGTATCCCCAGAGCGAAAAGGTCCCGCTGGCCAACCAGCGCATCCAGGAACTGAAGGGGTGA
>JABWBD010000368.1 GCA_013360685.1 Pirellulales bacterium
CTCGTTCTGGCGGTCGCCGAGGCGCTGGACCACGCGCATCGTCACGGGCTGGTCCATCGCGACGTCAAGCCGGCCAATATCCTCTTGGACTCGGGCGGCGCGCCGTACATCGGCGACTTCGGGCTTGCGCTGCGGGGGCGTCGGCCCGCCGAGGGCCGCAGTTTCGCCGGAACGCCCGCCTACATGAGTCCCGAGCAGGCTCGCGGCGAAGCCCACCGCGTGGACGGCCGCTGCGACGTGTACAGCCTCGGCGTGGTCCTCTATGAATTGATCGCCGGGCGCAAACCATTTCAAGCCGAATCGTACGACGAGTTGCTTCGCCAGATCCAGTCCGCGGAGCCGGCGCCGCCACGCCAACTGGACCCGTCCATTCCGGCGGAACTGGAACGGATCTGCCTGAAGGCGATGGCGAAGCGCGCCGCGGACCGCTACCTCACCGCCGGCGCCATGGCCGATGATCTGAGGCATTACCTCGACCTGTCGGTGCGCCAGCGGATCCTTGGAGCGTCCTCCGTCCCCGGCGACGGCCTCTGGTTGCTGGAGACGTCCCAGGAACCGGCGACTCGGAAACTCGTGCCCAAGGGGCTGCGCGCCTTCGACGCGACCGATTCGGAAAGCTACCTCCCCTTGGTCCCCGGACCACGCGACCGCGACGGCCTTCCGGAATGCATCGGGCAATGGAAGGTCCGCATCGAGCAGGTGGATCCGGAGGAGTCGTTTGCCGTTGGCGTGATGTACGGGCCTTCGGGCTGCGGGAAGTCTTCGCTGGTCCGCGCGGGCATCCTCCCCAGGCTTTCCACGCACGTTCACGCCGTGTATCTGGAGGCCGCCGACGATACGGAGGCCCGCCTCCTGAAGCGGCTGCTCGACCGTTACCCGGAATTGCCCAAGGATACCGGCCTGGCCGACGCCCTGGCGGCCTTGCGCTGCGGATGCGGTCCGACCAAGGGCGCGAAGCTACTGATCGTGATCGACCAGTTCGAGCAATGGCTGCACGGCCGCGGCGAGGCCGACCGTCGCCTGTTGGTCGAGGCCCTGCGGCACTGCGACGGCGCCCGCCTGCAATGTCTCCTGCTGGTGCGAGACGATTTCTGGCTCGCATTGAGCCGCTTCCTGCTCGAGCTGGAGGTCGACCTGGTCCAGCGCCACAACTCGGCCCTGGTGGACCTTTTCGACCCGCCCCATGCGCGCAAGGTGCTGGCGGAGTTCGGCCGCGCCTATGGGCAGTTGCCCCAGGATCCGGGCCAAGGGACGGCGGCGCAGGAGGCGTTTCTCCAGCGCGCGATCGAGGGGTTGACCCACGAGGACAAAGTGGTTCCCGTCCGGCTGGCCCTCTTCGCCGAGATGATCAGGACGAAGCCGTGGACCCCGGCCACGTTGCGTAACGCCGGCGGCGCAGCGGGCGTGGGCGTGAGCTTCCTGGAAGAGACGTTCAGCGCCCGCACGGCCAACCCGCGCTACCGCGTCCACGAGCAGGCCGCGCGCACGGTGCTGGAGGCCCTCCTGCCGAACACCGGCAGCGAAATCAAGGGGCGCATCCGCTCGTACCCGGAGCTGCTCGATATTTCCGGTTACGGAGAGAAGCCTCGCGCGTTCAAGGAGCTGGTCCGAATCCTCGACGCGGAAACACGGCTGATCACGCCCAGCGACCCCGAAGCGTCGGTCGCGCGCCAAGGGCCCTGGAACCGGGGCCAACGCTACTATCAGTTGACGCACGATTATCTCGTCCCCGCCCTGCGCGAATGGCTGACGAAAAAGCAGAGGTCCTCGCGGAGCGGCCGGAGCGAGCTCCGGCTGGCCAGCCGCGCCACCATGTGGAACGCCCACCCCGAACGCCGCCAGTTGCCTTCGCTTTGGGAATGGACCAGCATCCGCCTCCTGACCCGGTCCGACCTCTGGACCGAACCGCAGCGGAGGATGATGCGCTCGGCAACGCGCCACCATGCGCTCATGGTCTCGACGGCGGTGCTGCTGGCCGTTTTTTTCCTTTTTGGCGGGCTGGAGTTGGCCGCCCTGACGCGAGACCTGCTCGTGCAGTTCCGCGCGCGAAGCGCCGCCGTCTGGTTGGCGGTCGGCTATGAGCAGGCCGTCTGGCCACTGTTGAAACACGCCCCGGATACGACGCTCCGCACGCGCGTCGTCCATGGTTTCAGCCCGATCACGACGGATCCCGAGGGCCTCCTCGGCCGCCTCGACAGCCAGGAGGACGTTTCGGTGCGCCGGGCAATGCTGCTGGCGGCCGGCCAAGTGGTCGGCGATCCCGACGAGCGGTTTGACACCCGCGCGGACCTGCGCCGCAGCGCGCCGCCCCAAGCCGTGGTCGCTCGGCTCCTGGACCTGTACCAGAACGATCCGGACCCGGGCATCCATGCCGCGGCGGAGTGGACCCTTCGGCGTTATGGCCAGAGCGACGAGATCGTGCGCTTCGGCCGGCAACTCGCTTCCTCCCGCTCGGCCGGGGACTGCCAGTGGTACGTTAACAGCCAAGGCCACACCCTGGTCGTCGTGCCGGGACCGGCGCAATTCCTGATGGGCTCCGCCGCCCGCCAGGGGGCGAACGGCGACGAGCGGCCGCACTACCAGCGGATCCGCCGCAGTTTCAGCATCGCCAGCACGGAAACCAGCGTCGAACAATTCCGAAGGTTTCTCGACGATCACCCTCGCTTCCGGCGCGAACCGGGGACCCAGGCCGGCGCGTCGCAGGAATTGCCGCAAACGTCGGTCACATGGTATGAGGCGGCCGCCTACTGCAATTGGCTGAGCGAGAGCGACCATCTGCCCGAAGATCAGTGGTGTTACGCGCCCAACGACATGGGCGAGTACGCGGCAGGGATGACGACGGCCGTGAACTACCAGGACCTCCGCGGCTATCGCCTGCCCACGGAAGCGGAATGGGAATACGCCTGCCGGGCCGGCGCGACAACCAGGTATGCCTTCGGCGACGACAACCGCTACCTGCCCCATTATGCCGTGTTTGCCGGTGGACCTGCAGGCCAGCCCGACTCCGTGGCGCGCCGCATGCCCAACGACTTCGGACTCTTTGACATGCACGGCAACCTGGCCGAATGGTGCCAGGACCGCTACGTGTCCTATCCCGCGGTTCCGAACGGTTTATCGATCGACGCAAGCGAAGAACCGGCCCGCGATGCCGATTGCCGCGTCCTGCGGGGCGGCACATTCCACGATTCGGCCAACCGCCTCCGCTGCGCCGCCCGAGACAAAGAGCACCCCGGCCAGCGCCGCGGCTCGCTCGGATTCCGCGTGGCCCGCAGCTACCCGTGAAATCTACTCCAGGTACCTCAGCACTTCATCCAGGGCCTGCTTCTTCGGGCCGGTGGCCGGCTTGGCGGGGTAACCGACGGGAATGACGGCCATGAATTCGCCGGCGGGCTCGCCGAGAAAAGTGCGGATCTCATCTTTGATCAGAAAGAGAATGCCCAGCCAGACGGCGCCCAGCCCGAGCGATGTGGCTGCCAGGAGCATATTCTCCACCGCGGCCGCCGAACTCTGGATCTCCATCGTGCGGAAGAAGTCATAGGCTTCGTCCCTGCCGATCTCGAACAGTTCCGTACCGTGCTCGATCAGCGATCCGGAATTCACGATCCCTATGACCACCGGCGCACCGACAATGCTCCGAGCGGCCATCCGCAGCAGGACGGAGGCGGGCCGGGGGAAGTCGTTGGCTCGTTCGGTAACCAGGGCCGCCAGCTCCTTGCGTTTCTCGCCTTTGAGAATCGTGAAACGCCAGGACTGCTGATTGTGTGCCGACGGCGCCGCGTTGGCCGCCTGGAGGATGGCCCGAAGGAAGGCGTCGGGAACGTTGTCTTCGGAAAACACGCGGATGCTGTGACGCCGGTCGATCACAGCCAGGACTTCATTGTGCGGCAACTGCGAATCCGGTTCGCTCATCACTCCTGCCTTTCCTCGCACGGACCGGTTCCTCTCGTTTCACTTCCGTGAGTATGCCGTTTCGGCAGTCGATGGTCAACCGGATGGCCCGCAAACGTATTGCCTGCTTCCGGTTGCTCCCCCGGCAGTTGCCCGCGGAAGCCGGCAACTTACAATTCCCTATCCGACCAAGAGGGGCCGGTGCGGCGTGGAAGAGGCGCAGTCCTCGATGGATCGGGGGGGCGTCGGCCTCTTGTCTGCCCGGCAACATGGCCGTCGACGGTGGCGGGCGGCGGTCCGATACGGGCCCTTCTCTGCCAGGGTTGCGGAGCTTACGGGGGTCGGGAGTGGACGGTCGGCAAACGAAACGCTACATTCTTCAAGAGAAGCGACGGCCAGGATCCGTCTTCGAACCCCTTCGCGCGGCGGCTCCAAACCCGGAGCAGTCTGAGAGCAATGAGAATCCTGATCGCGGACGACAGCCTGATCATGCGGCAGTTGCTCCGGAGGTGCCTGGAGAAATGGCGGTACGAAGTCGTGGCGGCGGAAGACGGCGCCCAGGCATGGGAGCTTTTCCGGCACGGCGATTTCCCCCTGGTCCTCACCGACTGGCTGATGCCGGGAATGGACGGGCTGGAATTGATCCGGCGGATTCGCTCGCGCGATGTGCCCGGATACGTCTATATCATCCTGCTCACCGCCAAGTCGGAGAAGGAAGACCTGGTGGTCGCAATGGACGCCGGCGCGGACGATTTTCTCGCCAAGCCTTTCGACCAGGACGAATTGCGGGTCCGCATCCGTGAAGGCGAGCGGATCATCCATCTCGAGCGGACCCTTGCCGGGCAGAACCGCCAGTTGCGCGAAACCCAGGCCGCGCTGGTGCAAAGCGAAAAGCTCGCCGGCATTGGCCAGCTTGCAGCCGGCATGGCGCACGAAATCAACAATCCCCTGGCTTACGTCGCCAACAATCTGGCGGTGCTCAAGCAGGCCGTGCGCTCGGCCCTCGATGTGCTCGAGGTCTATCGCCGCGCGCGGGAGAGCCTGGTCCGTTCGGAACCGGAGTTGGCCGCTCTGGCTGCGCGGCTCGAGGAGGAATGTGATCTGCCGTGGATCCGGGAGAACCTGCCCAGGCTCTTCCAATCCTCGCAGGAAGGCCTTGCGCGGATGCGCGACATCGTCAACAACCTCCGGCAGTTTGCCCGGCTCGACGAAGCGGAACTCGACGACGTTGATCTCAATGCGGCTTTGCGATCCACCGTGGAGGTCCTGCGCCGCGAACTGGACGAGAAGCAGATCGCACTGGAGACTTCCTTCGGCGAAATTGCCCGTGTCGCCTGCCATTCCGCCAAGATCAACCAGGTGATGCACCATCTCCTGCTGAATGCAATCCAGGCAAGCCGGACCGGCGGGACGATCGAACTCCGCACCGCCGGCGGCGGAGGCCAGGCCGTCGTGGAGGTCGAGGACCACGGTTGCGGCATCGATCCGGCCCATCTGCCGCGGATCTTTGAACCGTTCTTCACCACCAGGCCCGTGGGAGTCGGAAAAGGACTGGGACTGGCCGTCTCGTATGGGATCGTCCGCGACCACGGAGGGGCCATCGAGGTGGAAAGCCGGCCCGGGCAGGGCAGCACGTTTCGCGTCCGGCTCCCTTTCCGTCCGCCATCGGCCCAGGATACGCAACGATGAACCACTTGAAGAAACCGCCCATCCTCCTTGTGGACGACGAGCCGGAGATGCTTTTCTCGCTCAAAGGCCTGCTGCGCCGCGAGTTCGAGCTTTTCACGGCGGAAAGCGGCCGCGAAGCCATCGAGATCCTCAAGCGGCAGGAAATCCACGTTGTGATGACCGACCAGCGGATGCCGGAAATGACCGGGATCGAACTGGTTCGCCGGGTGAAAAACGAATACCCCGAAGCCATTCGCATCGTATTCACCGGCTACGCCGACATCAAATCGGTCATCGAAGCGATCAACAAGGGAGGCCTGTACCGCTATATCACCAAGCCGTGGGATCCGGACGAACTGATCGAGGTGTTGCAGGAGGCGGCCGCGGAGTACCATCGAATTGTCGAGGGCAAGCGGTTACTGGCCGATATCCGGGACTACGTGCGGCACTGCCGGGAACTGCTGCATGGATTGGAGGCTCGGCAGACAGGAGGCCAAGCCGCGCCGGAGGAACTCGCGCGGCTTTCGCAGGCGGCAAGCGACCTGCTCGACCGGTTCGAGCTCTTCACGCCTTTGCCGCCCGCGCCGCCGGGGAGCCATTCATGAATGCCAAAGAGCCGGTCCTCCTGACCGTCCTGATCGAGACGGCCGAGCTCCGCTGGTATGTCGCGGGGATCAGCCTCACGGGCGAGGCGGCGCCGCTGGTACGCTCCGAGTCGGGCAATCTGAAGCCCTATGTGGGGGCCGAGTTTGACGAGCAGGTGAGCTTCTTGAGACATCGGCTATCGGGCGTGCTGCAGCGCGGCTGCGACCGCCTTTGGGGCCGGCGCAAGAAGCCGTGCCACATCGTGTTCGTCGCCGACGGGCCTTTTGCCCAGGCCCCGCCCGAACTGACTCGCCGCGTCGCCGAGCACTTTGTCGACTGGATGACCAGTCCGCCCGTCGTTTTCTTCACCAGCCGGCACGCGTTTCGTGACGGCGGCCCTCTGCCGCTCGAACAAGTTGCCGGCCGCATCGACGAAGCATACCGCGCACCGCTGGCTTCGGGCCTGGCCGTGCTGGTCGGCGCCCTGGGAGATTCCAACGCCTGGGAGACCGCGCCGCCAAAACCGGCCGGCGAGGGTCCGCAGACGTAGAGTAAAGTAATGAGGTGATGCGAAATGGTGCTAGCGGTCAGTAGTGTTGCGGCGGGTTCAGCTTCCTGGCCTAGTCGCGGAACTCGCGGATCAACGTCGTCTCATCCGTCGCATTGCGATTCTGGAGAAAGCGCTCGACTTCCTCCAGCGGCAGAAAGGGGAACGAACTGCTCCGCGGCTGTTCGGAATACGTCCCATCGGGCGTGAGTGCATAGACAATGACGACACCTTCCAACCGCACCGACGACGTTCGAATGCGAGGCTTCGCGCGGCGAACCACCGTGGCCGAAGCGATCGGCTGGCTCGACGGCCGCGTGCAGCGGTTGGACGAGGAATTGCTTCCATTGCGCGGTGCGGCCGGACGGGTACTTGCGCGGGATGTCGCCAGCGAAGTCGACGTGCCGGGCTTCGTCCGGGCAATGATGGACGGTTTCGCCGTCCGCGCGGCCGACACCGCCGGGGCTTCGCCGTACCATCGTCTGCCGCTGGCCGTTGTCGGCGAGTCGATGCCGGGCCGCCCTTTCGCGGGCCGCGTCGGGCCGGGCCAGGCCGTGCGGACCATGACCGGGGCGAAACTGCCCGATGGCGCCGACGCCGTGCTCCCTGTCGAAGTTGTCGAGATCCAAGGCGATCGGATCCTTGCCGCAGGTGAGGTGTCGCCGGAAAAGCATGTGGGCCGGATCGGCGAGGATATTCAGGCGCGGAGCATCGTGCTGGCGGCCGGCCGGCGGCTGCGGCCGCAAGACCTTGGCCTGCTTTCCTCGATCGGCGCCGCGCAGGTCCCCGTCGTGCGCCGACCGTGCGTCCGGATCGTCGTCACCGGCAACGAACTGCTTCCGGCCGGGTCGAAACCCCAAGGCACGAAGATCGTGGATTCCAACGGTCCGATGCTCGAAGCCCTGGTCGCTCGCGACGGCGGCTTGGCCGTCAATCCCGGCATAGTCGGCGATGATCCCGGAGCGATTCTTGACGCGTTGCGAAGCCCGTCCGATATCGTGCTGGTTTCAGGCGGATCGAGCGTGGGCCAGGAAGACATCGCCCCGTCGCTGGTGACCGAGCACGGCGAGCTTCGCATCCACGGCATCGCCATGCGCCCCAGCAGTCCGACCGGCATGGGATGGCTGGACGGCCGTGTGGTGGTGTTGTTGCCCGGCAATCCGGTCTCGTGCCTGTGCGCCTATGATTTCTTCGCGGGCCGTGCGATTCGGGCCATGGGCGGGCGTGCTGCCGACTGGCCGTACCGCCGCCTCCGCGCGCCGCTGAGGCGGAAAGCCGTTTCCACCGTGGGCCGCATGGATTACCTCCGCGTGCGGCTGATCGATGGGCAGGTGGAGCCGCTGGCCATCGGCGGCGCGTCGGTCCTGTCATCGGCCACCCGTGCCGACGGGTTCGTGTTGATTTCCGACGACAGCGAAGGCTATCCGGCGGGGACCGAGGTGGAGGTTTTCTTGTACGATACGTAGGATTGCGCTACCCCCGGGACGGCGCGCCGCGTACACTTGGGGTGTGCTTCGCCGTCTTCAGGAAAACAGCATGTCCCAACCGGTCCATTGCCATCCGCGGGCTTTCCACCTGTTCGCCAGGTGCCTTGCAGCCGTCGATTCCAACGAGGGGCTGCTGCGCGCGGCGGTGGCGGTGTCGCTGCACGAACTGGACGGCGCCGATCCGGAGCAGGTGGTCCGGCGGTTGGGTGAGCTTGCCCAGCGCGT
>JABWBD010000369.1 GCA_013360685.1 Pirellulales bacterium
TGCCCCCTGCACGGTCCGCTCGATGTCGAACACGAGGATTCCGCCGCGCGGAAAGCCGTCGCGGATGCGATAGACGAGGAGCTGCTCCGCGTCGGCCCTCTCCAAGACCATGCTGAACCCGAGCCGGCGGATGGGCAGAATGTACTGGACCACGCTGCCTGCCTCATTCGCCCGCCCGGCAGTCCTCCGCACCCGGACGAACCGCGGCCGGAAGTATTCGCGGTCCTCGTCTCCGAACCGCCCCAACTGCTCCCAGATGCCCGCTCGCTCCGCGTTGATCTTGATGGAATACATCCTTTCAAACTCGGGGGGCCGTTGCCGCGGTTCTCCGCGGGCCAGCGACGCCATCTCGCGCCGCTTCGCTTCCATGTCCTCTCTCGCCACCGCCGTGGGATGGCGTCCGAACGCCTCCCATTTCAGGCCGAAGATCCGTTCGATCAGGTAGTTCCTTGCCGTCACCAGAACGCCTCCCACGCCGATCAGGCCGATCGTCACCGGATGTAGCATGGCGCCGAGGATGCTCCGGTAGGAATCGTCTCCGCTGGCGATCCGCCAGAGCACGTCGGCCAACCGCCGGCGGTGGCGGGGCCGCGTCTTGCGTTCGGTGATCACCGCCTGATAGAGGATTCGGCTCAGCACGGGGCGGGCGAACGTCGTGCGGTTGAGCAGGAAGACCAGTCCCCCAAACCAGTTGTCGGTCTTGAGTTCCCGGACGGCCGGCCCGTAGGCTTTTTCCAGGCTGCCGGCGTCGATGCCGTGGTCGAGGACCGCACGGGCCAGGGCCGACGCCGTCAGGTAGGCGGAATAGACCCCGTCCTTGTACAGGCGAGACACGGCCAGGTCGCCCACGACGGCCACCCGGTCGCCGAACGGCCGCCTGGCGGCGCCGACCGTAATCGACGGGTTGCATGCGCACGCCGGGATGAGCACGGCCGATCTGGGCAGCAGCCGCTTGATGTACGGCAGACGCAGGAATCGCTCGATCACCTTCAGATTCGTCCCCGGAGCGGCCCGATCCACCTCCGGTCCGACCAGCGCCACAGTGATGTAGCGGCCTTTGGGTATCAAGGAAGACATCTCGATCCGGCAGTCGCGAGAACCGTACTGGGCGAAATGAAGCTCGCCGCTCATTCGGCGAAGCACTCCCTCCTCGGCCTGGAGTTCGCAGATCAGTGTTTTCCGCACCCGCGGAGGCCGAAATCGAGGAATCATCCGCCGCAGCGAGCAAACCAGGGGAGTCGATTCCAGGGGTTCGCCGGCGCGCTGCTTGACGCCCGTCGCCACGACGGCGAAATCGGCCTCCACCGATTCCTCGCGACGCAGGCCATCCTGGTCGGCCGTATAGAGAATCAAAGGCATGCCCGTGGAAGAGTAACGAATCTCGTGTGCCTCGCCCGTCACGACGCGGGCGCCTTGCTCGACGGCTCTTGCCAGGAGATAGGAGTCGAAGGTGACGTGGCGGTCGGGGCGGCCCTTGGGCCTTGCGCCGCGAAAGACACAGAGCATTCGCCGCTCGTCGGGGACGGACAACTCAATGCTTTTCCAGTCGCCGTGAACGGCCAGCGAGCGGACCTCGCCCGCGATGAGTTCCTCGGGAATCGCAATGCCCTCCGCCTGGAGAACATCGACCAGTCGCGGAGAGATGCCGCCCGCACAATGATTGCAGCCTTCGCGGTAGGCAACCGTGTCTTCGCCGCTGACGAATTGAAGCTCGGGCTTTTTCTCCAACAACAGCAGCTCCACCGTCCTGCCGAGCTGCCGGGCCCGTTTCAGCAGTGCGATGGCAAGAAAGGCGCCGGAAGGGCCGCCGCCCACAACGGCAACGGTCGCCGGATCAGGCAGCGCCAGGCCTGGTGTTGTCCAGTCCCGACCCCAGAACCCCAGTGCGACAATCGGCGCCGGAAAACGCATCCATCGGCTCCATTCTGTCCGAGGACTTGTTTGGTCGTTTCCGCGAGGGAAGCCAGGAGTTGGGAGTCAGCATGAGAGGGTCGGTCCCCCGCGAATCGCCCCCGCTTCGCCATTCCAACTCCTAGCTCCTAACTCCTATCGAACTGCGACTGACGTCCACCGCGGAAGGGTAGACCGGGAGGAGGAACGCCGACGCAACCGGCCACGCAAACCATTCCGAGTCCACGGACACAATCCTCGCGGCCCCTGCCTTATAGCATTTCTTCATCCTAATGTCAAGAACTCCCCGCTGGTTTCTCCGCCGGCGATCTGATAGGGTGCTGGCACCAAGTGTTTTTTCCGGTTGTTGGCATTCGTTTTGGCCTGTCAGGAATTCCCGTGGCTTGCCGCTTGCCCGCGGCGGGTGGTTACGCTCCTCGCTACACACGCCGCGGTCCGTTTCGATCCTTTTCTTCGTTGCGCCCGCGGCGGTTTCGCCGTCGCGCGCAAAACGAAGAAAAGAGTGCAGCGAACCCTTCGGTAGCCGGAAGCGTGAACCTCCCGCGGACAAGCCGCGGGCATCGGGGTGAAACCGAGCTGCGCCAAAGCGAACGCCTCCGACCGAAGAAACCGTTTGGTGCTAGGGTTACTACCCTCGCCCGTGCTGTGCGGGGCGGTCGGGGGGCAAGGATCCACGAGTCCACAATTGCCGCAAGAAAAGCAGCAGGCAAACCAAGGTGATTCCCGTCTCCGCGCGGTTGTCGCTTCTTGAACACTTCGGAAAACGTAGATCGGCATAAGGAGTTCTTGATGTCCACCACGCACTGTCTTGTTTTGCAGCGACTCGTCTTGTCGTCCCTCGTGTTGCTGGCGGCCGCGCGCGCTCCCGCCGCTGGATTGGAAGTCTTCGCCGTCAGCGATGCGGTCCGCGTGTTTGAGGACGGCTATGGAATGCCGGAGAGGCGGGACGGGGAAGTCCGCGTCTTCGGTATCTCGAACGAAATCCTCTCGGCCCAATGCGTCGTGCGGGCGAGCGAAGATCTCAAGGATCTGACCGTGGCCGTCGGCCCGCTCAAACATGCCCACAATTCCGCGACGATCGCCGAAGCGTCGATCCGGTGGAATTTCGTGGAAAGCATCTTCATTGAGGAGAACACTCCGAAGCTCAGGAAGAGCGACCTCGTGCGGCCGGCCCCGGCGCGCTTCCCGGACGTGCTGAGCGACGAGCGGAATTGTTCCGTAGCGAAAGGGACCTTCAAGGGCATCTATCTCACGGTCCGCATTCCTCGCGACGCCAGGCCGGGAGAGTACCGGGGCGACGTGGCCTTCCGCTCCGGGAGTGCGGAAGCGACCCTGCCGCTGGTCCTCACCGTCTATCCGCTTGCCCTGCCCGACGAACGCCACCTGATGGTCACCGAGTGGTACTCCACGCACCAGTTCCAGCGGCATCACGGGATCGACCCGGCAGACAAGGCCGCGTTTTTCAAGATGCTCAAGGTTTACGCCGAGAACATGGCCGAGCATCGCCAGAACGTCTTCCAGGTCAACATGGAACTGATCCGGCACACACGCGCGGCCGACGGCAAACTCGCCTTCGACTTCTCCGACTTCGACCGCTGGGCGGAAGTCTTCTGGGGCACCGGCCGCATGGACCTGCTGGAGACGGGTTTCGTCGCTCATTTCGGCGAAGGAGGCTGGTCGAGCCGCGAGGTCCTGCTGAGAGACTTCGACGTGAAAGACGCCTCCACCGGCAAGGCAACCAGGCTTTCCGGCAAAGACTTCCTGCCCCAGTTTCTGCCTGCGCTCGTCGAGCATCTCCGCGCCAAGAAGTGGCTTGATAAAACCGTCCTGCACATCTGCGATGAACCCTCCAGCCACAACATAATGGGCTGGCGCGAGGCGTCGGATTTTGTCCACCGCTGCGCCCCGGAACTCCGCAGGATCGACGCCATCGAAACCACCCACTGCCTGGACCGCCTGGAGATCTGGGTCCCGAAGCTCGATCACCTGTCGACCTGGCAGGAGGCGTACGAGGAAGCGCAGCGCCGCAGCAATGAACTGTGGTTCTACACGGTGGGCATTTTCCAGAACGGATCGCTGCCGAACAAAACCGCCGACGTCCCGCTCGTCGAATCGCGGATCATGCACTGGCTCAATTACCGCTATAACCTCAAGGGCTACCTGCACTGGGGGCTCAATGCCTGGACGGAAGACCCTCGCGGCGCCCCCGGCAAGCATCGCGGCGACGGCTGGCATGTCTATCCGAAGAAGGACGGACTGCTCAATTCGCTCCGCTGGGAGCAGATGCGCAACGGCATCCAGGACTACGAGTGCCTATGGGTGCTGGAGAACAAGATCGCCGGGACCAAGGCAAAGCTCAGCCCGCGCGTGGCCGAGATGATCGAGCCGAGGCGGCGAGGAGTGGAAATCGCTTCCCAAGTCGTCCGGACGTATAGCGACTACACACGCGATCCCGAGGTGCTCTATGCCGCCCGGCGGCAGGCGATGGAAGAGACATTGGCGCTGGACGCGTCCCCGCGAGTGATCCTTCAGACGAATCCTCTCGAACAATCGGCCGTGGCGAACAATTGCGCGATCGACGTCCACGGCTGGGCCGAGCCGGGAAGCCGCATCAAAGTCAACGGCCGCGAGACGCCCGTCGCGCCGGACGGACTGTTCCTGGTGCAGACGCCGCCCTCGCGCAAAGGGACGATCCTCGTGGAAGCCGAGAACGGCCCGGCGAAGCAGACGCTCGTCCGGACGTTCCGGCTGCAATACGAACCGGACCTTCGATAAGGACCGGCGCATGGGCTCACGGCTGTACTTCCACGAGGCGCCGGCTGCACAAAACCAAAGGGGAATCGCCCAGAGGAATGTCCTCAAAGGTCGTCCTCCCATCCCGCTCCATGCCGTTCGCCGCATAGATCCCTCCGTCCAGCAGGTCAACAAGCACGGGTTCGCGGGAGCAATCTCCGGGCAGAATGAACCGGGCCTTGGCCGACGAGGATTTCGTCGCCATGGGCACAGCCAGCCAGTAGACAATGACCGGGGAGCGGGTCTTCTTGTCCAGCAGCGTGTACGTGCGCAGGCAGCCGCGGGCCGCCTCGGCGAAAGGGCCGGGGTCCAGGATTTCCAGAGACAACTTGACGAGCGCCGGCTCCAGATTGTCGTCGATCAGCCCGGCAAGATGGCGGAAAGCGTGCGCCGCGGGCTTGGGCTCCCAGGAGTCGGCGAAGTAAAGGCCCTTGCGGTTGATTCCCATCTTGCCTCGGTCGGGACCGCCTTCCAGCGCCGCCGGGTAGTCGTGGAGCACGAAGTAGATCGAGGCTTCCATGTCCAGCGAAGCGTCGGCCAGGAGCCGGCGCAAGACCCACTTGGCGTGTTTCGTCTCGTCCCAAGGGCCTCCATAGCCCCAGCCTCCCGTGTCGGCGCTGGAGGGAAACCCGCACTCGCTCTGCCACAGCACGTCGGGCTTGCCCTGCGCCCGCAGCAGTTCGCGGACCTGGCGGATGCGAACGTCGGCCGCCTCCGGCAAGTCGCCATAAGGATGTACGGACCAGCGGTCAAAACTCCTCGCACCCTCGCTCGCCAGAAAGCCTTCCAAGTAGTCCAGGGGAACATTCGCCGTGGAACCGGCCAGAACGACCGCTTCCGGCTGCACGCGCCGGATGATCTCCGCCGCTCGTTGGACCATCCGGCCGTAGTCCTGGATGGTAGCGGGCGTTTGCCAGAACCAGGGGCCATTCGGCTCGTTCCAGATTTCCCATACGCCGACATCCGCCCGGTAGCGCCGCACCATGGCTTCCAGGAAACGATGCCACGCATCCCGCACCTCGGCGTCGTCGAGCAACCGGGCGGCATCCGCCAGCCGCCGCTTGTTGGGATCGGGCTGGGCGGTCATGTACAGCCGGTTGCCGCCGTAAATCTGGATCACGGGCTTGATCTTGCGGCGGACCATGCCGCGGACCACGTCGTCGAAACGGTGGGACGGCGTGTTCCATTCGAAGATCCCTTTGTCCCGCTCGATGCGTTCCCAGTCGGGAACCAGAAAGGCCCACTTGGCGCCGAGGTCCGCCAACTGGTCCAGCCGTTTCTCGACGCTCAGCGGATGCTCGTCGGCGATCCAATGACACGACACTCCCCACCGCGAACCTCCGATGTCCTCGGAGCGCCGCGTCCGCAGCCGGCCGAGACACGTCAGCCCTGCCTGCCGGGCTGGACCGGCCACGGGCCCGGTATCGCGCTTGACCTCGGAGTTGGCCGTTTCCGAGGCCGGAGCCTTCGACATCGTCGGATCAAACCCGGTCCATAGAAGAAGCACCGTCGCCAAAAGCCCCAGTCTGCTATTGTTCATGTCTCCCTCCGGTCTTCCACGCCGCCGGCAATCGGGTAACGCGCCGCCAGCCCTGATCCATTGCCGTCCTACGGGTCTTCTTGCTTCCGCCGATCGCCTTACCGTCCCGCCCCGCCGACCGCCGTACTGACCTCTGCCTCGGACAGCACTGCCGCCGAAAGCACCTCGAACAGGTCCGTATTATCCACGTACCTCCCCACGCCCCACGCCGCTTCCGCGGTCGCATCCTCCCCGTCGACCACGTGAGCGAACTCCTCGCTCAGCGCGCCGCGCGCGTAGAGCGGCACGAGGCTGTTGGTGTGCTTGCTCGAGTTGTAGCGGAGACCAGGCATCTTGCCGGCGCCGTTGTCGACGACCGGATCGTACGCGACCGTGTCGGAGTTCGGCCCCCAAAGCATGCCCGTCTCGTGGTCGGCCGTGAGGACCAGGAGCGTCTCTTCCCAGGAACTGTTCGCCTCGACCCAGTCAACGACTGCCTGGACGGCCTTGAGAAACTCGGTCTGCTCCTCGATCATCCGCGCGGCCTGGTTCTGGTGGTTCGCCCAATCGACGGCGCCCCCTTCGACCATGAGAAACAGCCCGTCCGGATCCTCGTCGAGCACATTCAAGGCGGCTTCCGTCATCGTCTGGAGCGAGGGAACGTTTTCGATCAACGGGTCGCTGCCGGGAGTGTCCGCCGGGTCGTAACCGCCGCGATACGCTTGGAGCGTGCGGTGGACCAGGGCCGTGCCGAGCACGCGCGAGGGCGTCGGGCCGGCCGTGAGCGTCTCGAACTCCTCCTTGGTCTGTACCAGCTTCCAGCCGCCCGGGTGCTTGCCTGCCTTCAACCGGCCCCACGTCTCCGCACCGCCCACGTACTTGGGATCCATCGAGGCCGGCTCGCCGTTGTCGTCGAAATCGGGATTCCCGGCTCCGAGGACCACGTCGAGCGTGTCGCCGGAGAGCATCTCGTTGGCGATGCCGGCATAGTCGTCGCGGTCACGATTGTGGGCATCGCCGAATGCGGCGGGCGTGGCGTGCGACCATTGAACGCTGGTCACGACTCCCACCGCTTTGCCGTGCTGCTTGGCCAGTTCGGCAAGCGTGGGCGAGTGCGGCTGGTCGAAGTCGCTCCAGTTGATCGCGCTGTCGTACGTTTTTCTTCCGGTCGACATGGCCGTGGCTGCCGCGGCAGAATCGGTCGGCGTCGACTTGAGCCAGTTGTAGCCCGCAAAGTCGCCCGTGCCCCCTTTCCGGACGCCGCCGCCGGGAGAACGGTCCCACGCTCGCGCCGGAGCATAGACAAGGTCGCTCTCCTGAATGCCCGTCTTCTGCGGCGAGTTCGACCGGGAGAGGGCGTAGGTGCTCACGGCGTGCTTTACCCAGCCCGGCCCGTCGTAGACCTGTTTGCCGAACTTGCCCTGATACAAGCTCGCGGCCTTCCAGGAGTTGAAGCCGCCGCCGTCGGCGACCATGAGGATGACATTCTTCACCTCAGCCGCCGCCGGCACAGTCGCCAGCGCCAGCAAGGCAGCCGCAAGGAGGAAGGTGCGCAACGCAACAACGATTCTCATGCTGAAGTCTCTTGGGTACACTCGTGGAAGCGAAACAGGAACACCGGGCCCGGCATTCCGCCGCCGGCCGGAAGCGAAACCACGCTCGATTCCATTGTAGTCCAGCCGCTCTTGCCGGTCGACTTGAAACACTCCGTCCCCCTCCTTGCTGCGGTCCGCCATTGTGACGCAGGAACTCGCCGCTGTTAAGTCTCACGGCAGAGCAGCCTCGGCCGGCAGGCGGAAAACTTGCAGGGTCTGGCCGCAATCGGCACTAGAAATGGCCCGTTCCAATCCATGGCATCGCGCGGTGCAAAGGGTCATTCTGAGCGCAGCGAAGAATCTCCGCCGTTTTCCGAGATCCTTCGCTGCGCTCAGGATGACAACGCGCAGACGTCATGCTGCAATTCTCTCGGAACGGGCCAAATGCTCTCGCGTTCAAATCTTCCGGTCACTCCCAGTAGGCGAAGACCTGGTCGATGTTGTTGATCTCGGTCGTGCCGCCGCCCGTGGTCCGGTGTTCGACTTTCTCGAAGCCCTCCAGCCAGAGGCACTCCGACAAAGTGTTCAGGTCCACGCCGTCGGGCGGCTGGTAGTCGGCTTCGATCGAGGCGTCGG
>JABWBD010000370.1 GCA_013360685.1 Pirellulales bacterium
GCCGGTTCAAAGACGCGATTGCGCCCGTCCAGGCCGCGCTGGGGATCGAGGACTCCACGCTCTGGCGCAGCCGGTAAGGAACGGCCTCCTGTTGCGTCTTTGCCGACCTGGCGTCGGTGATGGGCTCGCTCGACGTGGCGGTGCTGGAGAGCAACGACGATCCAACCTTCCGGCCCCGAACTTTCACGTTGTTCTAGAACGGTCCTTCCATCACCCGGAATTCCACCTGTTTGCGATCGACCAGATTGCCCGCGGCGTCGCGGAGTCCGAACCGCGCCCAGTACGTGCCCGGTTCCAGGCGGCGGTCGATCGGCAGGCTCAGATCGCCGCGCCGGTCCGCCTTGCCCGATGCCTTGGCGGCCGGCTCCGTGTTGTCTCGGCCGATTGCCAGTTCCGCTGTCACCTGCTCCATGCCTTGGGAACCGACCAGGGAGTAAACGGCCGTGATGTGGCGATCGTTCGAGAACAGCACGTTCCGGTCGACGGCAAACTCGTTGATCGCCGGCTCGACGTAGCGGGTAAGCACGACGTCGTCGATGTAAAAGTCGACCCGGTCGCCGTGCATGTAGTCCGATTCGGAGATATTGAACTGGAGCCGCGGAACGTCGGCCCGGTCGAGCAGTTTGGATGTGGGAATGATGATCTTCGTCCACTGGTCTTTGGCCGCTTCCAAGGAGACGTGCGTCGTTCGCTTGTGGCCCGAGTGGTAGAAGCCGACCGAGATCGGCCTCGACGGAAGGGACTGACGGCTGGTCTCGACATAGATCCAGCACTCGAAGAAGTCGTACTTGGAGAAATCGGTGAGTTTTTCCTTGCCCAAATCCTTTCCCGTCCGAGGCCAGCCGATCGGATAGTTCGTCTCGCCTTTCGTGTGGTCGATGACGTTGGCGAACAGTAGGGCCTTTTCGCCCTGCTTGACGTGCTTCGTGCTGTTCGAGAGCTTCGATTCGTCCGGGGATCCGTTGTACCAGTCGGACATCTCCTCCATGTCGTCGAGGAATACACGTTGCTTGTTTTCCTCGGACATTCCCTTCCCGTAAGGCGCCTCCTCAGCGACGGCGGCCGCGGAAGAAACCAGCAGCAGTATTCCCAATATCAGTCGGCGTTTCATGTGAGCAGAGCAGTGGTTGGTGGATAGTCGTCAGGTGAAACACGATAAGGATAACCCCTCTGCTGAGGATATTCAAGAGGCCGTTTTGTACCGACCTGCTGATGACCCGAGCATGCTCGCGGACGCCGGAGGACAACGGATCTGGAATAGGCGGCATCGAGGTCAACCATTTGCCGCGGGCGCGGTTTGCTGCGCCGTTGTTCCGCCGTAGCCACGACCCGAGAGGGAGTCTTCGGCGAAGGCGGCGGCGGACTTTGGCCGCGGAACCGCGGAGGCTTCGGTTCCCGGCGTATCGGAGTGGAAGAACCTGCCCATCGGTCCCAGCAACAGAGCCGGCATGAGGACCAGGTCGCCGGCGAGCGCCGCGGCCAGTTGGGCCACCATCAACCAGGCGAAGCGGCTTGTGGGCAGGAAATCGCCCGCGGAGAAGACGATCAATCCCAATCCGCAGGTGACCGACGTCTGGATCATGGCCCTGCCGCAATGGCCGTAGGCGAAGGCCACGGCGTCGGGGCGGTTCATCCCCGAGTCCATGCCGCGGCGGAAGAAGGTGAGGTAGTGCAGAGTGTCGTCCACGGCGATCCCCAGGGCGATGCTGGCGGTCATTACGGAGCCGATATCCATGGGCGCGTCCATCCAGCCCAGCCAGCCGAACATGAGCAGAGCCGGAAAGATGTTCGGGAGCATCGCGGCGAGCCCGGCGACGAGGCCGGCCTGGGCCAGCGTCATCACGGCGGCAATCACCACGAAAGCGGCCAGGAAGCTTGAGAAAAGGTTGTCCAAGAGTTGATGCTGGATGGCGTGGACCAGCGGCATGACCCCGGTGCAAGCGGCCGAGACGCCGGGCAGCGGGCTGCCGGAGGCGTCGCGCAAGAGCGGGACGACCTGGTCCCGCACACGGTCGAGAAACGCGCCGTAATCGACGTCTTTGCGTGCGCTGACATAGGCGGTCACTCGCCATTGTTCGGAGTGCGGATCGCGATGGAGATAGCCGCCGGAGGCGAGTTGTTCTCGGCTGAAGGCAAGCACCTGGTCGATCCAAAGGTCGTATGCGGCCGCGGGGAGTCCGGCCGGCGCGTGGAAGTCCGGCAGGAACGACATTGGCGAGAGCACCGAGCCCACGCCCTCGATCGACGCGAGTCCCTGTTGGATTCTCCAAAGCAGCAGGAACCGTTCGCGGACCGACAGGGAACAATCCTTTTCGCACCGCAGGGTTACCTCGATCGGCACCAGCAGCCCTACGTGCTCTTCCAACCAGTCGTAGTCGTCCAGGATCCGCGCTCCGGGAGCAAAAAGCGTCTCGATCCGCACGGAAGTTTTCAGAAACCGTGCCCCATAGCCGAGGCCAGCCATGAGCAGCAGGCAGACTGCGACCACGGCCGCGTGGCGGCGTGCGAGGAACCCGGTCATCCACTGCCAGCCGCCGCCGCTTTGCGGGCCGTGGCGGCTGACGACCGCAGGCGCCCGGATCGGCCACAGCGTCAGCGCGCCCGGTACGAGGGCAAGCAGCATTCCCGCGGTAATCATCACGCCGGCGGCCCCGTAGGCCCCGAAGGAGCGGATGGGCGTCAGGTCGCTGAGCATCAGCGAGGCCAAGCCGACGGCGGTCGTCGCGGCCGAGAGCGTGCTGGGAAGCCAGCCCCAGAGGAGCGCTTTTTTTCCCGCCTCGCTGGGCGGACCGGTCCGCGCGGCTTCGAAATAGTAGTTCACCAGGTGGATGCCGCCGGTCACCGCGAGGATCTGAATCAACGGCGGCAGAACGATCAGGATCGCGTTCATCCTTTCGCCGCCGTAATGGATCAGGGCAAGGCTCACCGCCTGGCCGTAGAGCGAGATGCCGAAGACGACGCCCGCGGCCCGAAGCGATCCGAGGCTCCACCAGCATGCCAGGAACATCATGGCGGCCGACAGCCAGGCGAGTCGCAAAAGCGTCTGCCGGCTGGCGCGGTCCACCGAGAGCCCATCGATCACCGGGCCGGCAAGATGCTGCTCCGATTCCGAAACTCCACACTGTTGCGTCGCGGCTTCGCGGATCCTTGCGACCAGCTTTTCCCGCTGGTCCAGCCCGGCGGGGGTGAATCCGATGAGCACGCAGGTGGTCGAGGCATCCGGGCCGACGAGCGAGCCGCGCAGCCGTCGCAGGGCTTCGTCGCGAGGCAATCCCAGCGGTGGAGCCGTCAGCTTCCCAAGGACCTCGCGGCCGGTGATCACCCGGTCGAAATACCAGTGCCCGTCGGGGCCGTAGAAATCGGCCGATTTCCGAAGCAGATCGGCGAAAAGGTCGAGGCGAGGTTCGTCCACGGTGCAACCCGGCCAGCCGATCACCACCACGTCGCCCGAACCGAACGATTCGCAGAAGCGATCGTACTCATGACGGGGGCCAAATGAGGCGGGGACCCAATCGAGCGGCGAGTTGGCGTTGGATTCCAGCGTCTTCCGTGCAGCAACCAGGACCGTCGGCAGCAACACGAGGACATAGGCGATCAAGAGCGCATAACGTTTCTTGGTGTTGGGCATGGCAGTGGCCTCTCAAGCCGCCGTTCGTTGGGGCGGGACAGCAGCCGCCGCTTGCGTTGCCGTGTCCGGGTCTTGCCAAGGGATCCGCGCCAGCGGCCCGAACGGGACGAGCGGATACCCGGATACTCGCGCCTGGTACCGGCGGTAGGCGTCGCCGAGGTAATGGACGAGCCGCCGGTCTTTCAAGACGCTGCCGACGAGAAGGTAGGCCGTCCATATCGCGGTCAGCACGGCGTGGTCGAGGGTCATCCGGGGCGTGAACCACACCAGTCCGAGAAAACTCAAGTAGACGGGATGCCGCAGATAGCGGTATGCCCCTCGGGGTTGAAAACCGCGCCGGGGGGGCCGCTCGCCGCGAAGCCAGTGGAGCCAGGGCGTGAGCCCTGTCTGGTAGCCAAGTCCCGTAAGGGCGAGGCTGTAGACCAGTGCGACCCACGATGCATAGAAACCTGCCTGGACCGCGCGCAGCAGCCAACCGTGGCACTCCCAGAGGACCACGGGACTGGCGCGCCACGGTGCGATGGTCAACAGCAAGGTCGCGCACGTGGCCACGCAAAAGAAACAGCCGTAGAATTCGGAGCGGATCCACGGGACGAGCCGTTTTCGGACCCGTGGCAAGAGCAGAATGCTGTGCACCACGGCGAACTGGAACGCCAACGCCGCGTCCCACTCCAGTGCGCCGCGATCCGATATCGGCGGGCCGTCCTTGAGGAACCAGAAGAGATACCAGACGGTAACGGCGAAAAGGACGTGGGTGAACACGCCGAAAGCGATCCCCGCCAACCTCGCCATATCGCGCATCCTTGCTTGAGGCATTGGTGGAAACGTCGGGAGCGAGTCCGGGCGTCTCGTTCCCTGGAGAACCTGTAATCCCGGTTAACGCCGGGGGGCCGCCCCGCCCTGCGACACCTGGGGATCGGCGGCAATCCACAGATCCCCGTAGACCTCCACGCGGTCGGCCACGCCGACCATGCCCAGTGCCGCTGTGTAGGGTTTCATCCCGAACTCGGTCTGCACCAACGGGCACGCGCCGCGAAGATGGATCCAGCCGTTCTGCTCCTCCGCTTCGGCCACGGCGCGCATTCGCCGGGTGACCCCGTGGAGGGCCAGTTCGCCGTCGAACTGGTATTGCGGCAAACCTCGCGAACTTTTCTGCGGCAGGAGAACCGCGGAGTGGATCGTGCCGGTTGCCGTGGCGAAGCGGCGGACATCGAGCACGTGCGGTCCCAGCATGTTCGCGGTTACCTTGTCTCGTGTCGAGGCGTCGGTCGTTCCCGGCAGCCCAATCACCTTGCGTGCGAAATCGGGGTCGGCGACCAACGAAGCCAGGTCGAACACGACATAGCCGGCATCTTGCGTGGCGCCGAGGCGGATCACTCCCTCTCGGATTTTGCCCGCCACGGCGTGCTCATGTCCCATTCCAGTTGCCTTGACATGGATATAGACGCAACTCCCGTTCACGTGGACTTCGCCGGGACGGACCTGTCGGGCGGCCTGCGGTCCGCCTTGCCCCGGCATCGACTGCGCGCTGGTCTGCCCGATGGAAAGAAAACCCAGGGCAAGTAGTATCCCGCAGCAAAAGAGATGGGTTGAACGATCAACGGTTCGCATTGGGTTCCTCCTTGAACTCTCGATTGGCACGCGGGCCCGGACGGTACCTTTCACTCCATGAACGCCAAAGTGCGTGTGATTCAAGAACACAGGGGCCGGCTGCGAGGGGGAACTCGGTCAGGGCCCGGAAAAACGCCTGACGGTGGCGGCGCCGGTTCTCATTTTTTGAATCATACTCTTCTTGGTCGTAATTTTACCAGCGGCAATTGAATAAAAACAAGATCACTGAGCCTCGAAGAAATGGGGGGTGTCACTCTCCCTCAGCGGCACGGCAAGCTTGAGAAAGATGGGGACCGGCTCCGTACAACCTCGACGATTGATCCCAGTCTTGTCAGGGTTTTTCGAGGAGCCATGCCAGCGAGAACCTCGCGCAGCGGACGTCGCGACCTCGGTCGACATCCTGCTGCCATACCGCCACCAGCGTCCCGTCGGCCGCCTGTTCGCAACTGGGATACGAGGCTTGCCGGCCGCCGGTCGGGCCGGCGATATCCTTGGGCGCGGTCCAGGTGCGGCCGCCGTCGCACGACGCGGCGGCACAAAGCGGGAATCGCGAGAGGGCATTGTCCCAGACGCAGAGGATCCCGCGGCGGCCGTCCGCCACGAACTTGCACAGCGCCGCCGGCGCGTTGGAGCCGGTCAAAGGGCTGGGGCGGATGTCCGTCCAGGTGCGGCCTTCGTCGCGGCTTCGCGCCTCGTAGAGGCGATCGGATCCGGTCCGCATCAACATGTAGATGGTGGCGTCGTCAAGTTCGACGATGGCCGGCTCATCCGTGCCGCGGACGGCTCCCGCGGAGACCTTCTCGTATTGGGCATCGGTGTCTCCGCCGTTGGGCCACGTCGCGCCGTTGTCGGTCGAGATCATCACGCCGGCACGCAGGTGCATCTCGCCTTCCTGCTGGAGCGTCTGCCCTTTTTCGCACAGCACATCCCACGAATAGCCCATCAGCAGCGTGCCCGACTTGAGCCGGATGCCGCGATGGGTCTTCCCGCAGGTATAGCGGTGGTTCATCGGAATCTCGTAGTAGGGGCTCCATGTGTTGGCGCCGTCGTCGCTCCGGGTACACCAGGTGGTCGACGTGCGGATCCCACCGGCCGACGGCAGCGTGGTGCAGGTGACCAGCACGCGCGGTCCGGAGACGACGAGGCTGGGATCGTAGTCGCGTCCGCTCGGCGTCTTGATGAGCACGATCGGTTGCGACCATGTCTTGCCGTGGTCCTCGGAAAAGGCGCCCACGATATGGGAGCCCTCCTTGCCGGAGCCGGACCAGACGATCATCAGCCGGCCGTTCTCCAACCGGGCCAAGCAGGGGTAGCAGTTCGAGGGTATGTCTTCATGGGATGCAATCACCGAACGCTCGAACGACGGTTCGGCGGAAAGACATGGGACCGAAATGAAGATCCCGAGCAAAAGCACCATGCCGACTGCTGGTTTCATACGACACCTCAGGAATGGAACGATTCTCACGTCCTTATGCCGCCGAGGGACTTGCCGCCTCGGCAACCGAATATCCTACTCCGCCAGGCTGCCCGGATCCAGAAATGGTGGCAAGAAAGGGCATATCCGCCGTGGGATCAGAAGCTCCAGAGGAGCATGACGGCGTAATCGAGATCGTTCGGCTTCAATCCGTGTGGCGTGCTGTCGTACCGGTCCGAGACGGTGAACTTCATGCTGAGATTCATCGCCTCGTCCAGGAGGACTTCCCAGCCGGCTTTGCTGGTCAGGCGGTAATCGGCCCAATCGGTAACGTCGGGCCGGTACTCCGCGGAAAAGCAGAGCTTATGCCGCCGGCCGATCTTGTGCTCCAGGTCGGTGCCAAATACGGCTTCCGGGAGAAAGCGGTCGTCCGGGCCGCCGATCTCCCGCGACGTACCGGCACCCAACCGCGCGACAAGCGTGGTCGTATCGTTCTTGAGAAAGCTGTAGCCCAGGCCGGAATCCATCGCGACGCGCAGATCAAACGCCTGAAACTCATCATATTCCAGCGTGCCATGAAGGAACCAACTCCACGGAGATTCGCCCAGAAAATGCTCGTAGCGAGGATCGAGAAAGGCGCGGTTGGCGGTTTCCTGCGAGTCGGCGCTGTCCCGGCGGTAGTCGGTGTCGGCCGAAAGGGAGTTTTTCTCGGTTTTCCGTTTCAGCTTTGCGCCGAAACGGAAATTGAACGTCTGGCTGTTGCCTTCCGTGCCGTTGAGCCCCAACTCCAAGCTTCCTTCCCAGAGTTTTACGGGAGGCGGAAGCTCCTCGGATGCAACGATTTCTGCGGGCAAGGCGATCGGTTCCGGCAGGGCCTCCCGTTGGACGTCCGACTCGGCAGTGATCGGAGGCAGGGGAACGGGCGCCGGGCGCAGCGATCCAGGTGCGGCGAACTCCGTGCGGACGAACGGAGAATCCGACTGCCAGGGAAGCGGCGGACCGTAGAGTTCCTGCGCGCCGGCCGCTGCCATGGAAACCGACAACCCGGCAATCGCCCACAGCAGGCGTTTTCCCATGTGACACACTCCCGAACTGGGGCGTCGAAAAACGCGGGGAGAGTAACCGAACCGTTTCGTTCCAGCAAGTGGGATTCCGGTGTTCGCGCAAAATAAACCCCGCGCGTGCCCGGACACGCGCGGGGAGATGAACCGAAAGACACGGTACCTGTCGTCAACTGGCAAACCCCAGTCCGGGAGATAAACAAAGTGCATCAACGATATGGATGATACGGCATTCCGCACGCATCCCGCGGTCATCTTTCGGCGTGTGGTCCAACCAAGGGGACTGACTCGGGGCGAAGAACCAATAGGCAACCGGGAAAACGCGTAGAAGTGAGGTGCCTCTCTCCGTGCTTGAATCGCGCCTATTTGTCACTAGCTCTTATGTTCTTGGATGCATCTGCCCTCTCGAGAAGTTCCGCTCGACGGATGAGAACCCGGTCCGGCGCTTCGATTGCGATCTTGGCGCGGCCGCCGCGGACCTCAAGGATCCGGACGAAAATGCTCTCACCGATGCAGACTTCTTCCCCTTGCTTCCTGGAAACCACGAGCATGGCCCTGATACTATAACCGCCGCGTGAAGAAGGCCCCTTGCCGGTGAGCTACGGTTGTGGTGTGTTTACCCTCCATAGCCCACCGAACAAGGAGACCTATCA
>JABWBD010000025.1 GCA_013360685.1 Pirellulales bacterium
AGTTGTTCAGCGGCCACGCCAGCAGCACGGGATTCGCCTGCCGCGGGATCGTATCCTGTTTTTTCGCCCAGTGAAAGCCCCCAATCTGCACCATCGGCGCGTCGGGGCAATAGAGCGTCACGCCGAAATCCGCCTGATGCACGCTGGCGAACGTGTCCACGGTTACCCAGTCGCGGCACGAGCCGGCAAGCTGCTCGGCGTCCAGTTCCGTCGGAATGCCGGCGGTGTCGAAATGGGCCTTCCAACCGGCGGCCAGGTTGATCGGAAAGGCAAAATACACCGCCTCCGGCGTACGCACATCCTCTTTCAACATCCGAGCGGACAAGTCGATCAGTGGCGAATCGGCATTCAACGTGATCCGCTGCTCCAGGCCCGTCAGCCCTGCAGCCTGCCCTTTGATCACCAGCGTCGCCGAGCGGCCCCCTTTCTCGACGGCACAGGCCGGTTTCTCCGAGTAGCTGGTCCGTGTCGCGGTCCACTCGGGCTTCCAGCCGGTCCGGCCGTACCGTTCGCCTTCAACGCTGCGGACGTGGAACGTCTTTCGCTCGTTGTCGCTCGGCCGTTCATGGACAAGCTGGAAGAATCCCCACGGCGAGTCGGCCGCCACGATGTTCCGCGACCGCTTCTTGTCAAACAGTCCGGTGACCTTGCCGACGGCCGGGTCGAACGTCAGCCGATAATGGTCCGTCTCGATGAAGTCGCTGCCGGTTCGAATCGACTCCGACGCCGGAGCCGGCTTCAACTTCGCCCAGGGGACCACTTGCCAACTGAACGGATCGAGTTCCACCGGCCCCAGCAGATTTTCCAATGGACGGGCAGTCCGTTCCCGTTGCCTCGCCATGTAGGCGGATTCGATCCGTTTGTCCGGCCCCTTCCATGTGCTCGGCACATAATAGGTCTGGCGCAATCCCGTGGAATTGACCACCAGCACCCCGGCCGATTCCCACGACTGCCAGGGATTGCCGGCCAGCCGGTGCAGTTCCTTGCGGAGCAGAAAGTCCGACAGCGGCTTGCCGTCGTACACCGGGTGGGCTTTGAGCTGCCACTGCATGACCGTATTCGGATGATCCGCGTCGAGCGACCCCGCGGCGCCCCACGTGTGTTCATTGTAGAGATGAATGTCCTCCCACAAACGTGCCAGTCCGCCATCGAACCTCGGATCGGGCGTGCTCCACGAGCGGAGCAATTCGACGGCAGCGGCATTGGCCGACATCTGGCGGCACAGCGTTGTCTCGGCGGCCGAGCTGGCGCAGCCGAAGTTCCAGTAGTCGGTCCAGTCCCCGCTTACCACCGGAATTTTTTCCGGCGGAATCTGCCGAATCCGGGCAAGCACGTCGTTGGAAGTGACCAACCTCAATCGCGGCCGCCGACCTTCCTCGTTCCAGCGGCGGACGATATCCGGCAGATCCTGATTGGGTGGGGAGTTGTCATACATCAACGGCGCGTGTGTGGCCGACAAATAGGCGAAATCATAGGGATAGTTCAAGTTCTTCAAGTGCCGCAGGTATTTCTCCAGCCCGGCTTGGATCGTGTCCAGATCCCGCGAATTCGTGTTGCACCACTGGTCGAACATGCTGTAATGCTCGCCGTTCATCACGAGCAGTTCGCGGCCACTGGGGCCTTTCCAACGATAGACGGCCGGCCGCGGCGTGGGCGTGCCGCCGAGGTGCAGGTTGATGCCCATAATGAGCAGCTCGATGTGGCTGTCAAGCAGCAGGTCCACGGCGGTCCACGGGATGCCGGTCACATCGTGCTGATGGACGACCCGGATGTCCGCGTGCAGTCTCTCCCGTAGCGTGCGGATAGGGTAGAGCTGTCTCGCCAGCCCTTCGGCCGAACACAGGGGCGTTGTGTTGTACTCGAACCCCGAGATGCCGAACCGGCCTGACTTCAGGTGCTTCTTGAGTCTCTGGGCATCATCGGCCGTCGCCGTCTCGAGCCACCGCACCACAGGCGCCGTCACCTCGGCCGTCCACCGCGGCCTGGAAAGATCGTCGGGCCAGTCTTCTGTCCGGTCCAGCATATCCAATGCGGCAGACAGGTAGTCCTTCTGCAGTTCCCAAAACATCGATTGCGGGTGTGTGTAGCCGATGTCCGCATGGCTGTGGTGGAGGATAAGGACTTCCTGGCAGAATGAAAGATCATTGCCTTCGATTAGCGACTGACCGGCCGATTCGGCGGAAAGCCCCATGGAACTCACAGCGGCGGCGAACAGCCCGAAAACAGCTCGGTTCATTTCACCTCACTCCTGATGCTGGCGCCATGCCCATCCAGTTCTTGCCCTATCCAGAGCAGTGCCCACCAAGATAGCTTCCATGGGCCGCTCCTGGAAGCTTCTCGCACAGCGGGTACCCTCATTGGGGCCCCTGCGACCCTGCGGGACTGAGAGGATTCAAGACAACATTCGCGGATCGCCCGGGCGCTCATTCTCCTCTTGGCATCCAACATCATTGGCCGACCAAATTGTGCCCCAGTCCTAACCGTGTCGTGTGTCACCTACGGGCTTTGGAGCGGTGTGGGACGGTCTCACGCGGAGGGGGTGCAGCTCGGGCGATTCGTGTGCGTTGCCGACATGCGCCGGCATCGTCATGAACCAAAGCTGGTCCTGGTCGGCGTTGCCGCAGTTGCCATCTCGCGCCTCATTCCGTATAGTCAATCGCACGACGGTATTCGCCGCAACACTGGTAATTGCATGAGGCTTACTATGCCAATGAGAAGCGACGGCCCCGAGACACGTTCGATTCGCCGAGAACGCCGTGCACCCACCGATAAAGAGAAGGCGGTTGGCACGGCCTTATCCGAGTGGTTCAGGGAGAATGGGGCCGAATGCGTCGGGCAGAAAGAAACTGGAAAAGGCTGTTGGACCACGACCTGGCGAACTCCGTTTGGTTGTCTCCTTGTTGCAACCAGGGACAATCGCGTCACCGCGATCAGCGCGCAGATACCGCACGACGAAGCCGACGCGATGCTCGATCGGTTGACGGCCTGGGCATCGGCGGCCTGGCATCATGAAGCAAAGCGTATGCGATGCACGGCGAAATAGCCGAATCATCTTGAGACAAGCAACCACACCGCGACCGGGCCTCCCGGAATCGTGCAAGGTCATTTAGCTCCGAAGCCGATCTTACACACCCATCGTATCACGAGTTCTACCGGACGTCATCCGGGATCTCAGTCTACCCGAGAGTCCGTTGTGGGACGACAGGCAACCTCGAACTGACAGGGGGCCTGCTGCAAAGCGGCCGGCAAGACCAGGAAGATCAGGTCCTGCTCTCGCACGATCTCAGCCGGCTGGCCGTTAATCAGGATCCGTTCTGGGATTGGGGCCACGTTCGGTGGAAACCGCAGGCCAAGTCGTAGCGGAGCGGCTCCCTGATAGGTCCCCTCGGTCCGGGTCCGCTGCATGCGGTAGGTAAGCGTCCGGTTGCTCCCAACGAGGGTTTGCCCGAACCCTCGATCCCAATACTCCGCCGTGGCGGTCGGCATCAGGACCAGCGACCCATCCAGCCGCAGATCGACGCCGAAGAGGAATCGCTGGACGACACGAATCAGGTTGGCCGGATACTCGCAGTATTTCTCGGCGCCGGCGGGAATGACGCCTCCCTTGCCGTCCGGATGGTAGCGTTCCCGCCAGAAATAGCCGTTGGCCCGCCCCACCTGGCTGACCTTGCGGACGCTCTCAAGCAATCCCTGGGCGTCCCCCATCTGCGCCCGTGCCCAGGCCTCGAGATACCACACGCGTCCCATCGCCGCCAGATCGTGGCGGTCCGGGTGCGTAAACTCCCAAGGCTCGTAGGTCTCCGGGCGCGTGGAAATGCCGGTCGGCATCCCGCCGTAGTGAAAACGGCCCTCGCTTCGCAACTGGGGCCAGAGGACCGCTTGCTGCTCGGATGTGGCAATGCCGGTTGCCAGAGAGGCCCAATCCACATCGGTCAATCCGTGGTTGGCGATCAACCCGCGTTGGGGATGTAAATACTCGGCGAAGTGGTCCTTGGTCCAGAACTGGGTCACGAAGTTCTTCTGGATTCGTTCGGCCAACTCGTCGTAGCAGCGGGCCGCGGGATCGTCCCCAAGCACCCGGTTGAGCGCCGCGATCCGTCGAAAGGCGTCCACGGCATAGCACTGGGCCACACCATCGGATTCGAGTCGAGTCGGCCGCTCCACGTAGTAGCCTGCTCCCTGGACCCTTCCTTCGTCCGTGACCAGTGACGCAAGGTGATCGGCTGCCAGGTTGACCGACGGGATCTGCACCGTCAGCCATGCCCGGTCGAGCGTGTGACGGTAGATGACATCCGCATTCTGGATGTAAGTCGGGCCGGCCAGTGCGGCCAGCGGATTGCCCGGCACCCAGTGCTGATAGAGGCCGCCGTTGTTCAGGTCGGTTGGTAGTTGGCCGGGGACCGCCTTCTGGCCCGCCTTGTCAGGGAAGATCGCCAACGGCAGAAGCCCATTCGGCCGCTGAAAAGATCGGACGTAGTCCCAGTTTGCCTTGACGACCTCAACCTGACCCAGCCAGAGCAGGGCGTCGGTCATTTGATGGCCGTCCAGGGAAGGGTAGGTATTGCCATAGCCGAAGCCCTGGCCGTCCGCGCAGACCGACCAGTAGCCGAAGAACACCTTCGGGTTCACCGCGGCGAGCACGTTCTGGACGGCGGCTCGCTCGTAGGAGGCAGCGATTTCCGCATCGGGTATCTTCGGCAGCGGCGGGATTGTTTCTGCCAGAACCGATCCGCAGGAAGGCAGCACAGACAGGATCACCACAAGTCCACAGAGAAAGCTCGCTCGGCGCATCGACGGGTCCTTGCTCGGGAAATCTCAGGCCACTGTGGGTGGCCTACGTTTTGATTCAGGGCGTTGACTACCGGTTTTCGTCTCCCTCGCCTCCCCGTGGTTGAGACGACGTGGCGAGCGAGACACAAATGATCTCGTGGTTGTTACGCGCGTACAGATAACGATTGGCAAAGGCAGGATGCGACCAGACGACTCCGCGGCCCCTGCTGCCTGCCGAGGGCATGTCGGCGTCCAGCAGGTGCGTGCGGCTGATCTCTTGATAGCCCACGGGCGCCAGACGAGCAAGGATCAGGTCGCCATGATCGTTCCAGATAAAGACCCTATCGCCGTGCGGCGTCATGAACAGCGTGCTCCAGCGTTCGCGAGGCTCGGTTCCGCCGCTGGTCGGCTGGAGCGTCGTCCAGACACGGCGGCCGGTGTCCCCGTCCAGACAGCACGTTTCACCATACAAGGACACCCCATAGACATGTCCGTCAAGCAACAGCACCGTGCTCATGGTCGTGTTGAAACCGGCCTTCTTCCACTGCCGCTCCGGCACGGTGCCCGCCGAAGCCTTCCAAAGGACATTGGGCTCCGCCGCACCAGACCGGAACTCCAGCATCAGCGCGCCTTCGTACTGGCTGGACACGGCCAAACGGTTGCCCTCGATGGCCGGCGTGGAGATGGCGATCCCGGCCGTAACAGGGTGGGGAACCGACCACAGCTCCTTGCCCGAATCGAGCTCGAATCCTGCCAGGGCGTCGGCGTGCCAGACAACAAGCTGTCGCTTGCCCGCCAGTGTACGAATCAACGGTGCACTGTAGCCGGGCTCAGAGGCTGTCCCGGCTTTCCACAACTCCCGGCCGGTGTGCCGGTCGAGGGCCATCACCGCTTGGCCTTGCCCTCCGACCATGACAATCAGGCGGTCGCCATCGACCAGCGGAGCGCTGGCGAAGCCGTAGAGCGGGACGTCCGCGTGGTTGTCGCGGACGAAATTCTTCTGCCACACGACCCCGCCCGTCGCCGAGTCCAGGCACCACAGGTCGCCCATCGCGCCGAGGGTATAGACACGGTCGCCGCAGACGGTCGGCGTGGCACGGGGCCCGGAGCCGTAGGCCGTTTCATACGCGCAAGGATAGGCGTACTTCCAGAGGACCTTGCCGGATGCCGCATCCAGGCAGAGCACGCGTTCCTGGCCTTTCGTCTTGTCGCGGTAGTTCCACTGGGTCTTGACGTCGGCCGAAGCACCTTCATCCAAGATGCGGTCCATCAGGAACACCCGACCGCCGGCGACCGCCGGTCCGGAGAACCCGGCTCCGATCGGTGTCCGCCAACGGACGGGAGGCCCCTCGGGCGGAAGGCGATCCAGGACGCCGTCCTCGCGCCAGACGCCGTCGCGCAGCGGTCCGCCCCACTGCGGCCAGTCGTCCGCACGGACGGGCAGAGATCCGGCGAGAAGCCAAGACGCCAAAAGTGAAATGAAGCGCAATGCGAGATGGTTCATGGTCACGTCCATTAAGAGGTCTACTCGCGATGGCGAGTTCGTGGGAGGCACCCTGTCCATCGTAGCGGCGCATCCTGGGCGGGGGTAGACCTAGTGCTCCGTCAATCTTCGATTGACGGGTGTAGCCGAACTCGTGAGAGCTCGTGGCCAGAAGTGTCACCACTTCCGCCACCTATCAATCGAAGATTGACGGAGCGCTAGGCTGGTTGTCCCGGCTTCAAGTACGGCTTCAACGCCTCGAATCGATACTCGATCTCGGCGATGTCCTCCTTGGTCAGCTCCAGTTCCGAGAAAATGGGCGACGCGGGGATGCTTCCACCCGGCCCGTAGTGACGCGAGACCATCGTCTGAAATACGCCGCGCTTCTTCCAGAGATACAACTGGATGCCCCGCAATCCGCCGCCCGGATGCGTCTCGCTCAGGTTCGTCATCAGGAGGAACTTGCTGTAGGCATCCCTCAAGGCTGCGGGATCCGAACCGCTCTGCTGCAGTTCCCAGATCCGGGTAAGGACGTCGGCGTACACCGCGCGTTCCGTGATCAGTCCTTGCGTACCAAGACGCGACTCGTAGAGCCAGCCGAGCCCGCCGCGGGCGCTAAAGACGCGGCGGATGGGCGGCCGGGCAGCGAGCAAAGCCCGTGTACGGGCGATCACGGGACTCGCCTCCTCCTTGATATAGCCGAAATGCGAAAAACCCTTGGCCAGTTCGATCAACAGAGCGAGCGAGGGAGGCGGCCCCTTGTACGCGACGCCGCCCGTGGTCTGGATGATCACGGGCCGCCGCGCGACGGCCGCGAGTGCGTGCCAGTACTGACGCATGTCGTCTTCCGTCCTGCCCGAGTCCGGGGGCCGCGAGATGATCGCCGCCGGCGCCAGCTTCTCGGCATGCCTCGCGAAGAGGAGCATGTCGGCCGTGTCCGTGCCCTGCACGCCCAGACACAGCGCCGTGCGGCGACCGCGAACCGCATCGGCCAGCACTTCCATCCCACGGAACTTCTCATCCCTGGTCAGCAGATCGATGCTGTCGCCCGACTGCGGCCAAATCATGCCCGGGCACCCACAGCAGTCGACGAAGCGAGCCTGGTTGGCCAGCGCGTCGAAGTCCACCGCGCCCGACGCCGTGAAGGGAGTCGTCAGAATCGGGAACGGTCCTTGGATCTTCGGGTCTGCGAGGGCTGCTCTTGCGCTCATGTCCGACTGGGGCTCGTGTCCCTGCAGGAGCGTTCCAGCAACGACACTCGATCCGCCGGCCATTGCCGCCCCGAGCATCTGTCGCCGCGTGATGTGTCTGTTGGTGGACATCGCGATCCTCCGCTGACGATTGAACGGGAATGTGCCTCCCCTCAACAGGACAGAGTTTAGCACGGTCACAGGTTCGCGGGATCCCCCCTGTCAAGTCGCATGACTGTCCACTAGTAAGGGGGGATTGCTCATTTGCCTCTGGTCAGCGTCCGTTCGCCGGTCTACGATGGGCACAAGTGTCATGGTCCCCCGCAGCCACCGCGAACGGCGGTCTACGCGCACGGGCTATCGCCACCTCATCCATGGATCGGAGGCCGGGCAATGCAACTGAAGTCCACCATCCTCTCTGTCCTTGGCCTCCGCGCTCTGGGCCAGATCGCCGACAAGCTGGAGATCGACGTCGATCATCGAAGCAGCGAGGCAATACGAACCGCGTTGTCCCAGTCACCCCGGACCACCGTCGGCGAATTATTGCAGTACCTGCGAAAGGACGAGATCAAGGCCGTCTGCCAGTGTGCCGGTTTGGCGGACGGCGGGCGTCGAGAAGAGATGCTCAAGCGGCTGGCGAGTCTTCATGCTTCCTTGACGCAAGGGCTGGAAGACGGGTCTCGGATCAAGTCGTATCGGAAAGGCTGGGTCGTCGTGGACGGCCAGGGGTGCTATCTTGCCGAGCCGGAGAGCGCAACCTGGGTCGTGTCTTCCCGTAGCAAGGAATTGCCCCCGGCCGTATTTCCCACGCCTGCGGCGGCCTATCTGGGGTGGTTGCGGTCTCAGGAGGCAGCAAAGGGGCAAATGGCACGATGAACACCCGGAGTCGCAGCGTAAGCCCTCGATGACACAGGATCAATCGCCGGTTGCCAAATCGGCTGGCGGAGCAACGGAATGGATAGGGCCGCTCTGGTCGCTTTGGTCAAGCATGGTCGACCATGCGGCGGCGCTGGCTAGCCGGTTGGTGAGAGGCATGGTGGGACTTGACCGTCTCCAATCCCATCGGGAATCGGAAACATCGGAGCACCTCCCCGGAGGAGAAGATGGCTACTCTCTCGTCTATTGCAGCGGGTCTATGTGCCCTCGTCTGCGGTCCCGCGGAGCAAGACGCCTTGACGTTGCCGCTTGAGACGCGGCCTCCCTGGATCGCCCAGGACGGCGTGGTCATGGCCGGCAGTTGGGAGGCGTTGCCAATCCGGGCAAGGATCTTCGGGCCCGAGCCCTATGCACCGACCGCCGAGCAACAGGCCGCCTACGAGGCGGAGCACAGTCCGGCGATGATCGCACGCCTCAAGGCAATGGGGGTCAATTTCGCCATGATCCACTGCTATCGCGGCGCCGGGCTGAAGACCGAAGGAGCCAGCATGGCCGATGCGGCCCGATTCGCCAAGCGGTATCGTGAAGCGGGGCTCCGCGTGGGCGTCTACGCCGCCAGCGGCACGCTTTTCTGGGACCGATTTTTCGAGGAGATGCCGCACGCCAAGGACTGGCTCATCCTGACCGCCGATGGCAAGCCGATCCCGTACGGGACGCAAACGTTCCGTTATTACTGGAACCGGAACCATCCGGATGCTCGGGAACAGTGCCAGCGGATCGTCCGATTTGCCGTCGAGGAGATCGGGGCCGACTTGATCCATTTCGACAATTACTCCGTCGGGCCCGGCTATGACGCCTGCTCCGCGCGGCTCTTCCGTGAATACCTCCGAACGACGTTCACGCACGGGCAGCTTGCCGGGATGGAGCCCGGCGAACTGGATGCCATCCAGCCGCCACGGGACGATTCTCCCGGGCTTGTCCGGCGCGGGTGGCAGGATTTCTCGTGCCAGGCACTGGCCGAATCCTATCACGACCTGAGCCGACACGCGCGGTCGTTGCGCAAGGATGTCCTCGTGGAATTAGACCCCGGGGGAGTGGGCAGCAGCATCCACCCGCCGCTCGACCACGGTCGCCTACTGGCCGGCGGCGAGGCTTTCTGGGATGAAAGCGGCAGCAGCGACTACCGTAACGGGCGGCTTGTGTCGCGAATCCGCACGTACAAGGTCGGGCGGCGGATGGACAACATGGTCTTCGCCTATACCACGACACCGCTGGAAATGGCCGAACCGATGGCCTTCAATCTCGACTGCCTGGGTTGCATCTGCTGGTACGAATACGGCCGGATCGTCGAGCGGCCCTATTCCGAGCGGCCGATGTCTTCCGGGCTTCTTCCCTTCATCGAGTTCTTTCACCGGCGCCGCGATCTGTTGCGTCGTGCCGAGGTCGTGGCCGACGCCGCCGTACTGCGGAGCTTCCCTTCCCAGGCATTCGCCGAGGCGGAATACGGGCAGGCAACGTTTCAAGTGGAACAGGCGATGATCGAAAGCGGCGTCCCCTTCCAGATCATCTACGACCGGCATTTGGGGGAGCTGAGCCGATACCGCGTGCTGGTGCTGGCCGGTTGCCCGGCACTTTCCGATGGTCAGATCAACCAGATCCGGCAGTACGTCGCATGCGGAGGGCGGCTATGCGTCCTCGGGCCGGCAGCCACACACGACGAGTGGTTCAGACCTCGGCAACGACCGGCGCTGGACGACCTTCCGGATACGGTAGCGGTCCGTGCCGATAAGGGTGTTGATCCTGTGCCGGCGATCCGCCAGGCATGCGGCGGTGGATTCTCACTGGCGGTCCGGACCGAACGCCCGCCGACAGATCCGACACCGCCGCAATTGGCGATCGGGCAGCGCGAGGGGACTGCCTTTCGCGACGTGGCCGTGACGGTACGCCTACCTGCCGGAAAGCGCGCTGC
This sequence comes from Pirellulales bacterium, assembly GCA_013360685.1. Classification (GTDB taxonomy): domain Bacteria; phylum Planctomycetota; class Planctomycetia; order Pirellulales; family Thermoguttaceae; genus JABWBD01. The sequence continues at coordinate 10,289 of JABWBD010000025.1, forward strand.
CGCAGTGGCGCTGGCCAGTCCGGACCATAACGATGAACCGCTGCGGTCCAACCAAGAGGGGAACGTCGTTCACTTCAGCGTGCCGCGGATTGGGGTCTACGAGATTGCCGTTGTCACGTTCAGCGAGTCAAAACGAGTGCCCCCTGTTTCGCCTCCCATAAAGTGAGCACCGTTGACTGACTATCGGCATGTCCGAGCCAAGGATCGCACGGCGCATAAAGCCCTTGGATCCATATCTGGAGCTTGGTCGCGAGGACGGAGGAAGGAAACACGCGCCGGAAGCCGGCGGTCGAATTGGGCCTTCTCGAAACAGTGGCACGCAAGGAGTAGCGCGTGTTCCTGGATGGCATGGGGTGAATTCCATGAGGGTCGTGAGATGAAGAACACGTATCAGGCATTGCTCATCGTTGTTGCGGTCGGCGCCGGCGCCACCGTTCGCGGAAGTGAGACGGCGCGTCCTGTTGCACGAGGAGCGGGCGACAGGACATTCGAGGAGACCCTCTACAACGGCATTCGTCTGCCATCGCCGTGGCCGCCGCCGCTGGAAACGCTTTCGCTTGAGCCGACGACGCCGCCATACTTGAAGAGCCCGCCGGCCGCGATCACGATCGACGTGGGGCGTCAGCTTTTCGTAGACGACTTCTTGATCGAGCAAACAACGCTCCAGCGGACCTTCCACCTCCCCGAGTACCATCCGGCCAGCCCCGTGCTCAAGCCGGACAAGCCTTGGGAAGAGGAAAAACACGGATCGAGGCTCGGACCGCTGGCCATGCCCTTCAGCGACGGTGTCTGGTTCGACCCGGCGGACAAATGCTTCAAAATGTGGTACCACGCGGACTACGGCAAACGCCACATCTGCTACGCCACGTCGGCAGACGGCATCCGGTGGGAGAAGCCGGCCTTAGACGTCGTTACCGGCACCAACATCGTCTACCCAGAAGCCCACGGCGCCCGTGTCGTGTGGCTGGACCTCGAAGAGAAAGACCCGGCCAGGCGATTCAAACTCATTCAGACGCGCGGCGGTGAAGACCTGATCCGCCCGGACCAGCCGTGGCAAGGCAGCCGTTGCTCGATGTACGTTCATTTTTCCCCGGATGGGATCCACTGGGGACAAGCGGTCGCCCGCACCGGCCCGGCCGGCGACCGAAACTCGGCGTTCTGGAACCCCTTCCGCAAGCGTTGGGTCTTCAGCATCCGCGACTACTCCCCTTTCGGCGGCCTCGACGATCCCATGTGCTGCCGTCGTTACTGGGAAACCACGGACCTGATTGCAGGGCTCCCCTGGAAGTACGGGGAGCCGGGTTACTGGACAGGCGCGGACAACGCCGACAAGCGGCCGGGCGCCAAGAAGGCGCAGCCGGAGCTCTACAACCTCGACGCCATCGCCTACGAGAGCCTGCTGCTTGGCTTCTTTTGTATCCTGCGCGAGGAGGCGGACCTGCGGATCTTCCGCCCCAAGATCAACGAAGTCTGCATCGCTTTCAGCCGTGACGGGTTCCACTGGGACCGGCCGGATCGCCGCTCGTTCTTTCCCGACTCGGACCAGGCGGGAGCGTGGAATTGGGCCAACGTTCAGTCCGTAGGCGGCGGATGTCTGGTGGTCGGTGACAAGCTCTATTTCTACATGAGCGGACGTAAGGGCGACGCGCCGTATTTCCACGATGCCGGGGGCAGCACGGGCCTCGCCATCCTGCGCCGGGATGGCTTCGCCTCTCTGGACGCGGGCGACACGGCCTGCACACTCACGACGCGGCCTGTCCTCTTCCGCGGCAGATACCTGTTCGTCAACGCGGATGCCCAGGCTGGTGAGCTGCGAGCGGAAGTCCTCGACCACGATGGCAATCCCATCGCGCCTTTCACACGAAGCAGTTGCGAGCCCATCTCCCGCGACAGCGTCCTCCAACGGATTACGTGGGCGGAACACAAGGATCTGGCGGGGCTGGCGGGACAGCCGGTGCGGTTCCGATTCCACTTGCGGCGCGCCCGGCTCTTTGCTTTCTGGGTAACGTCGGATGCGAGGGGTGCGAGCCACGGATATGTCGCCGCGGGCGGTCCGGGCTTCACCGGTCCGACCGATGCCCCGCAAGCCCCGTAAAGCGTCAGGAGCGAAACTCTTCCTCGGCGGCGAGCGCCCGGTCGATGGCATTGGGCGATTCGGCCGTCCAGGTTGCCTTCGTCTTCGCGGTGTAAGTCGGCTCGGCGACCGCCAGCGCCAGGGCGGTCGCTCCTGGCTGGGGCGCGACCACGGGTTTCCAATAGCTCAGCGTGTGGACGTCGTGGTTGTAGCCTTCTTCCCCGCATCGGCGATGGGCAGGGGTGTGTCGGTGCTGTTCAATCATGTCCACGCACGGCTCCGGCGTTTGGTTGACTCCCCATCGCCGGATCCCTATGCTTGTGGGTAGCGTTGGGCGTCCGAAGAACGTGGTCGCGAGGCGTTTGTGAAAGCGGCGGGATCGCCTAGTAAACCGGATTGCTGGAACAGTGGAGCACCGGCCGACTGGGAAGCGATCGCGTCACGCACGATTCGATGGGGAGGGTTCTATGAAACGTTCTTGTCTATTTCCAATCGTCGCGTCGGCTGCCTTGTGCGCGGCACCAGGAGTCCATGCCGAAAGCGACGCCCCCCGTGTCTGGAAAGACACAACCGGAAAGTTCCAGATCCGCGCCACGCTCGTCGAACAAACCGCTTCCGCCGTGCGACTACACACGTCCGACGGACGCGAGATTTCCGTCCCGATCGAACGGCTGAGTCCGGCCGACCGCGACTACCTGAAATCTCTCGAAATGCCGAAAGACAATCCGTTCGCCGGCGGCACGCCGATCGCCAAGCCGGCAGACGGCGCTCCGCCGGCCGGCGGAGCCCCGAGGACGCTCCGAGATGCTGCGGAGTCGAAGTCGGTGGGCGACGAAATGGCCCTGCCCGGAACCGGCGCCACGCTCGACCTTTCGTCGGACAGCCCTGACGGCTCCTTTGTCCCCGACCCGCAAACCAAAGCGCCCTTGCTCCCGGCGGGGCTCGTTCCGGTGAGCCCGATCGACGCCTACGACAATGTCGCGGGTCCTGTTGTCGCAAACGCGGCCGGGGGACTGTTCCTGGTGTCGATCGGCCGCAACAAATCGGGAAGCCCGCAGGAGACCCGCGGCCGGATCTATACAGTAAACCTGGAACGGAAAACTTCGGATCTGGTGTGGGACCATCCCAACGCCGTTCGCGTTCTGGACCACGACGCGCCGACCGGACGGACGTTGATCGTCGACAAGCTGGACCAATTCCAACGCGGCGGCGAACTGGTGATGGTGGTGGGCCTGGAAACGGGCAACGCCAAACCGCTCTACCGGAGAACGTTGCCCGGCGCCGGGAAACCCGGCTTCGCACCGCAGGTGGCGTGGGCCAGGCTGCTGTCCGGTTCGCACGTGGCGGCGATTGTCGATCGAGTGCTGCACGTCTGGGACTTGCCGGCCGCCAGGCTGGTCTACCGCATCGAGAACGCGAGCGAGAGCGAACCGCCCGTCTTCAGCGGCAACCTGATCTACATGGCCGTCCCTCAGAGTGGAAAAGTCGTCCTTGTGGAAACGGCAAGCGGGACGATCCGCAAATCCATCCCTACCGGAAACACGCTGACGCCTGGAGCGGCGTTCCATTCCGAGGGCCGCCTTCTCGCCATCTGCTTCTCCAATCAATATCGGGTTTGGGACTGCGTGGCGGACAACGTCGTCAGCGAAGCAACGGTTACCGACCATCTTGGATCGCATCCGATCCACTGGATTGCACCCAGGCTGTTTCGCGGTGCGCTGGGCGACGCGGTCCACCTCGATCTGGGCATGTCGGTCTGGAAGTACGCCACCTCGGCCAGCACTGCGCCGATCGTCGTGGGGAACAAGCTGCTGACCGCGACGACCTCGCAGAACTGCGCGGTGGCAAGCGTGCCGATACCGCATGCCTCGGCGGAGAAGTCGATCGAGCGCTTGATGCAGGCCGGGGATGCCGCCATGCTGGTCCGCCCGGGCGCCTCGGTGGCGATCGCCGTCGAGGGGGCGAACCCGGCCGACCAGGCGGCAATCACCGCGTCGCTTTCGGAAGCCGCCGAGAAGGCAGGCTGGAAGGTCAGCAGTCGCGGTTCGATCACCTTGGTTGCCAAAATCGGCCGCGGCAAGCCGGAAGAGCTTCATTTTCGCAGCATGGGTGGGGATTTTCGCGCCACGAGCACCGCCAACCTCACGCCGTTCACGGCGGAACTGGAAATCCGGCGGGGAACTTCCGTGCTCTGGTCGCGTTCCACGGTCAACCGCATCCCGCCGCTGTTGCATCTGCAAGAAGGGGAGACCGTCCAGGACGCCGTGAAACGCTTTGAAAAGCCAGACCCGGCCTTTTTCTCGCGTCTGAACCTCCCGCCCCGCATTCCCAAGCCGGAGGTCAGCTCGCAGGTAGGCCAGAGCGTTCTGACCGAGGGCAAGTGGCGAGACCTGAATACGGGCGGCCGCCGCTGACACCTATTCCGGTTCCTCCACTGCGCCCCGCCGCTGCAGGTACCTGGCGATCAGGAGGCAGACCACGGCCCAGAACAGTCCGGCGGACCAGCCGGCGACCACATCGGTCGGGTAGTGCACGCCCAGATACACGCGAGTGAAGCCGACCAACCCGGTCAAAAGCACCGCGACCGAAAGCACATAAGCCTTGAGGCGTTTCGCGCGCGCAAGCTGCGCCAACAGTGCGCCGAGCGTCAGATAGACCACCGCCGAGAGCATCGAATGGCCGCTGGGAAAACTGCTCGTGAACGTTTCCGCGAGATGGGGAACCAGTTCGGGCCGTGGGCGGTTGAACGTTGACTTCAGTCCATACGCCAGTGCCGTGCCGGATAGCGTCGCCAGGACCACCAACCAGAGCGCCCCGAAGCGGCGGTCGAGCCAGAGATAGCCTGCCACCGCCGCCGTGACCAGCACCAGCACTCCCGTCCCGCCCAAGGCCGTAATGTCGCGAGCGAACTCGGCCATCCAATGCGGCCCGATCGGGTCGTGCGGATTGCCAGGCTCGCGCAGCCAGAGGATGATCGCCTCGTCGGCTGCTTTCGTGTCCCCCTCGATCACTTCATCGGCGATCTCCAGGAAAACCCAGCCGGCCACCGCAATTGCCAGAAGCGAGAGAAGCAGCCCCAGTTGGTGTCGCGCCAGCCAGAGGATCAACTCCAGGTGCCTGGTTGCCATCTCGTATCTCCTCTGGGTGAAGGATCCTGGGCGCTTTCGCACACGGCCATAGTGCCGGCGGTCTGCGACAGTCTGTCGCGAGCAATGGGCAACACAGCCGTCCCGCCGCGCCAGTATCGTACCACGCGGTTGGGGCCGTTGTAACACGCACTTTGTGAATAGGTTTTCTCGTGATGCGGCATCGGACACCCAGGGCCCACACACCTCCCATTGCAGCCCCTTGCCGCCGGGGGACTTGCCAATCGCCGCCGCAACGGGACAATGGCGCATGGGATCTCTCTCGGAACTCCGCCGGATTTCACCGCGGGCTGGAGGGGAGACGGTTTGCAGAGATCTGGGAGAGGTCCTCAGCCACGGTCCACCCGCGTTGTGCAGCAATCGACCCGACTGGCGGTTGGGGCGCGAGGCGGCAGTTGCATCCTCAGCACGATTTCGTGCCTATCCTCGGAGGCCTACCACAATGATCGACCGCAATCGACGGGAGTTTCTCAAGGCGGCCGCTGCCGGCCTGATCATGTCGCCGCTGGCCGCCTCGGTCCTGGCGACGCAAGAGGAAAGCTCCGGGGGCCTGCCGCAGCGCGCCCTCGGAAAGACGGGCCAGAAAGTCTCCATCCTTTGCCTGGGCGGCTGGCACATCGGGTCGATTCCGGAGCAGGAAGCGATCCGGCTGATGCACCAGGCAATCGACGAGGGGATCAATTTCTTCGACAATGCTTGGGATTACCATCAAGGCGGCAGCGAGGAGGTCATGGGCAAGGCATTGTCCGACGGCGGCCGCCGCGACAAGGTGTTCCTCATGACGAAGGTCTGCGACCGCGACTACGCCGGAGCCAAGAAGCAGCTTGAGGACAGCCTCCGACGCTTGAGGACCGACCATCTCGATCTCTGGCAGTTCCACGAAATCAACTATCCCAAGGACCCCCAGTGGGTCTTCGAGAAAGGCGGCATCAAGGCGGCCATGGAGGCCCGCAAAGAGGGCAAAGTCCGTTTCATCGGCTTCACGGGGCACAAGGACATCCAATTCCACCAGGAAATGCTCAACAAGCCCTTCGAGTGGGACACGGTCCAGATGCCCATCAACATCATGGATGCCCATTTCCGCAGTTTCCAGAAGGAGATTGTGCCGGAGTGCAACCGTCGCCAGATCGGCGTGATCGGCATGAAAGGTCTCGCGGGCGGCCACATCCCAAAGGAGTTGGGCCTCAGCGCGGAGGTCTGCCGCCGCTATGCCCTTTCCCTGCCGATCACGACGCTGGTCTGCGGCATTACGTCCCGCAAGGAGCTCGAGCAGGATCTCGGCGTGGCCAGGGGCTTCAAGCCGATCGGCCCTGCCGAGTTGGAAAAGCTGCTGGCGGACACGAAAGAAGAAGGCAGCCAGGGCAAGCACGAACCGTTCAAGACGAGCCGCCGGTTTGACGGCGGCTACCACCGCCGACAGCACGGCGTGACCTGATTCACTTGATCCAGGACGTCTACCTGGAGGCCGAGATCACTGTGGCGTGACCCTGCCCGTCCCCTCAATCAGCAAGGAGAACCTGTCATGTCTCTGTTCGCAATCATCGAGGTCGACGAAGGCCTGACGGTTACGGAACTTTCGCCGAATGAACCACCTGAGACCAAGGCGGTGACCCAGGGAGGCGTTGTCGTCGATCCCGGCCCCTACTACAGCTTCCAGGATGCCTACGACGCCATGCTGGCGATGGAGGACGAGATCGAGGAGGAAGGGACTACCTGACCCGATTCTCACTCGTCGCTTACGGGGCCGAAAGCAGGGCGTATACGAGCGCAAGCATGAGGCAGGTGGCCGCCGCCGCGGCGACCAGGGGCCAGAGCCATGGTACGGCCGGGTCGCCCGGCAAATGGCCCCGCATCGCGCCGACGGACTGCGCCGGAGCACCGTCGCGTTCCTCCTCCATCGCCTGTTCTGGGAAGTCCGCTGGATGCGAGGATTTGCTTCTCGGGCGCCCCTCCTGAATGCAGAACTGTAAGGCGGCGCTGATCACCTGGTCTCGCAAGGCAACGGCTTTCTCCCGAGGGCTTAGGGGTTCGGAATCGGCGGAGCCTGCGTCCTCGGCCTCTTCCGGAAAACCAAGGTCCAATTCCTCACACAGACCGGAATGCTCGGCGCCCTGCTGCGCCCAATCGGGATCGACGTGCTCCGCTGCCAGCGCATGGTCCGCCGGCGGACTGGTAAGGCATTCCCTCGGAAAACTCTCCCCCAAGGTGAAAGGCAGACGCCCTGCCTTCTCTCCGGAATAGTCCTGAGAAGCTCCGGCTGGACTCTCCCCCGCAGCGGCGAATGCGGGCACCGTCCCGTCCGGCGATCCTTCCCGTTGCCGGCGTGAGTCGGGGATTGCCTGGTGACCGTTTGCTGGAGCAGAATGCGTCCCCTTCTTGATGGTTAGCGACAGAAGCAAAGCCGCTCCGCAAGTCGTGCAGAAGATCCGCCGCCCAAGGAGCCTGGGGACCACGCTGGGGACAATACGGATCAGGGCGTTGCAGTCGGGACAAGTCAGAAGGACGGGCTCCTCGCCCGGCGCCGCCACCGGGTCCGAGTGCATGGCATGGACGCGTTTCCCACATCCCGGACATACCAGGCTCTTCCCGGCACGTTCCTGGCTGGCATAGATCAACCGTCCACAACTTGGACAAGCGACGTCGATCGACATGGTTTCCCGCTCGCTCTCCCTCCTGCCGCTCTAAAGAGGTGGGTCATACTCCGTCGAGGACACGTTGTTCGTTATACCTCCACCATCGGTAGCAGCCTCTCAGACAAAAAGCCCACAAGACAACGACTCCAAGGCACAGCGGTGCCCGCCAGGCCCATCGGCCCGACCGGCCGCGCCCTGAATCCGGCAGAGGCACGGCCAAGACCACCGCTTCCGTCGGGCCGAAGGCGAACGTGGCGTCTCCGGTACCCCCGCCCGGCACCGTGATCCGCAACTCTTCTTCCTGCAATTCCGACAAGAGCACGACTTTCAGCTTCCCGCCTTGCGCCGCATCTTCTTCCGCGGCAGTCTGAATCGCAACCCAAACCTTCACCGTATGTTCGCCGACAACCGCTCCCGAGCCGAAGGATGTCTTCAGCACAAATCGCCCTTCTTCGTCCGTCGTTCCTTTCGAGGAGGGATTGAAATTCAAATCCCCCGCCCGTCCAGGAACCGGCTCGAACTCAACCACCGCGCCTGCCAATGGCTCCCCTCCCACGCTGACGACCCCGGCCACGGGCACCAGCCTGGAATCGCCATCCTGGCATCCGGCGAACAGCATGAGCAGTCCGGATACCCAGAAGGCCAACACACCTCGTGGAAGGCGGGCGTATTGGATCGACGGCTCGCCTGGATCGAGCGGCATACCGCTTTTCCCTCGTTGGCGCCGGAGGCAAGACCGCTCGCGGCCCCGCGCGGTCGACCTGCCCGACGGTTGTGCTGACGCAGACCGCTCGTCACGGCAAGCCGATGGTCTCGTTGCCGGCCCGAGAACCGGCCGCTCGCCAGACACTCACGTTGATCGTCTCGGCAACAAACTGCACGGAGCCGTCGCCCAGGGCCATGACACAGCCGCCCGGATGATGGCTGCCGAACGAAACCTCGAATTCCGCGGCAGGGTACTTGGTGTTCGGAGCGAAATAGCAGCTTCCCAGAACCTGGGAAAAATCATAACCCCCTCACGTGTCGAATTCGGGATGGTACAGGTAAAATCGATGGCAGAAATCGCAACCCTCCGGGATGGTGGATGCGTAGATGGCCTCGCCGATCATCAACGTGTTCGAGGTCCCGTCGGTGATGTCGCGAAGCGAAGTCGTCCGCCAAGGGTTCCAGCACAGGTTCGCCAGCAGCACGCCGTTGGAATTGGTCATGTCGGTCTGTGAACCCGGTGGGTTTGCCACGTCGTCTATGGTCACGTCGCTGCCCGCGTTGGCCACGTAATTCGTCCGGAAGCGGTCGGAAATGACATGATTATCCGAATCCGGCCCCGGTTGCGAGGGGCACCGAAAAACGGAGATCCGGGCCCGAGCCAGGTTCTGCAGCGCGAGGCTGACCGGATCGGTGTCGTACCAGTTGCCGACGTCTCCCCAGTCAATCGTATCAAACAGCGGACGCTGCTCCAGTTGGGGCAGAATGTGCGCCGCCCAGGAATGCCCCCAGCCGGCCAAGGTCCCGGGCGGAAACGAATGGTAGACGTCGTGATAATTGTGCAGCGCCAGTGCGATCTGTTTCTCGTTGTTGATGCACTGCGTGCGACGTGCCGATTCCCTTGCTGATTGCACAGCGGGCAGCAGTAACGCAACCAGGGTCCCAATGATCGCGATCACAACCAGGAGTTCAACCAGAGTGAACCCTCGGCGATAACCGCGATGCCGCCGTTCTCCGGTCCGCATGGCAGTTCTCCTTGACCTGATCCAATCCGAACCACCTCCGATTTGCTACAACGCGCATCTACTTCCTGAAATTTTCCGGCAACTTGCCTTCTCCGGGAGCTTGGGACGGATGAGAAGGTTCCGCTCCGGGTTCGACGATGGAGGCCCGGTCAACCGGCGAGCCGCCACCCCCGGTTTCTCCCCCGCACCCGGGAGCCAGAACGGCAAGACAGCAAAGAAGGCACGCCAGTCGCAGACAGTATGTCATAAGACACCCTTTGTTCAGGGAGCATGCTCTAGCCTCGCATCCTACCAGAGGAAATCACCCTGTCAAGCCATGCTCCGGCGATTCATCCGATCGCCAGCCGCAACGGCAGCACGCCGGGGCCAGACGGGGCCGGCGCTGAACCGACACCGTGCGACAAGCCTCGCGCCGCAACGGCACGGCCTTCGCACCGTGTGGATCCTTGACTAGAATGATCCGTAGCGGCTTTACGCATCCGGATCGCCCGAAGGGTCGGTACTCGACCGGGACTGGAAAAGCCGATAGGAAGCAGGATCCATGACGACCATCACGAGTCGGGTGTCTTGGAGCAGGTGGCTTCGAGCGAGCCGGGTTCTGCGGAGATCCTGCAAAGCAGGGTGGTCCCCCTCACTTTCCAGCTCCTTGCCGCTGAGCCCCGTCCCGGAATCGAAGTCGGTCATCCCGAGACCGGGCGGTGCTGGCGGTTGTTGCGTCAGCGGTTTTCAGCCCGTCGAGACCCTCATGAAACAACCCACTTTCACCCTGACTGCCCTGCTGCGCGCTTTGCTCGTTGCGCTGTTTCCCGCCCTGGATCACACCGACAAGCCCCGCATCATCCGCCTGGAGAGAAAGCCTTGAACAGGAAACGCCCTATCAACATGACCGTGATCCGACTGTGTCTCACATTTGCCGTCCTGGGTGGCCTCCTCGCCGTACGGACACAAAATCGCGCCTCCGCTGCCGACCATCCGCGACTGGAAGTGGTCAACGGCGACTTCAGCGACCTTAGCAGCCTCACCGCGGGCAACGACGGTTGGTATGCCGGACTGCCGAAAGGATGGCGCGGTTCGAAGGGATGAACCATGGGCCCGTTGAAAACCTTTTCCGACTGCAGCAAGAACGACCTGATCGTCATTACCGGCGCCGGCGGTTTCATCGCCGGCGCGCTGGCCCGCTATTTCCACGACCGCGGCTTCACACGCATCCGCGCGGTCGACAAGAAGCCGCTGCCCGACTGGTACCAGGTCGTTCCCCGCGTGGAAAGCCTCTGTCTGGATGTAAGCGAGGAGGCCAATTGCAGGCGGGTCTGCGAAGGGGCCGTGGAAGTGTACAACCTGGCGGCCGACATGGGGGGCATGGGCTTCATCGAGCGGTTCCGCATCCAGTGCCTGCGAAGCATCCTCATCAACACGCACTTGATCGAGGCCGCCTATCGGGCAGGCGCCCGGCGCTACTTCTTCTCGTCCTCCGCCTGCGCCTACAACACCGAGCTGCAGAAGGACCCCAACTGCCGTGCCTTGCGCGAGACCGACGCCTACCCCGCCATGGCCGAACGCGGCTACGGCTGGGAGAAGCTCATGTCGGAGATGTTCTGCCAGGAATACTGGGCCGAACGCGGGATGAAGACCTTCATTGCCCGCTTCCACAACGTCTACGGCCCGCACGGCACCTGGGACGGCGGCCGCGAAAAGGCGCCGGCCGCCATCTGCCGCAAGGTCATCGAAGCCAAAGACCGAGGCGCCGGCGACATCGACATCTGGGGCACTGGCAAACAAACCCGAAGCTTCATGTACATCGACGACTGCACCGAGGGCATCGACCGCATCATGCACTGCGACGAGTTGATCGCCACGCCCATCAACCTGGGCTCCAGCGAACTGATCGCGATCAACGATCTGGTCACTCTCGCGGAGGAGATCGGGGGCGTGAAACTCCGGCGCGCCTACGATCTGAACGCCCCGCAGGGCGTGGTCGGCCGCAACAGCGACAACACGATGATCAAGAAAATCCTCGGCTGGGAACCGACGACGCCCTTCCGCAAAGGATTGGTGCAGACCTATGCCTGGATCGCCCAACAATACGAGGACCGCAAGGCGGGCCACCGGACCGTCCACGACACCATGTGAGGAAGTTTGCAACGCGGCCGAGCCGCAACCAATGGGATCGAGGTGATGGGCTACTGGAGTGATGGAGTACTGGAAGGGTGAAAACTGACTCCCCATTACCCCATCACTCGATTACCCCAAAACATCCACGCACGGCACGCAGGACTTGCGGATAAAGTTTCTATGGACGCCCTCGCTGCCCGCCCCCTGACCGACACTATCGGAACGGTCCCCTACCGCATGGCCTTTGCCGGCGGGTGGATCGACCAGCCGTTCGTGTCCCGGCTGAATCCGGAACCGCCCGGCTCGATGGTGGTCGTCGCCGTCGAGCCCGTCTGCTGGTTCATCCAGCGCGCCGGCTTCGCCGCCGGCACGCGCGACGTGGCGCTCAAGCTCTGGAACGGCAGGCTCCCCGATCGCGATCCTGCAGAGCTCGTCCGCGAACTCTATGCCGAAGAGAATCGCGGCAAGAGCGAACCCTCCGGGTCGCAGGACATGATCGGCCTGATCTACCCCGGTGTGAACCGTCTCGACTACGACTACGCTCACGAGGGCGGGGTCTTTCCCCGGCACATCGCGTCCAACAACGATCCGCAAACGGCCCGCTGGCTGGAGGAGGTCGTCCACCTGCTTCCGGTAGCCCAGCGGCCTCACGGCTACAATCCGCTGGGGATCAGAAATCTCGATCCGGCTTGGGTCCGCCGGCTCGGGGAAACGGGCAAGCAGTGTTTCGACGCCATCCTGGCCCGCGATGCCCACGCCCTGGGCGCTTCGATGAACGCCTGCATGGAGTGCTGGGAGGCGATTCTCCCGCAGACGGTGCGGCATCCCGCTCTGACCGTCGACTTGAAGGGAATTCTGGCCTATTATCAGTCGCGGTATTGTGGCGCAATGTACTCCGGTTGCGGCGGCGGGTATCTGTTTGTCGTTTCCAGCGACCCCGTGCCCGGCGCGCTGAAGATCAAGGTCCGCCTCGCAGAGCCATGAGCACGCAGCAGCAAGTCATCGTCTCCGGCGGTTTCGATGATATCCGCTCGCGGCATCTGCGCTTTCTGCAAGAAGCCGCCAGGCTCGGCGAGTTGAATGTCCTGCTCTGGCCCGACGAGATGCTCCAGAGAGTTCAGGGCGAACCGCCGAAGTTTCCCTATGTCGAGCGGCGTTATTTTGTCGACTCCGTCCGCTATGTCGCTCGCGTGGTTCCGCTATCCGTCCCCATAGACGCCGACACGTTGCCCGAACTCGACTGCATCCAGACGAAGGTCTGGGTGGATGAGGAGTCGGCAGCCAACGACCGGCGGTCTGCCTGGTGCCGGCAACACGGCATCGAGTACCGAGTGCTGCTCCCGCCCCAGATCAGAGGTTTCCCCGAACCGCCGCCGATGCCCTCCCCGCCCAGCCGCAAGAAAGTTGTGGCCACCGGCTGCTACGACTGGTTCCACTCCGGCCACGTGCGGTTCACCGAGGAAGTCAGCGCCTACGGCGACCTCTACGTGATCGTCGGGCACGACGCGAATATCCGTCTGCTCAAGGGCGAAGGGCATCCCCTCCTGCCCGCGGCCGAGCGGCGCTACGTCGTCGGCTCCATCAAGCATGTCAAGCAAGCCCTGATTTCCAGCGGCGAAGGCTGGCTGGACGCCGACCCCGAGATCCGCCGCCTCCAGCCGGACATCTACGCTGTGAACGAAGACGGCGACAAGGGCGGCAAACGCGAATACTGCGAAAAACTTGGCATCGAGTATCTCGTCTTGAAACGCACCCCTGCGCCAGGGTTGCCGCGTCGTACCAGTACCGGCCTTCGCGGATTTTGACCACGTCGTGGGAGCAAGCCTACGCTGAGAGGTTCCAACTCAACTCCCCTCTCCTGCTTCGTTCATAGGGGCAGGGGGTGAGGGTAGTCGGAGTTCTGTTAGGGCCTCTGAGAACCTCCGGAGGCAACTTCCCATGCAGCCGCGCGGGTTCGCTCACAACATCACCCGAGCGACTGCAACTCGGCAGTCGCCCTCGTCCTTTCTGCTTCCGCGCACAAGAGCATTGCGGTATGGACCCGGCGCGATATCTCAACATGCGGTTCCGGCGCCGCCCCGGTGCGGACCGATTCGACGAACCCGCCCAGACACTCCCGCATTCCAACAAAGCCATAGGCCGGTTGGGCCGCGGGATAGGCCGTCTCTTGCCAGACGCCGTCGGGTCCTCGCCACCGCAGTCCGCCCTGGATCAACTCCGCTTCTGCTTCCCCGCGGCTCCCCAGTACGCTCAACGTCACTTCGAGACCGCCGACTGCCACGAGATTGAACTCGAATCGCCCGATCTTCCCGCCCGGATATTCCAGCGACGCCCAACCGTGGTCCATGAGCCGTCCGTTCGCCGCGTAGCCGCCGGTGACCGTTGCCCGCTCCGGCCCAGCGGCCAGCACGCAGTCGAGCACGTCCAGATACCAGCACGACAGCCAGGGAAAGAAACCTTCCGCCTGCGGATTGTATTTCCATTGGCCGCCGCCGTAGCCCCAGTTGCACCAGAGACGCACGGCGGCCATGCGTATCTCGCCGATCAGCCCCGCGCGCAGTTGCTCGCGCAGCCGGCAGACTACCGGGAGCCATCGAAGCTCGAAGTCCGGCTGGATCACCCGATCCGCGGCAGACATCGTGGCGTGGAGCCGTTCGACCGACTCGAAGCGGTGCGAGACGGGCGGCTCGTAAAACAGATGCTTGCCGGATGAGACGGCGGCAAGCATTGCATTCTCATGGATCGGATTGGGCACGGCGAGGAGCACCGCGTCCACGCGCGGGTCGTCAAGCAGGTCTTGAAAATCGGAATAGACGGCTGCCCCTCCGAATTCCGCACGCGCGAACTGCTGTGTGGCCGAGGACTTCGCCGCCACGGCAGCCACCTCGATGCCTTCGAGCTCCTTGAGTGCCGGCACATACGCCTGGCGGGGCCATTCGCCCAGTCCGATCAGCCCGAGTTTGACACGGTCCATAGCGCCTCGCTCTCTCTTACTCCCGGATTGCCCTGCTGTCCCTCGGTTCCTGCCGAAGGGCTAGGATAACGGGGCGGCGACGAGTGAGGCAGCCACCCGCAACCACCCCTGATCGCCGCTCCCGTTCATCCCTTGGTTCGGCGTTTCTTCCCTCCGCCGGTCTTCTCACGACCACCACTGGCCGATTCGACTTGTTGCCAGAACTCGTCGTGTCCAAGTCCGGCCCCTTCATCAATGCGACGATCTGCCGCGTCAAGGATCGCGTTGAGTTTCCGCGAATGAGCCAAGAGCAGCCGCTCCAGTTCATCGTCATCCCTGACACCGAGGAGCACGGCCACCGCGTTGCCATTTCGTGTGACGACCACCGGACCCTCGGCAGTCGCCTTCAGGTACGAGCTGAGGTGGGCCTTCACCTCGGCTACCGATGCAATCTTCATAATTCCACCTCCTCACCAGCGATGAAGATGCGATTTCGCTCTTTCACCGCAATCGCCAAAATCCGAACCTGCCCCCGTTCTGCATCCACCCGATAGAAGACGCGAAAGCGGTTATCCGGCCCTAACCGTAGTTCCCACCGCGTTCCCAGTTCGATCGGCCGCTCCAGCGGCTTTCGGTTCCGCGTCGCCCTCTCGGGTTCGAATGCCAGTTGTTCCTTGATCGTAGTGCGGATCAGCGAATGATACTTCGACTCGATGGCGGCGAGATGTCGGCTGACGTCCGGGTCGTAGATCAGAACGATGGGTGGTTTCTTCCCCATGACCGCAATTATGGTCATAACGCCGGGAAAGATCAAGGGCCGACAATTCAAAAAAGAGAGCTACCGACTTCATGGTGCAGCTAAAGCGGGAGCATGGCTGACTCTCTTCCCAAGTGTCGGTCAAGGACACGCTCCCGCAATGGACACAGGCCAACCTTCTGCTTCATGGGATACACTCTCGTTTCGTCGCACGACCAAGCTCACCTGCCGGGGCCGCCAGCAGGACGATTCTCCCATCGAAACTCCGACCGGCGGCCCCGGTCAGGTGGAGCGCCTGGTTCTGGCTGCTCTTCGTGCTCGTGCTCAGCGGAGCGGTGCTCGTGCTCGTAATCGATGACCGCCACAAGCCCGGCCTGCAGTTCGGTGTCGGTCGCGGATTTCATCGTCATCCCAGTGAGCATCGAAACGATCCGTTTGAGCTTTTCTTTCAAAGCCAGACTTGATGCCGCGCCCAACCCGCCGGATGCCGCGAGAACATCTTGCACCGCCGCACACTCCAACGCGGAACCGCGAGCGTAACGGTGAAGCCCAGACAATCCCTTGGCGGCAGCGAACGATTCGGCCGTGTACTCGATCGCCAACCGGTAAACGTCGAGCCGATCGTGGTCGAACATGGATTCCGTCATCGAAGCCACCCCTCGATTACGAGCACGAGCACCGCCGCAAGCGGCTGAGCACGAGCACGACAATTTCGTTGCCAGACGAATTGGTTTCTATCCCGGCCGCTCCCAAAGAGCACTGCAGCATCGCGAGGCGCCGGAGCGGGCGGGATAGAACAGTTCCTATCAGTCGAATTGGTCGGAAGAGGGCGGAGAACCCAGTTGATTCGGGATTCGCGCGGCGCCTTGAGAGGGGTGTCCGTGGCCGCCGTATGGCGCACGGTCCTACCTGCCGATTGGACGGTCGACGACATGCTCAACCATCTTGGCATTCCGCCGGAACGCGTCCGGCTGCATCCGCCGCTGGGAATGGCAACGGAAGAGGACGTGTCGGAAGTCCACCGCCGAACGGGCCGGCTCTGCGAACTCATAGACGGCATTCTCGTGGAGAAGATCGTGGGCTACTACGAATCGGTGCTGGCGGGAATTCTGCTGTCATTGGTGAACGATTACCTCGCACAGCGGCCGCTGGGTCTGGCCGCTGGGGAAGCAGGCATGTTGAAGGTCTTGCCTTCGCGAGTGCGCATTCCCGCTGTCACCTTTGTTCGCTGGGAAAGGTTTCCGGGAAGCAGACTGGTCAACACACGCGCTGGCGATCCGCCGGCCGTCAGACGAGAAAGCTACGCTCTCGACAGAATACTCATGTCCTTGGAGGCAGCGGAGCTCGGCACCGCTCGCGGCGTCCCAAACGCGCACCGCACTGTCGCTAGACCCGCTGGCGATCCGCCGGCCGTCGGGCGAATAGGCTACGGTCGTCACCGGATCGTCGTGTCCGCGCAGAATAGCGCGTTGGGCACTTCCCAGATGCGTCGGGGGCGGACGGCGAGAGCGGAGCCACAAGAACCCTCGCGTCGACTCCTGCTTCACCTTGCGCCATCGCGCAAGCAATGCGCTGAGCTTCTCCTCGCGTAGCTGCAGCCAGGGCACGAGGGCACCCTCACCCACGCCCGTCTCCCGCCAGCGTGCGAGAGGAGGTGGTGCTGTGCCACCTCTGTGCAATCGTACCACCAGCAACTGTTCCAGACAGAGGCACTGGAATAAGCCCTGCGGGTAGTCCTCGGCGTGCCGCAGGTGTCGGCTGATCTCTGTCGCCGAAGCGTTGGCGATGGAGATCAGCCGAAGCGTCTTCGAGCAGCTTCGACCTTGAGACGCGAATGCCGCCGGCCTTGTGGCAGCTTTCCCGTCTTTGAATCCTCGGGGTTCAACAATCCCTGTCCGAGTAAGTACCTGAAGCCGTCCAGGGGGGTGGCGGGCGATTGGCATTTCGTGCAAAATTGCCCTGGAAATAGCGGCGGCAATTCATGGACTGGTGCTGGAAGCGATAGCCCTAAGAGGCGGATGAGACACCTCGGAATTCGAAAAGGGCGGGCGGGAACGTGCAGAACACCGGTAGCTTTCAAGATGTTTCTTGACCCCGTGTCTCTGGGGCCTATACCATACAAGCGGCGCCGTGTCGGACGCAAGCGGCCGTGCCGCTGAGCCGAGCGCGGGGCCGGTCTGATTTTGGAGGCCGGTGGGAGGGAGTGGGGACGCGAAGCGTCCGGAGCTTGCGTTACGACGCGAAGCGTCGTAACGATGGTACGGTGGGAGAACGATAAGAACGACAATCGAACCGAGGAGTCAATGCCATGAGAATGCTGCGGTGGGTTGCCCAATCGTTGATCGTGTCGGCCTTTGTTTCAGGCGCCGTGGCCTTGGGCGAAGATGCCGGGGAGTTGAACTGGCGCGTCGGCATCGGCCGCCGCGTCATCACTCCGCAAACGCCGGTGTGGCTGGCGGGGTACGGCAGCAAACGCGAACCGGACGGCAAGGTCCATGATATTTGGGTGAAGGTGTTGGCGCTGCGGGCGCCCGACGGCAAACGCGTGGTCATGGCGACCACCGACCATATGGGCATGTCGAAGACAATCTACGAGAGCCTCTTCGCCAAAGTGAACCGGCGATTCTCGCTGGACCGGTCCGAGTTCATGCTAACCTTCTCGCACAATCATTGCGGCCCGGCGCTCAAGGACGACCTGGTGGACTACTATCCCACGGATGACGCGCAGCGGCGCCTGATCGCGGAGTACTCGGCTTGGATGGAAGACGAAGTCGTGGAAGCGGTGGGCGAGGCGTTGGACAACCTGCGGCCGGCGCAGCTCCTGAAAGGCGAAGGCAAGTGCACGTTTGCCGTCAATCGGCGCGATAACCGCGAGGCGGAGGTTCCACAGATGCTGGCGGAAGGGAAGCCGTTGAAGGGCGTGGTCGATCACTACGTGCCGGTCCTGGCCGTCAAAGGCGAGGGGGGTAAGCTGCTGGGCGTACTGTTCGGATACGCTTGCCACCCGACGACCCTCTCCTTCAACACCTGGTGCGGCGACTATCCGGGGTTTGCCCAAGTAAACCTGGAAGCCAAGCACCCAGGCGCCTCCGCCATGTTCTTCAACGCTTGCGGCGGCGACCAGAACCCGATCCCGCGCCGCAAAGTGGAGTTCTGCGAGCAGTACGGCAGAATGCTCTCCGACGCCGTCGAAAAGGTGCTTTCCGGGCCGATGCAGCCGGTATCGGCCGGGCTGAAGTCGGCCTTCGAGTTCGTCGACCTGGCGTACGACGAACTGGTGACTCGGGAAAAGCTGCTGCCGGTGGCCAACGGCGCCAGCGCACTGCATGCGCGGTGGGCGAAGCGAATGCTGAAGATGATCGACGAGGGCGTGACCTTCCCGACCTCGTACCCCTACCCGGTCCAGGCGTGGCGGATCGGCAACGAGTTGCTGCTGATCGGCATCGGCGGGGAGGCGGTGGTGGACTACTCGCTGCGATTCAAGCGGGAGTTTGGGCCGAGGACGTGGGTCTGCGGCTATGCGAACGACATGGCTGCCTACATACCTTCGCGTCGGGTGTGGGAGGAGGGAGGCTACGAGGGCGGGCCGCACCTGGACGAATACGGCCGGCCGGCCTGGCGGTGGGCTGGTGATGTCGAGGACCGGATCGCCGGCGCGGCGCAAAGGGTTGTGGAGGGCGTGCGCTGAGAGGGCCCGGTGGGAAAGGCGGATGGGATAAGCGGGGACGCAAAGCGTCCGAAGATTGCATTACGACGCAAAGCATCGTAACGATGGGTACGAGGGGCAATCGGCAACCGGATCGTCTTGTCGGGAATCGTGGTCGATCAGCGAAGGGGAGGCTCAAAGACGTCGAAGTATTTGACGGTTACTTTGCCGTCTCCGGCGGCGATCAGTTCGAGAACATGAGTTTCATTGGGCAGGGCTTGGAAGAGATTGACGCGGAATTCAGCCTCCTTTCCACGGAAATCGACCGCTTCCTTGCAGGCACGGGCGACGCTGAACGTGTAGGCATCGCCGGTCTTATTGAGAATTGTGCCGTCCCAGGGATGCAGAAACGGGACGCACCCCGCCCCATGACGCCAGAGCTCGGGCGGGATGCCGATCTGGCCGCTGTTGCTTGTGAAGGGCTTCAGCACGTGCCCCGTGCCATCGGCACCCGTGGCGCTGCCTGTCAGTTGATAGCTTCCTTCGTCATTCGTCAGCCGAATCGTCCAGGTCTGCGGGATAAGATCCCGGCCGAGTATGATGCCGTGAGGACCGATGTCCCCGACCGAGCCTTGCTTCGGAGGGGCATTGCCGGCGGCTGGCTCGATCTGGCCGGCGAGAAAGCAGGGCGCCTTTTCCGCCGGCAGGCCATCGAGCGTGACCCGGGCGGCGCCGCCGTCGGGCGACTTGACACCGATGAGATCGATCCGATTGCCCGTGAAACGGACGGTAATCCGGCTGCCCGAAGCGGCGGTGGCGGCCGCGCCCTCCAGGAACGTCCAGTTCGGGCCGGAGAGCGTCGCCTTTTCCTCGCCGCCGGCCGCCGCGGTCTGCGTCACATCGAGGCGCCGTTCCCGGCGGTCGGGGTCAAAGGCGTAGGTGTCTCTGGCGGCGAAATGGCGGACGATGTTCTCGTTGATCACCAGCGCTCCATACTCGGATTGGTGCACCGCGTCGAGGAGCAGGCCGTGCTGGGGATCCACTTCGACTTTCATGTCGTGGTCGCGGAGGTAGCTCGCCCACTGCTTGCGGTTCTCGACGAATTCCACGCCATATTCCTCGCAGATGCGGCGCATGCGGGGGATATCGGCGAAATTCGTGGCGTCTTCATCCTTGCCCCAATATTGGACATCGTCCGCCTTCCAGTGGACGCTCGCGACGACAATGTCGGCGGTCGTTTGTCGGCGAAGCGTCTGGAAGATCTTTTCGAGATCGCTCTCCAATCCGATGCCGTAGAGGAGGACCAGGTCGGGTTGTTCGGGGACGACGACGTGCTGCGCCCAGCCCAGCACGTATTGCCAGGGCACGGACGAGCCGACGTGCTTCTTGTAGACAATCGGAGGGGCATGGGGAAAACGCTGCCGCAGATGGCAAGCCAAAGCCGTGCCGTCTCCCAGAAAATTGAGATAGCTTGGCCCGATGCCCCAAATCAGGAACGGCCTTTCGGGGGCGGCTGCATGGGTGAGCTTACGAATACTCAGCGCCAGATTCCGGGCGTCATCCGGCCGCGGCGACAAATCCCTTTCGGGAAACCTGGCCCGCCATCGCCAGAATCCCCGATCCGCTTTGACAGCGGCCGCGCGGAGGCGCTCGGGGAGCGGAGGCAGCGTCGTGGCCCGAATGCCGTCGATCCGCAGAGTCATATCGACCGCGCCGGGAGGCAACTCGAAATTCAGACAGATGGTGGCCACATTGCTTCGGTCGTAAACGCCGGCCTGGTTGGGAATGGCTTTGTCGAGGACACGAACATTGGTCAGGTCGATCACGGTCCGTTGCCACTGGGACGGCGCGGACGCCTCGATCCCGTCGGGCCAATCGGCGATGGCAAGTTTCTCGAAGCCGGGACTGCAGAAGAACGCGCTGCGAGTCCTCAGCCCCGGCCCCTCAACGACTTTCAACCACAGCTCGACCGCCTCGGTCTGGGACAAGTCGAGCGGTCTGGGCGGCGACAGGCGCAATTCGACGAAGTCCTTGGGACGGTTCGCCGCCACCTGGACATGGACTTGCATGCTGGACTGGCCCGCTATGCGGTCGTCCTTGTTCGGCGTGAATGTATATTTCTGCAGGATGCTTTCGTCCTGCCAGTAGCTTTGGGTTGACCAAGCGGCCCCATCTTCAGACCAATCCGGCGCCATAGGAGCCTCCGCCGGGGTCGCGGTTTGCGGATACAGGCTGCACGCGATGCCTAACAGGAGAGTTGCCCTGGACATAGTATTCCTCCCTGGACGTGGCTGCGTCGCCATCATATCCAAGAACGTGGACAGGCGATAGGGCTCTGTGTGGGCGTCGGACCGGCAGGGGGCAGACTCGGAGCGTGATCGAGGACGCGAAGCGTCCGATGGCTGCGTTACGACGCAAAGCGTCGTAACGATGGGGTGAACGATGGGGAAGCGTCGTAACGATGGGGAAACACGCGACGGCCACACGTGACGTCCGCCGGGCTCCGATCCCGTCATTTGTTTTCGCCTGACCCAGGGCGTTCACAGAGGAAACGGCCGGTTGCCAAGTGCGATTTCCAGAAAACGCTCGATTTCCTCGGGCCCACCTTCCCAGACCTGGCCCGCCAGACGGCGCAGGTCGTCGCGGTGAATCGCCTTCTCGTTAGCCCGCACCATGACGCGAAAGTCAGCGCAGTCATATCCCCTCTTGTCCGGATCGCGATGCGGCGAGATCATGGCCGCGTATTTGCACACCAGTGCCGCTTCCAGCCGCGGGATGCTATGCCCCGTCGGCTCGTCGATGACGATGTACTCATCGAGAATCGTTTGTTGAAACTTCGCCCCGGGGAGCATCAGGTCAATCACCGGTTTAGGCCGGCCGGCAGCGTCGCGGTCCTGGGGATCCAGAAAGCGGACCACCTGGGACAGCTCCCGAAGGACCAACTCCGGCCATGCCCGCCGAATGGCCTTGACCGCTCGTTGGCGCTGGCGGTAGGGAACCATAACGTCCACGTCCTGGGTAGCACGAGGACTCGGCAAATAACCGACGTAGCCGTGCAGTCCCATGAGGGCCCAATTCTTGACTCCGGCTGCCTTGAGGACATCGATCACATCTTGAGGCGAAATGTCCATAGCCAGTTTCCGATGCGTGCGCTTGAATTCCCCACTCAGGCGACTGCTGACCCGCACGCCGTAGGCGTGCCCCGCCGGAGTCTTGGGATCGAGGTCGTCAGCGCCCTGCCAACCGGCGTACTGGGCCATGGCTCGGCGCCGACGATCCAGATGTTCGGCCGTGAAGAAGTCCGGGGTCTGGCCGAGAGGAGTGGATGGTTCCGCCGGAGGGTTCACGCGGTCGCTTTCGCTTTTCATCATCCAGCCTCTTGAATCACGTCATCCTCGGCACCCGCCTATTCCGCCAGTTCTGCCATTATACCAACATCGAGCAGGTCCGCACTTCGCATCGCGTCGATCAGATCGTCCCGACAGGCTCGCCAAAGGTTCCCAGCAAGGCACAGGCTCGCCAAAGGTTCCCAGCAAGGCGAGAGTCCGTCCGGTCGAGGGGTTCTGCTATCATGAATGGCGGGCAGGAGGAACCCTGAGGGCGCTGTGCTTCAACTCTCCCGCTCGGAGACGATGGCGCCGGACGTGGAGATGATCCAAGGACCAACAGGTGGAAGGAGAGAGGCTGCCTTCCGGAGACGAGGATGGGACAGGCAATCCAGAAGCGTGGACAAGCGATAGGGCGCTGTGCGGGCACCGGATCGGCAGGGGGCAGACGTGGAGAGCGATCGAGGACGCGAAGCGTCCAATGACTGCGTAGCGATCGTCAATTGGATCGAAGTGGTCTCGGAGTGCCGCCACTCGGTCCCCAGCGCCTTCGGGAAACGCGTCCTCGGTTGCCCCGAGAAAGCCCCGGTCGAATCGGATTCATCGTTTGGCGGGCTTACGCCTTGAGGTAGACGCTGTCCGGGTCGTCGCGAAGTTGCGAGCGGGCGCCGGATCGGCAGGGGGCAGACTCGGAGCGCGAGCGAGGACGCGAAGCGTCCAATGACTGCGTTACGACGCAGAGCGTCGTAACGATGGGAAAGAAATCGAAGCGGCTTATTTCGCCGGCGGTGGAGCCGCTTGGGGCTCGACGGGCACTCGGTCCCATCCCAGAGTCATCCAGCCCGTCGTGCTTTGCCAGGTAGCGAGCACCAACTTGCCGACGTTGGCCAGGCGCTCGCCTTTGGGCGCCAGCGGTTCGGGCACGATTTCCTGGGGAAAGACCTGCTGGAACCGCCGCTCGAGCAGGTTGCGGAGCACTTGCTCACGTGCGGAGAGCCTTTGACCTGCATCCGGTGAAAATCCCGGGGGAAAGATCTTCAGGTCGCCTTGCCGTACGGCGCGGAGGGGTTGCCCGCTCTCGATCCGGTACGTTGCCGTGACGTTCATTCCCGGATACTCGTTGTTGCCTCGGGTATACGAGACCCCGCGGATGGTCACGCTGAATCCGTCGGCCGTGAAGGCGACGGAAATCGGCTGCCTTGGGGGAAACGTGATGCTCCAGGGGTCGCCTTCCTCGGGATTTTTGAGCCGATCGGGTAAGTAGCCCAACAGATCGACGGCATTCTGCTGGAGCTCCTGCTCCGTGACGATCATGCCCCCGAAGAGCCCCTCCGCGAAGTTGTTGATCATGGACTCGTGCACACGCACGCCCAAATCGGGCTGCCCGACCATCGCGGGGGGCACCGTGGGGGCCGCCAGATCCTCGGCGGCACGGGCCTGCAATGCGGCAAGGTGCACTGCGTCTTGGGTCGTGCTGAAAGCCAGGGCCCCGGGAAACAAGCCGCGAAGCGCCAGCGGCCGGCGGATCTTCCGGTGATAGTTGCGATTGGTCTCGGCGATCTGCTCCGCGGTCTGCTCGTCCAAGCGGGCGTTGATCCTCTGTTCGGCGTGCCGCGCCGCGATCTGCTCGGCCAACGGTTCCTGCTTGCCCGCACGTCTCCAGGCGAACTGCTCGATCAGCGTTCGGCCTCCGGCGTCGATACACTGGATATCGGTCTGGGTGATTGCGTTGGTAGCGGCCGGCATTGAGGAGAGGCCGTCCGCGGTGAGGACCAGGCGTTTTCGGCTGGCCGATTTCGTCAAGCCGTCGCTGTAGATCCGCACCGGCCCGTTGTAGCCAACCGTGTCCGTCGCCGTGTTGGACCGCAGGATCATGTCGATGGCCGCGCGAGTGCCCGAAGGAGCCAGTTCGGAAGCGACATGGCCGACAGCATGGCCCGTTCCATACACGGCGGTGCCGAGGATGCAGTCCTCGACGGGAGTCACTTCGTCGACCGGTCTGCCGAGGATGGCTTGCACAAGTCCATCGGATGCCTGCACGTACAGGTTCGTGTAACCGTAGCGACGCTCGACGGCCTCAACAATCCAGCCGGCCTGCTCCGCCTCGCGGAGCCAGCGGACCGCATCGCCGATAAGCTGCACGTCGTCCGGGTTCGGGTTCTTGGAATAGGCAGCCAGGCGCTGCGCCAAAAG
>JABWBD010000371.1 GCA_013360685.1 Pirellulales bacterium
GTCTGCCAGGGATTACCGAATCGGCGGCGAACCGATATTCTTTGGCCGTAACACTTCTCGCAGTTGCACAAGAAAGGAGAGGCCGATGAACGTCCTTGTTACCGGAGGGGCTGGCTATATCGGGTCGCACGCAGTCAAGCAGCTCGTCCAGACCGGGCATCGGGTGATTGCGATCGACAACCTCTATCGCGGACATCGGGAAGCGGTTGATAGAGGGGCATCATTCCACCCGATGGATCTAATGGACACGGATCGCCTGGCGGAGCTGCTGCGGCAGCACGAGATCGGCTGCGTGATGCACTTTGCGGCGCTGGCCTATGTCGGGGAGTCGGTGACGCAGCCGCTGAGGTACTATCGCAACAACACGGCGGGGGCGATCAGCCTGCTGGAGGCCATGGACCGGGCCGGGGTGGAGCGGATGGTCTTTAGCTCGACCTGCGCCACCTACGGCGAGCCGCGGGAGATGCCGATCGTCGAGACGACGCCCCAGCAACCCATCAATCCGTATGGCTGGACGAAATGGTACGTGGAGCGGATCCTCAAAGACTACGCGGCGGCAAACGGACGCTTCTCGTTCGTCGCTCTACGGTATTTCAACGTGGCGGGCTGCGCGGCGGACGGCACGATTGGGGAGGACCACGAGCCGGAGACCCATATTGTCCCTCTGTTGCTGCTCACCGCGCTGGGGCGGCGGGAGAAATTCACCGTGTTCGGCACGGACTATCCGACGCCCGACGGGACATGCATCCGGGATTATGTGCACGTTGAAGATCTTTGCTCGGCGCATATCGCGGCGATGGAGGCACTTCAGCCGGGCGATCAGCGGTTCTACAACCTGGGCATCGGCCGCGGCTACTCGGTGAAAGAGGTGCTGGAGTCGGCAAGGCGAGTGACCGGGGCCAAGATCGCCGTCGACGATGGCGCCCGGCGACCGGGGGATCCGGCGGTGCTGTACGCCGACGCGGGAAAGATCGGCCGCGAACTGGGCTGGTCCGCGCGTTACACGGATGTAGACGCCATTGTTGAAACCGCCTGGAACTGGTTGAGACGGCACCCGGACGGATACGCGACTCGAACGTGAGCCCGGCTTGTTGGGTAAACGGATCGCGGACTTTCCGCGGCGGATCCGGCGAGTCCGAATTCGGCTACTGAGAGGCCCTAACCAAACCGGCCCAGGAGACCTTCGGTCGGCGGTTTCGGCGGGGTCAGAGACCCTCGCCGAGCGTTTTGTTCGGCCTACTTCCGTGACTGGAAGGAAATGACTTACCCGTAGGACGGCCTTCCCAGGCGTCGCGACGGCCTGGGAAGGCCGTCCTACGGGAATTCTTGCGTCCGCCGATCGTCTGAAATGCTTCACAGCGTTGCCCGCCGGGCGTGGTGCGGGCAGGGGCGGAACACTACAATGGCACCGATACCGTGACCGGTTACGCATCCCAGGCCCTTGGAAACGACATCGGGTCTCGAAGGAGCAACACCATGCGTAGCGTCAGAGCGGCGTTTGTCGGGTTCGGCGAGGTGAATACGCCTCGCGAAATCATCGAGCGCAAGTGCGGCGAGGCGAGGCGGCACCTGGAGGAGCAAGGGATCGAGGTGGGCTGGACCGAGCCGGTCGCCGACGATCCGGAGGGGCGCGACGTCGCCCGGGCCCGCGCGGAGTTGGCCGGCCGCGAGTTCGATCTGTTGGTCGTCTGCCTGGCCGGCTGGATCCCGTCGCACGCCGTGATCGGCGTGGTCGATCCATTCCGCCACAAGCCGATGCTCCTTTGGGGACTGACCGGGCGGACGGAGGGGGACCGTTTCGTCACCACCGCCGACCAGGCCGGCACGACCGCCCTCCGCAAGCCGATGGCCGACCTGGGCTACCGGTTCAAGTACGTGGTCAACTATCTCGGCCGGCAGCCGGACATGCGGAAGATCCTCAGTTTCGCCGCGGCCGCCAGGGCGGAGTCGCTTCTGCGCGGCGCCAGGATCGGCGAGATGGGGTATCGCGACATGCGGCTTTACGCAACACTCCATGACGGCGTTTCCCTTCGCGCGAAGATCGGTCCGGAAGTTGAGGTGTTCGAGATGCTCGAGATGGTCCAGACGATCGAGAAACTCGACCCTTCGGAGGTCTCGCGGCTGGCCGATGCAGTCCGCCGTCGATGGCAATTTGTCAAACCGCCCAAGGAAGGCACCGTGGAGAATGCGGTGAGACTCTATCTGGCGGTCAGCCGAAAGATCCGAGAGCGGGGATACGAAGCGATCTCGCTGATCGACGTCGACGGCGTCAAGAAGCTCCTCGGGTTCGCGCCCGCCGGAACGTTCATGCTGCTTGCCGAAGAGGACAACGTCTGCACGATTCCGGAAAACGATACGCTGGGGGCGGTCACTCAGTTGATTACCCGCTACCTCACCGGGCAGGTTGCGGCGTACATGGAGTTCTACGAGTTCCTCGAAAACGGCATGCTCATGGGGGTGCCCGACTACGTGCCGACGGAGATCGTCGAGGGTCCGGTCACCGTGATGCCGACCGCGTTCGGGGAATTCGGGGAAGGGCTGCTGAACGTATCGCGAGTGAAGACCGGCCGCGTGACGCTTGCCCGTCTCACGCACACGGGCAACCGCTACGGGATGCACATCGCCACCGGCGAAGCCCACTGGCCGCGAAAGTGGGAAGAGGCCGGTTGGGCGCCGCCCGCCCCGCAGTTGCCGAGCCTCGAGATCGTGCTCGATGGGCGGGTGGATGAGTTCATCCAGAATGTGCTCGGGCAGCATTACATCTTGTCGTACGGCGACCATCGCGAAGCCTTGGTGGATCTGTGCAACCTGCTCGGAGTTGAGGTGTTGTAAGACCATGCAATACCTTCTCTCCCTCGACGCCGGAACCACCTCGCTGAAAGGCATGCTCTTCGACGTCCACGGCCGACAGGCGGCGTGGCGCCTGGAGGAATACGAACTGAGCAAGCCGGCGCCGGACATCGTCCAGTTGGATCCCGAGGTCTACTGGGAAGCGGCGAAACGGGCGGTCCGCGCCGTGCTGGCAACGAGCGGAGCCGCGCCGCAGGACGTGGCGGCGATGGGCGTTACCAGCCAAGGCGAGACCCTCATCGTGGTCGATCGGGACGGCCGGCCGTTGCGGCCGGCAATCGTCTGGCTCGACAATCGCACGCGCGAGCAATCCGAGGCGATAGACCGCGATTTCAACTCCACGACGGTCTACCGCGTCACCGGGCAGCCGGAGATGATCCCCACGTGGTCGGCCACCCGCATTCTCTGGCTGCGGCGCCATGAACCGGCGGTTTTCCAGCAGGCATACAAGTACCTGATGGTCGAGGACTACCTGATCTACCGTCTGACCGGCCGGTTTGCCACCGACCGGGCCCTCTCTGCTTCGACGCTCTATTACGACTTGACCACCGGCTGCTGGTGGCCCGAGATGCTCCAATATCTGGGCATCTCGGAAGAGCAACTACCCGAACTAAAAGACTCCGGCGAGGTTGCGGGCGAGGTCAGCGAGTCGGCGGCCCGTGAGACCGGGCTGCGCCCCGGCACTCTGGTCACCACCGCTCCGATCGACCAGGTGGCCGGGGCGGTGGGAGCCGGAAACCTGGAGCCCGGCGTGATTACGGAGACCACGGGCGCCGCCCTGGCGATCTGCGCGACACTGGGGGAGCCTCTCTACGATCCGCTGCGGCGGGTCGGGCTCTACGGCCACGCCGTCCGAGGGCGATTCGTCTTGCTGCCGTGGATCCCGACCGCGGGCATGGTGCTCCGCTGGTTCCGCGACGAGTTGGGCGGCGGCAACGATTACGATCAGTTGGTCGAGCAGGCTCAGGCGATTCCTGAGGGGGCCGAGGGGCTGATCGTGCTGCCGCACCTGAGCGGGGCCGGGTCTCCGGAGCCGGATCCGCGGGTGAAGGGCGTGTTTTGGGGTGTCACACTGGGGCACCGCCGGGGCCATTTCGTCCGCGCGATCCTGGAGTCGATTGCCTATGTCCTCCGCAGCAACCTCACGCTCCTGGAGGAGTTGGGCATGCAGATCCGGGAGGTGCGTTCGCTGGGCGGGGCTGCGAGGAGCGATTTGTGGTTGCAGATCAAGGCCGACGTCTGCCGCAAGGATCTGTTGGTGATGGCCTGCGACGAGGCGGCGTCGTTGGGCGTCGCGATGATCGCCTCCGTGGCCGCCGGCATCCACCGCGACCTGGCGGCGGCCAGCAACGCGATGGTCGATGTGCACAAACGGGTCCCGTTTGATCCGGACGCCGCCGAGAGGTACGATGCGGCGTATGTGCGGTATGCCGACCTGTATCGTCACGTGAAAGGGTTGTTTCATTAGTCAGGCGTGGTTACGTGCAAGGAGTTACGCATGAGCACCATCCAGGTTGCACTGATCGGGCAGGGATTCATGGGGCGTTCCCATTCGAACGCGTGGGGGCAGGTGGCCAAGTTTTTCAAGCCGCCGTTGAAGCCGGTAATGCACACGGTCTTCGGCCAGGCGGAAGAGAACCCGCGCCAATTCGCCGACAACTGGGGCTGGAAGAACGCCTCGACCGACTGGGAGGGCCTGGTACGGTCCGCGGAGATCGGATTGGTCGACGTAGTCACGCCGACGTACATGCACGCTCCGGTCGCCCTTGCCGCCGTGAAGGCCGGAAAGCACTGCGCCTGCGAGAAGCCGGTCGATGCCACGCTCCGAGGGGCCCGCGAGATGGCCGAAGCGGCGGATGCGGCCGGGGTGAAGACGTTCGTGTGGTACAACTACCGCCGCTGCCCGGCCGTGGGCTTGGCGCACCGCCTGGTCAAGGAAGGGGCGATCGGCGAGATTCGCCACGTGCGAGCGACTTATTTGCAGGATTGGGCCGGCGAGGCGACGCCGCTGATGTGGCGGTTCACCAAGGAGCTCTGCGGCTCCGGGGCCCACGGCGACCTGAACGCGCACATCGTCGACATGACCCGCTTCGTTACCGGCCAGGAAATCACGGAAGTGGTCGGCGCGGTGGCCGAGACGTTCATCAAACGCCGCAAGCTGCTCAAGGGGGTCGTGGCCGGGCAGATCACGGCCGGATTGCAGGCTTCCGAGTAGGAGGGAGACGTGACGGTCGACGACACACTCCTTTTCCTCGCCCGATTCTCCGGAGGCGCCGTGGCCAGCTTCGAGGCCGCGCGCCAGGCCACCGGCAATCAGAACCGCAACACGTTCGGGATCAACGGCACGAAGGGCGCGATCAAGTTCGACTTTGAGCGCATGAACGAGCTGCAGTTCTACGACGCCACGCGCCCCCGCGCCGTCCAGGGCTGGACCACGATCATGTGCACCCACGGCGGCGACCATCCCTACGTGGCCAACTGGTGGCCCGACGCCCACATCATCGGCTACGAACACGCTTTCACGAACCAGGCCTACGACATCCTCAAGGTGATCGCGGGCGAGCAACCGACCCTGCCGATTCCCGACTTTGCCGACGCCTACCAGACCCAGCGGGTGCTGGAGGCCGCGATGATCGCGGCCCAGGAAAAACATCCGGTGAACATTTCGGATGTGAAGTAGCAGGCGCCGCGAATCCGAGATTGGGATGGCGGCACGCCGGCAGAATCCGCATGCGGGCCGAAGGCCCTGGCGTTCTCCCAGAAGGACAAGGCCCTGGTAATCAACTGGAGTTCGTGGAGCACTGCCAGCCGTTTGTCCCAATGCAGCATTTTCTCGTCGCAAACCCAGGCCACCAAACAACTTCCAAGTGGCCCAAGAAAACCCGCTTGAATTGCCGTGCCGGCCAAAATACCGCGTCAGTCATCACGCAGGAGTGTCCCTGTTACCCAGTCCCCGGATTTCCTCTCTTCGGCAAACCCTTGCCTCTCTTGGTGCGTAGCGTATACACACCGGTAAGACGCCGCGTTATAATCGACGTTTTGCCATGCCTGGCTCGGGGGCGTCCCGCAGCCAATCACCCCCCTGTTTCCCCCCCACGTGTCGGAGCCAACCACCATGACTCTACAGCAAGGTCCTGCCATGATCGAGGCCGAAGGGCTTACGAAATACTATGGCGATTTTGCTGCCATCAACGACGTTACTTTCAAGGTGCACCAGGGCGAAGTGGTCGCGTTTCTCGGACCCAACGGCGCGGGCAAGAGCACCACGATGAAGCTTCTGACCGGGTATCTCGCACCCTCCGCGGGGACTGCCCGAATCGCCGGTCATGACATGACCGACGATCGGCTGGCCGGGTCCGCCCGGCTCGGCTATTTGCCTGAAAACGGCCCTTTGTATCTCGACATGAGCCCCCGCAGTCTCTTGGAGTTTTTCGCCGAGGCCCGCGGGCTGACCGGCCAGCGGCGCCGCGATCGGATCGATGCCGTTGTGGAACTGTGCGCCCTGCGCAGCGTGATCGGAAAGCCGATCGGGAAGCTCTCCCGCGGATATCGCCAGCGCGTCGGCATGGCCCAGGTGCTCCTGCACGAGCCCGACGTCTTGATCCTTGACGAGCCGACGGCGGGGCTCGACCCGAACCAGATTCACGATGTCCGCGAGACGATCCGCAAACTCGGCCAGAGCAAGACGATCCTCCTGTCGACCCACATTCTGCAGGAGGTTGAGGCGATGGCGAGGCGCGCTTTGTTCATCGACGAGGGCCGGCTGATCTACGACGGCAGCGTGCACGAATTGACCGCCGGCGGCAAGCCGCTGGAGGAGCGTTTCCGCGAATTGACCGGTTCCAGTGCGGCGGTTGCCTGACGGCTTCCATATCCAGCCTCCGGTTGCGTCCCCCTCGGATTACCGATCCCACCCGCATTCCCCCCCAACCACCAAACGCAAGTTCGGTAGGAACCATGAATACGAAGGTTTTGTCCGCAGTTCTCAAGCGAAACTTCGTCAGCTATTTCGCCAGCCCCACGGGCTACCTGTTCATTTGCGTGTTCGTGTTGTTAAGCGCCGTCACGGCTTTCTGGCCGAACGAGTTCTTCAATACGAACCTGGCCAACCTCGACCAGCTCAACAAGTGGTTTCCCTTCATTATGCTGGTCTTTGTACCGGCGATCACCATGAGCATCTGGGCCGACGAGCGGCGGCAGGGCACCGACGAGTTGCTCCTGACGGTCCCCGCCAGCGACTCGGACATCGTGCTAGGCAAGTACCTGGCCGCCGTTGCGATTTACAGTGTGGCCTTGCTCTTCTCGCTCGTCTGCAACTACAGTGTGCTGCAGACGCTCGGCGATCCCGACCTGGGGCTCTTCCTGGGCACGTATGTCGGATACTGGCTCGTCGGACTCGCCATGCTGTCGATCGGCATGGTCGCCTCGTTCCTGACGAGCAATGTTACGGTCGGCTACATCCTTGGCGCGATTTTCAATATTCCCTTGGTGTTCGCCGTCTTCTCCGAGACGATCCTCGGCAAGGAGATCGCCCGCGGCATCAAGCAGTTCAGCATGAGCGAGCAGTTCGGCGATTTCAGTCGAGGGATCCTGAGCATCTCCGGCTTCGTTTACTTCGGAATGATCGTGGCTGCCATGCTCTATTTGAGCATGATCCTGATCGGCCGCCGTCACTGGGTCCGCGGCCGCGACTGGCACATCTTGGCCGGCCACTATCTCGTTCGAGTGCTCGCGCTCGTCGTGATTGCCGCCGGAGCGAACCTCCTGTTTGCCCGCCATGATGCCAGGCTCGATGTCACCAGTGAGCGGCTCAGTTCCCTCTCGTCGTACACGAAAAACCTGCTCAAAGGGCTCGACTACAAGCGGCCCGTCCAGGTCGAGGCCTACGTCAGCGAGGACGTGCCGGAAGGGTACGTCCAAGCCAAGGTCGATCTCTTGAACATGCTCCGCGAACTGGAAGCATGGGGCGGCGGCAAGGTGCACGTCCGCGTGAACCTCACGGACCGCTTTAGCGAAGAGGCCGAGCAGGCCGAACAGCGGTTCGGAATTACTCCGAAGCGCGTGGTGACGTTCGAGCGAGGCACGCTTGCCGAAGACCACATCTTCATGGGCGTGGCCTTCACCTCCGGGCTGCAGAAGGTGATCCTGCCCTTTATCGACCGCGGGATTTCCGTCGAGTATGAGCTGGTCCGTTCGCTTGCTACCGTCACCGAGCAGAAGCGGAAGCGGGTCGGCGTTCTCCAGACCGATGCCCCGCTCTACGGCCGTTTCAACATGCAGACCATGTCGAGCGGCTCGAACTGGCCGATCATCGACGAACTGGAAAAGCAGTATGAG
>JABWBD010000372.1 GCA_013360685.1 Pirellulales bacterium
GCCCCCCGACGCCGCCACTGGGGACAGCCCCCGCGCCGTATGCAAGCGGCGGGTATAATAGCGCCCCGTCTGCCCCCCCCGACGGAACCGCCCAAATGCCGGCAGCCGGGCCCGCGGAACCGGCAGCCGCGAACAGGGAACAGGCAGCGTCGCATGTGGAGCCAGTCTCTCCGCAACCTGCCGCCGATGAGATCCGCAAGGAATTCACGGCGTTCATGGAAACCGCACAAGCCAAGCTCGACCAGGGGCAATTCGACGAAGTTCACCGGGTGCTGACCTCTTGGTATGGCGATCCCCGCCTTACGGCCGCGGAATCTTCGCAGCTTACGGAGCTGCTGGATCAAATCGCCGGCAGCGTGATCTACTCTCGCAGCCCCAACGAATTTGCCCAAGCATACACGGTGAAGCCGGGCGACACGCTCCAAACCATCGCCCAGACGTGCGACGTTCCCTGGCAACTCCTGGCCAAGATCAACGGTATTGCCGATCCACAGAATCTCCAGCCGGGACAGCAGCTCAAAATCCTGCCGGGACGTTTCGACGCGGTGATTGACCTGGGCAGGATGGAAATGACCTTGATGCTCCAAGGCCACTACGCGGGCAGGTTTCCGATTGGCATCGGCCAGGACCGCCAGGATCTCGAGGGGATCTATCAGGTCCGCGACAAGGTAGTCAATCCCACCTATGATGGGCGTGACGGCGTTGTCGACGCCGACGATCCGCGCAACCCCCTCGGCGAACGATGGATCGGTCTGGGCGACAAAGTCGGCATCCACGGGACCAACGATCCGCAGAACGTCGGCCAAACCCG
Source organism: Pirellulales bacterium (assembly GCA_013360685.1). Lineage (GTDB taxonomy): Bacteria > Planctomycetota > Planctomycetia > Pirellulales > Thermoguttaceae > JABWBD01. The sequence goes on from JABWBD010000372.1 coordinate 812, forward strand.
GTCGAACGGCTCCGTTTGCCTCAAAGCCCGAGACATCGACGACGTATACGACATCCTTTCCGTCGGTTCGCGCGTTGTGATTCGCCGCTAAGCGCCCTTTCTTGGCTCTCCTCTTCCACCCCGGCCGCGCGCATGGTATAGGTGTGGCAGACAACCGTCCAACGTTCTGCCACAGGGGACCCGCCCGTGTACGACAAAGAAGCCCTCACGGCGCTCATCCGCCACAAGGCCCTGCGTTTTGGCGCCTTCACGCTCACGTCCGGCAAGAAAGCCTCGTACTACCTTGACGGCAAGCAGGTAACGCTCGATCCCAACGGCGCCCGGCTCATCGCCGAAGGCATCCTGGACCTGCTGGTCAAGGACGGACTGCCGGATGCGATCGGAGGCATGTCGATCGGGGCCGATCCCATTTCGGCCGCGGTCGTCACCATGTCGGCGGTCCGCGGCACCCCGATTGCCGGCTTCATGGTCCGCCGCGAGCCCAAAGGACACGGCACCAACCAATACATCGAAGGACCGGTGAAACCGGGCGACAAGGTCGCCATCGTCGAGGATGTGGTGACCACCGGCGGATCGTCGATCGCCGCGATCGAAAGGGCCGTGGCGTTCGGCCTGGAGGTGGTCCGGGTGATTGCCATCATCGATCGGATGGAGGGCGGGGCGAAGACCTTTGCGGACCGCGGCGTTCCCTTCGCCAGCCTGCTTACCATCCGTGATTTCGGCATCCAACCGCCCGAGGAGTAGAAGGGGAGAAGGGGAGAGGGAGAGGGAGAGATGGGGAGATGGGGAGAGGGGGAGACAGGGGGATGGAGAGATGGGGAGATGGGGAGATGGGGAGACAAGGGGACTGCAATACGATCGGCGGAGGCCCTAACTCAACTCCCCTCTTGTGCTTCGGGAGAGGGGCAGGGGTGACGGCAGTCGGAGTTCGGTTAGGGCCTTTGAACAAGTTCCGGCAGCGAGGCGAAGGATGGAGACTTCCCTGCACCGCGACCTGAAAACGCTCTACGCGGGCGAGGATCCGCATTGCGAGGTGAAGCTCGGGAGCTATCGCATCGACGCGGTTTCCGGAGATCAACTGGTCGAAATCCAGCACGGTTCACTCGCCGCGATTCGCGACAAGGTCCGGCGGCTTCTGGAAAGCCACCGCGTGCTGGTGGTCAAGCCGATCGTCGTGCAGAAACTGCTGGTGAAGCAGGCGTGCGAGGGGGGGCGTGTGACCGAACGGCGCATGAGTCCCAAGCAGGGCCGGCTTCTCGACGTCTTCGACGATCTGGTCTATTTCACGCGGGTCTTTCCCCATCGCCGGTTGACCATCGACGTCGCCCTGGTCGACATCGAGGAGTGGCGTTATCCCGGACACGGGCGGCGTCGCCGGTGGAGGAGCCGCGACCACCAAGTTTCCGATCAGAAACTGCTGTCCGTCCGCGAAATCCATCGCCTGAAGACCACGTCCGATCTTGCCTCGCTCATGCCGGCCTCGCTCCCTCGGCCCTTCCATACAGGTCACCTGGCCACTTCCCTCCAAGTCCCGCGCTGGGTTGCCCAGCGAATCGCTTACTGCCTTCGCCAGACGGGGACCGCCGAACAAGTGGGCAAGCTGGGCAACGCGCTGCTGTATGAAATGACCAAAGCACGCCGAAAACCCGCAGCGTGAGCCCCGGCCGTTCTTGAACCACGCCACCGTCCTGGACGGAAATGCCGTTCCGTCCCACGGGTAGACGGTTTTCTGCCGGTCGCCTGATTGCCTTCGCATTGCCTGCCCGCGAGTCTTCTTGCCATTGACCTCACTCGTCCGGCAGTCCGAAATCGTTTACGAAGAGCTGGGCGAGGGCCTCCACGGCTTCCTCGGCGTCCGGGCCGCTGGCCAGGAGCACCAGTTCGGTCCCCTGCCCGGCTGCGAGCGACATGAGTTGGAGCACGTCGGAAGCGTCGACGGTGTCGCGACGGCAACGGATGGTCACCTTCGACTGGAACCGGCGGACCGTGGTGGCGATGGCCAGGCACGGCCTTGCGTGCAGGCCGGCCGGCCGGGAGACGATCACGCGTCGGTTTGCCGATTTCCGGAACACGGGCGTTTGCTCCTCGCGGCTGGTGGTTTGCGGGCCGGAGCGGCCCCCACGCTCACCATTTCTTCCACCACCAAATCACGCGCACCAACCCCACCGACGCCGCAGCCAAGAACAGAATCGCCCAGAACATCCAGGGGTGCTGGCGACCGGGGAAGTCCACGTTCATGGAGAAGATGCTCACGACGAGGGTCGGCAGCATGATGGCGATCGTAATGATCGTCAGGGTCTTGATCAGCCAGTTCAGGTTGTTGCTGACGATCGACACGCGCGCGTCCATCATGCTGGCGAGAATGTTGGAATAGATCGACGCCTGTTCGTAGCACTGGCTGTTTTCGATCGTCAGGTCGTCGATCAGTTCGAGATTCTCCGGGCTGAACCCGATCTTCGGTGCGGCGTGCTTGAGCCGCTCGATCAGCCTCCCGTTCGAGCTGATGGCATTGAGATAGTAGACGAGGCTCTTCTCCAGGCTGAATAAGTTGAGCAGATACTTGTTGTGCATGGAGGCATTGATCTGGTCTTCCAGCGACTCGGAAACCGCATTGATCACCCGGAGGTGCCCGACGAAATGGGAGATCGAGCTGTTGATCAGCCTCAGCACGAGGTCTTGCAGCGACGCAACCTTCGCGAACTGCTTGCCTTCGAACAGCGGCGACTCCTCGGAAAGGACCACGATCAGCTTGTCCGCGAACAAGAACAGCCCCGCCGAGGTGATCCGGAAAACGAACTCGTCTTCGCTCGAATAGTTCTTGGGCCGCTTGAAGATGATCGCGATGTGCTCCGGCTCGATCTCCACGCGGGCCTGTTCGTCCGGGTCCAGGGCCGAGGCGAGAGTATGTTCGTCCAGCTTGAGGGTCTCGCAGAGGTACTTGCGCTCGTTGGCGTCCGGGTTGACATACACCTGGACGTTCGAGCGGTCGGCGCCGTTTCTCGTCACCTTTCCGCCGGCCAATTCCACCTGCTGGAGCATCTCTCGCCCCCTTTCGTGCTGGTTGCCGATCTGCCATCGTAACGACCATTGTATCCCGCGGACAACCACTATCCTAGCGGCTCGGCCTCGTTGATTGGTGAAGACGAGTCGAACGACTGAAGCTTGACGCGCAAGCGAAGGACGGTCAGGACAAGTGCGCACGTCCGAGTTGCCGGGATTCCGAAGCCGATTCTTGAACCGCATTCGCTTGCGCGTCAGGCTTCCATGTCCAACCGTGGTCAGCTCAAAGCGGGGCTACTGCTTCGTCTGCACATAGATCGCGTACACTCGCACGTTGCCCGAGGCGGGAAACGCCGCGCGGACGCTGAAGGCGCGGTCCTTCGGTCCGCTCGGCGCCGGCGCGGCGGCCCAGACAACCGGCTGGCGGACTCCCGACTCCGCGAGCTTGGCGGCCTGTTGGCCGGAATAGCCCGGCAAGGGGCGGTCGAACTCGTCGAGCAGTTCGACCGTAAGGGGGTGGTCCGCGGTCGCGCCTTCCACGTTCACATAGACGCTCGCGCCTTGCGGCAAGGCCGGAACCGTCGACGTGACGCAATGCCCCGGCGCCTGCGGATACTGGAGCGAGAGATAGCCGAACCCGTCGCGCCGCAGCGTCGCCAGGCCGATGTCCTGGTTGCGAAACAGGCCTTCGCAGTCCCAGTGGGAGTACCAGAGATAGGTTTTGTCGCCGACGTTCGCGAAGGCGTGGCCTTGCAGCAGGGCGATCGAGTCCCACTCGTCTTCCCCGCCGCGTGCAATGACCTTGAAATCCGGGACCGGCTCGCGGAAGTGGACGCCGTCGTTGCTCACCACCAGCCCCAGGTCGATCCGCGTGCCGAAGAGGTGCGAACTCCCCTTGGGCCGTTGGCTGGGCCCATCCTGCCACATTCCGTACAGCCCGACCAGCACGTTGCCGCGGTTCCAGATCCCGGCTCCCATGTGGGTCTGCTGGCCGGGGATCGGCGGCTGGGTGGTCTGCCCGGGTCGGACGAACGAGAGGGCCTTCGCCCGCGACCAGCTCGCGAAGTCCGAGGAGCGATAGGTGAGCATGGCCCTGCCCACGTCGCGGCCGTCGGGGAGCCAGGTCCAAGGGGAAATGAGTTGGCCCGGGGCATAGTAGAAATTGCCGAAGCGGTAAAGGCCGGACACCTCGAACCGTTCGCCGCCGCTGTTGGCGGGGCGGTCCCCGACGATCCGCCACCGCAGCCCGTCCGCACTGGTCGCGCAGATCATCGATCCGAACCGCGACTCGCGGGCGCCGATCTCGCTGCGTCCGCCACGGACTTCCTCCAGCTTCGGGTGCGCGATATAGGCCACTTTGTAGCGGCGCGCGGGATCGGGGTCGCCGGGTTCGTAGAGCACGCTCAAGAAATCGTTCACCAGCGTCAGCGACTGCGGCTCCCCTTCGACCAGGCAGATGTTGTTTTTGCGGCTGCCGTTGTATTCGACCAGTCCCAGCTCGGGCCTGGTCCACGCGATGCCGTCGCGGCTTTCCGCATAGCACATGGGCCGCCACCAGCCCGGCGCCTGGCCGCTCTTGAGTTCCGTCTGTCCCATTGCCAGGTACCACATACGGAACGTGTCGCCGATCCGGATCACGCTTCCATAGAGGATCGCATGGCCGTGGTCGGGCGCCCCCTCGGGACCGCGGCGGAGGACCGGGTTGGCCGGATGCTTGTCGGCGCGCACGGGCGTAAGCTTGAGATTGTCGCGCCAGGGGATGCTATGGTCGTCGAAGGCGAACAGGACGGTTTCGCGGGGACGGCTGTTTGCCTCCGACCCTGTCGCCGCCGGCAACAGGACACAGAGCGCGATGACGCACACGGCGTACTTCATGGCGGGTCTCCAATCAATGGTTGTCCATCATGCGTCCTGCGGAAGATCAGTTGAGCCACTCTTCGCCGGCTTCTTTCTTCAGGCAGCATTTCTTGTACTTTTTTCCGCTGCCGCAGGGACACGGGTCGTTCCGGCCGATGCGGGGCTCCTCGCGGACAATGGTCGCCGGCGGCGGGGGCGGCAGGTCTTCGTCCTCGTAGTCGTCCATGTCCTCGTAGCCGGGCTCGTAGTCGCCGAAGTCGTCGTCCTCGTCGGGCGGTCCGTGCTCGGCATACCACTGCTCGAGGAATTCGGAGTCGTGCTCGATTGCTTCCTTCCACGGGCCGAGCTCGGGAAAATCGGCCCCCAGGAGCGTGGCGGCCGTCACCAGGTAGTAGCGCACGTCCACCAGGCCGGGATCGAGTTCGTTCTCCAGAAGCAGTTGCCTTGCCGGCCCAATGGCCTCCTCGGCGAAATTCCGGAGGGCCGCCTGCACGAGCAGGCACCGGGTTTCGAGTTCCTCCTCCGCGGACGCCAGGGCCAGCGACCGCTCGACGCTGCGATCGCTGTGGACTCTCCCGAAGACTTCGGCCGCCGCCAGCCGCAGGTCCCACGTCGCCTGGGCGTAACCGTCGGCCAGAGTGTCGATGAGTTCATCGGTTCCGATCTTCACGAAAAAGTGGATGCAGTCGCGGTAGAAGGCGTGGTCGTCGCGGTTGAGCTGTTCCAGAACCATCGGAACGGCTTTGGCCAGGCGCAACTCGCCCGCCAGGCGAACGATAAAATGGTCCAGCCACTGCGCGGATTCCTCGCTGTCGGCTTGCTCCTCCTGCGACAGGATTTCGAGGATCTGGTCCTCGTGAATCCCTGGATGTCGGCCGAGCGCTTCCACCAAGCGATCGGCGAAATCGGCATCCTCCTCAAGTTCGTCGTCGAACCTCCTCTCCTCGCGAAACTCCTCCAATTCATTCCACAGGTCTTCAGGATCGAGGCTGAGAAAATCGATCCGTTCCTCGATGGCCCCCCCTGCAATCTCGTCCACGGCCTCCAAGGCAAGGATTTCTTCCTGATGGAGTTTCAAAAGCGAGGCATCTGTATGGACCAGCCCGTCGAGGAGCCAGAGTGTGAAGTCGAATTCCTCCTCGTCGCGAGGCTGGCCGCGCTCTCGGAGTCTGTCGATCAGCCAGCGGAGCGTGGTCTCGGTCTGGGCCAGCCTTCTCACGAAATCGCGGCCTTGGAAGCCCCGTTCCCACCCGTACTGGTCGACGGCCTGAATGACCAGCGGCATCAGTTCCGGGTCGCTGCGGAAGGAGTCGGCGAAATACGCGACGGCCGCATCACGGATTCTTCGTTCCGGGTGGAGGATCGCCTGCCGGATTTTGTCTTCGGAGAGCCTCATCGGTCGGATTCGGGGGCTGGGTTTGGAAACGATGCCGAGGGGAGGATGATGGCCGACTAGCGGACCGCGCGAGCCAATCCTCCCTGGTATTGTCAGGCAAGCGGTGCGGTCTGAAAAGGGGGGGTGGCGGCCGAGGCACCCGGAAAGGGGCTGCCATGCGGCGGCATTCAGGCCGCGCCGTGCCGAGTCCCGGCGGTTCTTGCCTTGCCGTGAGACCGAAAAGGCGCCCCTCTTGACCTCCGGCGGGTCAAGAATGTCTCATTCCGAGTGCAAGCTTTTCGTGAAGAAGCCGGGCTTCCAGCAGGAGTTGCGGCTGGAGTCTGGCGAGGCGGGTTGGGATGTCCATGCTCGTGTGAAGGACCGTGAGCACGTAAACCAACTCCTCCTGGACGTCACAAGCGAGAACGTGCTTCTCCACACGATAGAAGCGGAGAGACTCGGCGAATTGGGGTTCCTCGCGAAGCAGATCCGGATTCTCCGCGATACGGTCGAGAGCGGATTCAATGCGGCCGATGTACTTGGCGGCCGTCGTGTCGCGGCTGATCGGCCTGACGCTGTTGCGGCGCTGACGCTGCCGGAAACCGCCAGGCGCCCGCCGCCCTTGTGCGAGGGCGACCCGTCGCTCGACCGGGCCGTGGGCCCGATCGATCAGGGACTGCCGGCTACAGTGCCGGCATGACGACAACAGCCACCCACCCCCGCCTCGCAGGCCACAAGCTGGTCGAGGCGCTGATCGCCCAGGGTGTGGATACCGTGTTCGGCGTGCCCGGCGAGAGCTATCTCGCCGTGCTGGACGGTTTCCACGAGCATGCGGACAAGATCCGCTTCATTGCCTGCCGCCAGGAGGGCGGCGCGGCCTTCATGGCCGAGGCTGGCGCGAAGCTGACCGGCCGACCCGGCATCTGCTTCGTCACGCGCGGGCCGGGCGCCACCAACGCGAGCATCGGCCTGCACACGGCCTTCCAGGACAGCACGCCGATGATCCTGTTCATCGGCCAGGTCGCCAGCGACCAGCGCGACCGCGAGGCCTTCCAGGAGGTGGACTACCGCCAGATGTTCGGCCCCGGCACGCTGGGCATGGCCAAGTGGGTGGGCGAGGTGCACGAG
>JABWBD010000373.1 GCA_013360685.1 Pirellulales bacterium
TGGAATTCTTCGGTGACGACGGGAGCGACCACCGACAAGACCTGCCGGTCGAGGAAGCTCAAGGCCGTAGCGGCAAACAAGAGGCTACACAGCCACCATCGCAGATGCCGGATCCTCACCGCAGCCACCTCGTCGAAAAAAGGCCGTCTGAGAGCAAAGCCTGGCGGAAAAGAGCAGTGTAGCCGATGCGGGAGTGCCGATCAATTTCTTAGGGCCTTTACGGATCCATCGCCACGCGGAAGCCCAGGAAGTGGGCGAGATCCGTTGGGGGAACCTCCGAACGGCGAAACGACGAGGGATGGATTGTGAGGTAGTCGACCCAATCGCCGCCGCGCTTCACGCGCGTCTGGCCCGATGTCGGTCCCTGGGGATCTTCTCGCGGCGATTGGAGGTAGTAGTCTTTTCCGTACCAGTCGGCGCACCATTCCTGTACATTGCCGTGCATGTCGTAGAGCCCGAAGCGGTTCGGCTCGAAGCTTCCCACGGGCGCCGTAAAGGGGAAGCCGTCGTTCCATTGGGCCGTGTAGTCATAATAGTTCGGCTGATTGAATATCCCCGAGAGCGCATTCTTGAACGATGCGTCGGCCACGTTGGCCACGTTTTTCAGGCCGGCTTCGTCGTCGCCCGAATAGAACCGCGTCGTGGTGCCCGCGCGGCAGGCATACTCCCATTCCGCCTCCGTGGGCAAACGGTAACGCTTCCCTTCGGTCTGGCTGAGCCAGCGGCAGAATTGGGCGGCGTGTTCCCAGGAGACGTTCACCACGGGATGGCGGTCTGTCTGCGGCCAGCCGGGGTTCTGCCAGTCGGTGCTGCCGACACGAAACTGCCGCGTAGCCGGGTCGTAGCCCACACCGCCCGGCATGTTCTGTCCCGTGGCACGGACGAATGCCTTGAAGTTACCCACGGTGACCTCATGCATGCCGATGTAAAACGGCCGCGTGATGCGGACGGTGTGCGGGGGATCGTCCGCGTCGGCCTTTCCGGCGCTCTCCCTGGCGCCCATGAGAAACTCGTAGGAGGGCAAGAGAACCAGCTTCATGCCCAGCGAGTTCTCGACCACTTTGATGGGCCTCAGTGGCTGCGGTACATAGAGATTCCAGACGCGGGACTTGGGAAAGCCCTTCAGGGGCCAACTCTGGCTGGAGTTCGTGGAGGCAACCAGGACCAGGAATTCGCCTTGGGACTGCTGGTTGCCCTCCAGCCAGATGGTCAGCCTCGCCACGCCCCGGCTGTCCGTTGTGCCGCGCGCGAGGATCTCCGCGCCGGCGCCCGCGGTCTTGCGGTACATGAGTTCGACCGTTGTGCCGGGGCTCGGCGGGCCGTTCTGGTCCTGCTCGCGGACGGTGAATTCCGCGTCGACTTGCAGGCGAGTGGGCAGCGCCGGCCTGCGGTCGACGCGAGCCAAGGCGAACACTCCCTTGACGTCTTCGCCGACGAGCAGCTTCGGCGTCTGCTGGGCGTTGAGCTTCGTCTGGGCCGTCAGCGAAACCTGGTCGAGGGTATAGCGGTGCAGTTCGTAGCTGTCGATCACGCCATTGCGGTCGTAATCGGCGGCGCCTTTGAGTCCCTCGACGAGATAATAAGTGAAAAGCCCCTGGCTCTTCGCTTCCCACTCCCGCGAGGTCTCGTTCTTGTCGCAGCTCGCCAACGTGATGAGGCCCGCCGCCTGCTGGAAGGCCATGCCGAGTTCGCGGCTCGACGCGCCGACCCCTTCGACGCTGCGTTCGCCTCCCGAGTGGCAGCAGTCGAGAATCAACAGCTTCTGAGAAGCTTTGCATTGGTGCAGCATGTCGCGAAGATCGTCGATGCGGAAGCCGGTCAGCCCCAGGCTGTCCTTTTCGCAGTCCTTGGGCGCCAGGAAGCCCTGTCCGCGCTCGTCCAGAAAACCGTGGCCGGAAAACGCCACCACCACGGTGTCCCGGGGCTCGGCTTTTTTGAGCCAGCCGCGGATCTGGTGCCTCAGGTTGATCCCCAACGGCTGGAGATGGTCTTCCGGCTGGTCGTCGGTGATCAGCAGGATGCGTTCCGCCTCGTAGCCGGCAGATTCGGCCAGCGCGCGGGCCAGTTGCCGCGCGTCGGACACGCAGTAGCGGAGGCTGGGGATCTGCGGATCGAGATACTTGTTGATGCCCACCAGAACGGCCCACTTCCGTCCTGCCTCGAGCTGCGCGGCAAGACTGCCGTCGCGGGCGATGTTTTTCTGGGGTTCCTGACCTTGGGCGTCCAGAGCCAGAAGCACGGAGAGCCCTAATAACGTGTGTCGCCAACGCATGGTGATTGGTTCCCTCACAAAGGATGGCACGTAACTCACGCCACCATTGTAGTGACATTGTTGTCTTGCCGGCCACCCCGCGGCAAGTTTTGCGCCCGGCAGGGGTCACGGTCTGTCCCGGATATCCGGCCTCACCGTGCGCCCGTTGACAGACGCCGGAATGTCGGAAACACTGTAGCGTAAGATGCCCTCAACGAGCCCCAGGGAATTCGATGCCGAGGAACGCAACTGGGCGATGATCTGCCATCTCAGTGCGTTTGCGGTGGCGGTCTGCCCGCCGGTCGGCCACCTGCTGGGACCGCTGGCGGTCTGGCTGTTGAAACGCGACGAGTTCCCGCTGGTCGACGATCAGGGCCGCGAGTCGCTCAACTTCCAGATCACGATGACGCTCTACTACGGTATCGGATTGCTGCTGTTGTATTCCGGCGGCGGCTATCCGCTCCTGGCGGCCCTCGGCGCCTGGAACATCGTGGCGACGATCATGGCGGCCGCCAGGGCGAGCCGAGGCGTGCGGTTCCGCTATTTGCTGGCAATACGGTTCCTGCGGTAAGGCTCAGGCTACTCCAATCCCAGAAGACGGCGGATGGCGTCTTTCATCGGCTTCTCGGATGTGGGCGCGACGCGCGAGGCGGTCGGCTCGTAACCGCCCTCGGGAAACGCCGCTTCCGTGCAGATGTAACCGGGGCCCAGGTCGCCGTATGCCGCCACGGCGACGAAGTCCTTGGGCCGCTGCCCGGCTGCATAGAGCTGGTACTCGACCATGCATTCGCCCGGCAGGTTTACGAGATAGTTGTCGCCGATCTGGAGACTGCTCAGGGGAAGCGGCTTGTCGTCGCGCTGGGCATAGGCGACGCGGCAGGCAGCCAAGGTGCGGGCTTGCGGGGCCGCCTTGGCATCCTGGACCACGGCCAGGCTTGCTTCCTTGCTTCGGTCGCCGTCGGTCCGAGCAGGCAGGACGAGCGGAACGCAGCGCCAGACCAGTTTCCCGGCCGGTTCGTACTTCGTCGCATCGACCGACTGCTTCATCCCGGCGAAGACCTGCTGGGTCAGGCGCTCGCGGGCTTCGGGGCTGCCGTCGTTGTACTTACCCGCGGTCACGTCGCCCGAGCAGCCGGTAAAGTAGATCTGAAACACGCCCTCCTCCTTCTCCAGCCGGTCGCGCGCGTGGCCGACGAAATCGGCCGAGGCGCGGAAGTCGCCGTAGAAGCTCTGCGGGTGGGTCGTGTAGTAGTGGAGGCGGACCAGGGGCTTGTCGCCCTGCGCGAAGGTCACGGTCCGCAAGAACGGGTCGATCTTGCCCTCGGGAGCGGCGGCAAGGCCGGGATCCTTGCAGGAGCTATAGCGGACAAGGATCTTGCCGTCCGGGGTGAGCACGCGGCGCGTGGCGGCCACCTTTTCGACCTTTGCCTGCCCGACGCCGACGGTGTCGAACGGCTCGAGTACGGAGAGCGACTTTTTCACGGCCTCGGCCAGCCGGTCGGTAACCGCTTCCATGAACTGGAAGTCGACGTACTTGGGCGGATTGTCGTACTTGTCGAGGACGCGCTGGGCGTCGCCGTCGGTATAGGGTGCCGTATGCTGGTGGATCGACTGCACGGCCACGTTGTCGATCTCGGCGCCGGCGGCCTTGGCGATCTTGACGCGGAACAACTCGTGCGAGGAGTTGCACAGCCCGCACCAATCCACCGCACAGAGCACGTAGCGGCTCCGGCCATCGTCCAAGACGATGCCCTTGGCCCAAAGCGGATCTTCCACCGTCTTGATCTGGTCGAGCCAGATGAGCGGGTGGCCTCCGAGCGGCGGAGTCACGTCGCAGCGGAACGTGGCCACACGGAGCCGTGACGGCTCAGCGAACGCCGATGCGAGAAAAACCAGTGAGAGAGCCGCAAACGACGATACTAGGGCCGCAGTACGACGTAGCATGGCAGGAACTCCGGATGGATGGCTCAAGGGGCTGGACAGTTACCTTTAACTTGGTGCGACGCTGGCAATCAAACGGTTTAGGCGCTGTCCAGGAACAACTCCGTGGTTTTGTCGCCTCGCTCCGCGAAAGGGTGTTCTTTCGCGGAGCGAAAGGCGACATGGTTCGTGGACGAGTCCTTAGCAGAAGATTCCGGTGGGCAGTCGGTCTACTCATCACGATAGTCGAGGGGGAGCGACAGGGCAAATCCCCCAGCCGGCCTGCCATTTCGCAGGGAGAAAGCCAAAGTGTCCCGCGGACCACCCAAACTTCCCAGTCTTCGCAGAATGCCGGACCGCTGTCGTTGGCTTCGCTTGCGACTGGCGGGAAGTGCGGAGGACGACCTGCGCCAATTCCCGCTGTTTGCGGCAAAATCAGGCTCTGTTTCGTCCGAGGCCGGATCGCGATTGCAGGGGTTTTCCGTAGTGTTCCTCGAAGTGAATTGCTGTTTCGCCGAGGATGGTCGGCGGCATACAATACTTCCCGCGGTGCTGGAGCGTTGGCAGTGACCTGTGCCGCATCGGTCTCTGCCGGCGCAAGCACCGTTTTTCGTCGATTGGCGTGATCTACGGTGCGGCTTTCCAGGACGGCGGTTGACGATGCCCCACTTGCGAAAGCGAGCGACGCTCTCCATCCTTGGTTTCGTGACGATCGGGCTGCTGGTTTTCCTGGCCAGGCAGCCGGACGCCTCGACCGAGAGCGGCGCCGCGCCGGTTGTGGCGAGCATTCCGTTGCCGACCGACTCTCTGCACATCTCCGAGGCGCTCCTGCTTGGCGTTGTCGAGGGGGCCACGGAATATCTGCCCGTCAGTTCCACGGGGCACCTCCTGGTCGCCCAGCGCGTGCTGGGGATCGGCGACCATGCCGGCGAACGACGCGCCGCGGACGCCTACGCGATCGTCATCCAGGCCGGCGCGATTCTGGCGGTCCTCTCGGTCTATCGCCGCCGCGTGGCGCAGATGTTTGTCGGGCTGACGGGAGACGAGCCGGCCGGCCTTCGCCTTTTTGTCAATCTCATTCTGGCGTTTCTTCCTGCCGGGATTCTCGGCGTGCTCTTCGGAAGAGATATCAAGACGCATCTGTTCGACCCTTTTCCCATCGCCATTGCCTGGCTCTTGGGCGGCATCGCCATTCTCCTGCTGACCCGCTGGCGAACTCGCGCCGGTTCGACCGAGGAGCGCGGTTTGACGGATCTGCGTTGGACGCAGGCCCTTTGGATCGGACTTGCGCAAGCGGTCGCTCTCTGGCCGGGCATCAGCCGGAGCCTCGTGACCATTGCCGGGGGTCTTCTCCTGGGCCTGGGTTTGCCTGCGGCGGTGGAATTCAGTTTTCTCTTGGGCTTTGTGACCTTGACGGCGGCAACGGCGTGGGAACTGTACCAGGAAGGCGAGACGCTGTTTGCTCACTACGGATCGGTGGAGATCGCGGCGGGCTTTGCGGCGGCCTTCTTCTCGGCGATGTTCGCGGTCCGATGGATGAAGACCTTCCTGGATTGGCGGGAGCTCGACAAGTTCGGCTACTACCGGATCGCACTGGCCGGCGTTGCGGGAGTGTGGATCGCTCTTGGCGTCCTTTGAAGCAGACCAGGGGTCTACTCGTCTGGCAATTCCCATACGCCGCTTCGCGGCCAAGAGGGCCTAATTCAACTCCTCTCTCCCACTTCGCTCAGAGGTGGCAGGGCGTGAGGGCGGATCGGGTTCTTACGAACGCCCGCTCATCAAGATATCGTCCGCAAGCAGGGTGTTCAACGCTGCCGACGGCCAGGCGGTGGACGACTATCCATCGGCCGCTGGATTTGCAACAATGGGGATTCGTTGGCGATGGAAGGTTCGACGCAGGCGCCGGCTGCTTGAACCGGCCGCTACAATTCTATGCTGTCTGGGGGTCGACATTGCCTCTTCGGGCGGCATCGGCGCAGGCGTCGTCGCGGAGGACAGTCCCTGTGAGAATTCCAACGATTCAGGGTGTCATCGACCGCCGGATCCTGGTCAACTACGCAATCGATCCCGGGGTGCTGGCAAGGGAGCTCCCGCCGCCGTTTCAGCCGAAGCTCCACAACGGCCTCGGCGTGGGCGGGATCTGCCTCATCCGGCTCAAAGAGCTCCGCCCGCGGCTGGTCCCACGGTTCTTGGGATTGACATCGGAGAACGCGGCCCACCGGATCTCCGCCCAATGGCCGGATGCCGGCGGGGCGATGTGCGAAGGTGTCTACATTTCACGCCGCGACAGTTCTTCGCGGCTGAACACGCTGCTGGGCGGGCGGCTGTTTCCCGGCTTGCATCACCACGCGCGTTTTCAGGTCCGGGAGACGGACCGCGAGTTTTCGATCGTGGTGGACAGCGACGACGGCGACGCGCACATTGAAGTCGAGGCCAAACTCGCCTCGAGGCTGCCTCCGTCTTCCCTCTTCGGGTCCATCGCAGACGCCTCGCGATTCTTCGAGGAGGGCTCCGTCGGGTACTCCGACACGCATCGGCGCGGGCAGTACGACGGACTGGAACTTCGCACCTCCTCGTGGAAGGTCGAGCCTCTGGAGGTGACGCGCGTTGCGTCGAGCTATTTCGACGATCGGAGCCGGTTTCCGGAAGGGTCCATACGCTTCGACTGCGCGCTGTTGATGCGAGGCGTTTCCCACCAATGGCGCGGGATGGAGCCGCTGTGCGAGCCGATCTGCCGGTCGATCGCGGCCGCGGCATCGTAGCGGGTTTACTTGACGGCTACTTCGAGCGTGCGGCCGACCACGTCGCGGCGCATGCCTTTGGACCATCCTCCCAGGTCATAGACCACGAAGAGCTTGTTGTCCGTCGGCGTCTCCTCGATCGCCATGTAGTGCGTGGTCAGAACGCCCGAGGTGATGCGGACCACGTTGGGCCATGTCTTGCCGTGGTCCTGGCTGAAGGCAAGATAGTTGCCGTTCCAGGAGTGCTCCGGGTGCCGCCAGCAGAGCTTTTGCGGCACGCGAATGCCGAAGGCCGCGACGAGCAGGCCACTGCGGAGTTCGATCAGGTCGGGATCGACCACGGCGCCTCGCAGTTCGTCGGGATTGTCTTCATCGAGCGGCCTCCCCTTGAAGTCCTTGTGATTGCGGAGCATGTCCACCCACAACTCCGTGCGGTAGATGTCCAGTCCGGCGAAGACCCGGGGCCGGGGCGGGCTCCACGTGGCGCCTTCATCGTCGGAAGCGGTCTCGTAGAGTTCGCGGCCGGTCCGCATCAGGCAGATCAGCCGTCCGGCGTTTTCTCCCTTGCTGACGCGGCAGAGAACCGGTTCGGTCAGTCCCTCGGTGCCAATCTCGGGGGCGACTGCCACGTGCGAGACAAGCTTCCAGTGTTGTCCGCGGTCGCTGGAACGGGCGAGCATCATGCGAGTCTTCATCATCTTGGGGGCGTAGGCGGAGGGCGTGCGGTCTTCTTGCATCCAGCCGTAGAGCGTGGTCAGCAGATGTCCGTTGGGCAATTCGAGGATGCGGCGATGGAGGCGCTGGGCATGGTGGGGACGGCCGCCGTCGTCGGTTGAAGCGTAGAAGTTGACGCCGGGGAGCTCGAAAGGGACATCCTGCGGGCCTTGGAGGGTCCGCCAGTCATCGGTCGAGGTGTAAAGCTGGCCGACGCCTTCCGGCTCGCGCGGGCCGGGCATGATGTAGGTGTCGAGCGCCAGGATCGTGCCGTCTTTGAGCTGGACCGCGCCGCCTTCCATGTTGAGGCCGTTCTCGCCGGGCTTGAGCGGGAACGTTGTCCAGCTCTCCCCACCGTCACGGGAAACCACCGTTTGCATTGCCCAGAGGTAGACCATACGAGTCGTTGGAAAAGGCTTTTCCGGCACCTGGGCCTGCACCACGAGCGTGCCGGATTTCGTCGAAAGCATGGAGGGCTGAAGTCCTCGCGGCAGCACCATCCGCTCGGGACCGAAGCTCAAGCGGAGGCTACCGTCGGC
>JABWBD010000374.1 GCA_013360685.1 Pirellulales bacterium
ACTCGTACGCGGGCCCTTACGGTAGCCGTGGGACCTCGCATTTCTATCCGCACGGGATGGAACTTCTCGCCGGCCAACATGCCGGCGCGGCGGACCTGGCCGATGCCTTCCTTCGGAGCCTGACCGCCGGCACTCACGCCCGTTTCGACGACGACCGGCTGTTTGCGCACCGCCTCGGCAATCTCTTCGAGGCGTGGCTGGACTGGTCGCCGGTTCGTCCGCCGGCGGAACTGCCTTCGCAAGTCGAGTACCTGCCGCATGCTCAACTCCTGGTTCGCAGGACCGCCCGCTGCCACACGGTAATCTCGGCGGCCCGCGGCGGGGTCTTCAAGCACCACGGCACGGCAACTCCACCGGTCACCGACGCGGGGCTGGTCCTGGAGACAACCGACCATCGCATCGCCGTCTCCCAGTGCCACGACCGCGGCCGGCCGGTGGAACTCCTGCCGGGCGACTCGCAAGCTCCCGCCGGCCTGTCCGTCGCGGGAGACCTCTGCTGGAGTCGTTTTGAGACGGCCACTCCGCTCAAACAGGCGATCTTCCACCTGGGAATGTGCACCTTGGGGCGGTGGTGCCGGACGCTCGTGCGCCGCGTATTGCAGAAGCGCCTGATCACCGGTCGATCGCGCGCACCGGTCCGGTTCACGCGCCGGTTCGAGTTTCTCCCGGAGCGAGGCCCGCTCGGCGCACCCACCCTTCGCGTGACCGACACGATTGAGCTCACCTCCCCGAGTATTCGCGTTGCGCGCATGGCGTACGGCACGGATTTCGAGGCGGCTTACGTCGCGGCTGCCGGCGGCTACGAGGAGTCGGTGCTCCAACCCTGGACGGATCTCGGCCAACACGTCGAACAACTCAATACCCGTCGCCGGGTAACCGTCGTTCGCGAACTCTGAACATCCCCTTTCCACACCTCAGACCGCGACAAGTTGACATGGATGCTTGTCCTCAGTGGTCCCAGAACTCTTGCTTCGAGGCAGACTTCAGCATCGCCAGGGCGTCTTCATCCAGCAGGAAGCGGTCCTCTCGAAGTCGCACGATTGCTTCCGATATCTTGGCCAGATAGGCATTGCGGGTCGGATACCGCTCCAGGACCGAAAGCCGCGGGTCGCCTGCCTGAACTCGTTCGTCGCGGGATCGCGCGAAGGGAAGGTACGAACCGTGATACGGGGCCAGCATTCCACCCGCGCCGAACTCCCGCGCCCGCAAATTCCAGCCGGTGTAGGTCGCCAAAGGCACAGCCACCTCCGGCAGGCGGATCCCGGCCGCCTCGTTCCCGTCGGCGTCAACCATGGGAACCAGGGTGCGATACGCCGGTCCGACGCGGGGTGGTACATAGTCGGCAATTTCCTCCGTGAGCCACCGCGGGCCAAAGTCGAGACGCAGCGGCATGTAGTATCCGGTCGGTAGCGCGACCCCTACCAGCTTGGGAAACGCCCTGCCAAGTGTGTCCAGATCGACCAGGGTACCGTCGGCGATCCGCGGGTAGCGGCTTTCCGGCGGTTCCGCACCGGCGCTCACCCAGCGGTCCAGCGCGACCAGAAGCGCCCTCAGCACCGGCGGCCGGTCTGCCAGCGGATTGCGTGGATTCTGGCAGATGCCGCGATCCGTAGGACCACCTCCCAGATGCTGGGCGCCGGCCACGACGTACAACCGTACGCTTGGGTCCAGCGAAATGTCTGACCTGCCTTCGACATCCGTGTGCAAGAGCGAGGCCCCGCGCGTCCAGTACTCCGTCGAGGTCTGGGTAATGAAAAACTTGGGAACATGACGCCGTGCTCGGGCCTTTTCGAGGATGTCTCCCGAGCGGCCGGTGGCTGGGTCGGTCTGGCGGACCGTCGTAAACGGGAACGATTCGGACGGCACGAGGCGGTTCTCGTGATGGGCGGCGCAGAGCGTCGTCATGCCGAAACGCTGCGTGTACAGCCGCCCGGCCCCGCAGACATGCGACATCGCTCCGTCGAAGACCATCCGCTGCCGCTCGTCGGTATTGAATCCGTCATAGAGGAAGTGGTTCACGAATCGGCCCGACTGCGAAATCCCGAAAACGTACGCGCTCTCGACGGCTCCGGCCAGCGGGTTGGGCGTCCCGTTGCGGTCGGCCGATTCGTAGCGGAAAAATGAGGCACAATCGCGAACGGCGGCGAACCCCAAGCCCGTCACGCGCGGGTCTCGGCCTTCGTACACCAGTTCGTAGAGCCACCCGGGCCGCAGACCGCCTTGCACCCAAAGGTGTCCCGGGTCTTGCACCCGAGTGCCGTTCTCGGCTCGCGCGAACGCCCATCGCTCGGCCGGGATCTCCTGGGCCGGCTCAGCGCGGTTCGGCCGCATGGTGAGCGTGGCCTGCCTGGGGTCGAGGCTGACCGGCGGATAGGGGACCGAAACCGCCCAAGGGGTCCAATAAAGCGGCGAACTCTCCACTGCTTCGTCGCGGCTGATCTCGACATGGATCTTGCCGGTAATGGGCTTTCCATCGGCGGTGGCGACCGGCAGTCCGGCAATGAGCCGGTCGTCCCCAGGCACGATTTCGCCGCTCCATCCACACCAAAGCACCGAGTAGCCCTGGTGCATGAGAAAGCCGTTGCCCGCGTCGGCCAGCGTGGTCGGGTTGTTCCCTCGCGCTTCGTTGAAGGTCCAGAGGGCCAGCTTGTTGCCGCGATTATTCACGTCGTAAAGCAGCCGGCGATTGCCCCGCGCGGGATCGGCCGGTTGGAGCAGAAAGAAATCGCTCCAGAACTCCACTTTGCCGCGGGGGTTCCGCGGGGCCAGTCCGACATCGGTAATGCAGGCGTTGGCCGGATCGGCCGGGTCGATCTCGAACCACAGGCGGCCGACGATCTTCTCATACGGACCCGAGCGGCCGAATCTATGCCCGTCCGCGAAAGGCACGCGTTTTTGCATTTCAATCCGCACGACCGCGGCGCCGGCCGACTGCGGCAGCAGAACCACCGCCGCGATCCCCGCAACCACGACCCGCCACGGCAGTCTCATTGCATTCCCTCGCGTCGCTCCTGGAATCGCCAGTTCGTGTTGAACGCACAGACCTACTCAGGATAGGTCACCCCGGGATGATCCGCAACGTGTCGCCCGACTGCGTGGGAAGGTAGCCGTCTTCCGATCCTCACGCCTTCGCCAACTCGCCGGCGTGGGCACGGATCTTCCGGATCGCCTCGGCGATCTGGTCCATGTCGCTCCGCGGGCCCAGAAGCATGTTCTGGGTGAACCACACGGCCTCCTCGCAAAGCTTGTCGTTTTCCGGGCAGCGGGTACGCTCCGGCCATTGGGCGACCGCCTTCTCGCCATACACACGCTGATAGCCGCGCCCTTTGAGCGTCTCGAGAATGAAACTCTCGGTGTTCAGCGGGGAATAGCCGCCCGAGGCGGGAATGCCCTCGGCGCCTAACGCCTGGATAAACTTCCCGCGCGACAGCCCGGCGAATTGCTCCGGATGGTAGCGGAACATGTAGAGGTGGTATGCGCTGCGCGTGCAGCCGCCGTATTTCTTGGCCGGCGCGATGCCCGGGATCTCCGCCAGGAGCGTCGAGAGGTAGTCGCCGTTGTCCCTGCGGCGGTCCGATTGCTCCTCGACGCGCGTCATCTGGGCCAGAAGGAGGTTGCCCTGGAACTCGGTCATGCGGAGATTGCTCGCTCGCGTGTTGAGATAGTTGAAATGGTAGCCGGCAATCTTGGGGGCCCGGCTGTTGTTATGGAAAGCATAGCAGCCCGCGGCCAGATCGTCGTTCTGCGTCAGGATGGCGCCGCCCTCGCCCGAGTTGAGGTTCTTGCTCGCCTGGAAGCTGAAGCAGCCCGTGTCGCCGACCGTGCCGAGCTTCTTGCCGCGCCACTCGCCCAGGTGGGCCTGGCAGGCGTCTTCGACGACGGGCAGCTTGCGCTTGCGCGCGATGTCCATGATGGCGTCCATGTCGGCCGCGTACCCGCCGATATGGACGGGAACGATCGCCACGGTGCGATCGGTAATGGCAGCCTCGATCTTGCGGGGATCGATCTGGAACGTCTCCGGATCGGTGTCGACGAAGATCGGCATGGCGAAGTGGAGCATGACCACGTTCACCGTGGCGACAAAGGTATACGGCGGCACGATCACTTCGTCGCCCGGCCCGACACCCAACGCACCGAGCGAGGCAAACAGCGAGCTGGTTCCGTTCGCGGTCGCGACGCAATGCTTGGAACCGGTCAGTTCACAATACGCTTTCTCGAATGCATCCACGTACTTGCCGCCGCCGCGGTACCAGTCTCCGCTGTGGAGGACATCCAGGAGGGCCTGCTCTTCTCGTTTGTCCTGAACGGGCCAGGAGGGAAACGACTGGGTGCGGACCCGCTTGCCTCCCAGCAGGGCGGGCTTTTCTCCGGCAGCGGCCGCCTGACGCACGCTTCCGGCCAGTGAAATTCCAACGCCCGCGGCCGCCGCGGTGGAAAGGAATCGACGACGATTGAGTTGCTCGCTCATATCTGTCCCCTTCATACTGAATGGAGTAGCGTTGTTTTCCGGCGATGCCCCACGGTTGGTACGGCCGAACGTTGCGATGCTGCCGAGGAAGTCTCCCCAACTGCTGTGTACCAGACGGCCATAGCCGGGTCAAGCATCTCGGGAGACAGGGATGGGTTTGGGAGTGGGTGGGTGAAAACAGTGCGGTTCGGCCCGCGCATCTGGATGCAGTTCTTGTTCCATCGTGCGCAAGGGTCTAGGACGGAAGTTGTTCTGTAAAGATGTTCGATTGGACCGCGGAATGGCAAGGGGCGTTTATGCCCCTTGTTCCGCCGCAGGCGGCAGAGGCCCGTGCTTCAGCACGGGTTTACCCGACCGTGCCCCCATCCTCATTCGGTAGTCCGCTTTGCCCCGCTGCGTCGGGCCACGGAGTGTCCCGGCTACACTGCGGGCGGCATTGCCGGCGACTCGGATCGCGGGAAGACCTGCCGGCCATTGTACCACGTGGCGACTACGGGCAGATCGCACCCCAGCAGCAGTTCGTAAGGATCGGCGGAATCCCAGTCGGGCAGGGCGACCACGGCCAGATCGGCTCGCTTGCCTGGTTCGAGGCTTCCCATTTCACCCTCCAGGCCCAAGGCTTTAGCCCCGCGGAGGGTAGCCAGTTCCAGGACGATCTGCGGGGACACGGCCGGGTGCTGGCGGCTGACGGCCCGCATTTCCGCCAGCATGCTCAGGTCGGGCGAGGATGCCCGGCTGTCGGTGCCGGATAAAAGAGCGGATAAAAGATAAA
This sequence comes from Pirellulales bacterium, assembly GCA_013360685.1. Classification (GTDB taxonomy): domain Bacteria; phylum Planctomycetota; class Planctomycetia; order Pirellulales; family Thermoguttaceae; genus JABWBD01. Next base: position 5,241 of record JABWBD010000374.1, read on the forward strand.
AGGGGTCGGGAGTCTTTGTTCTTGACGGCTAGCAAGGCCAAGTGGTAGGATGGCGCCATGCCACGACGATTGCGATTTGCCGATGGAGGATATGCATACCACGTGCTGAATCGGGGCGTAGGGCGGATGCGCCTGTTCGGAAGGGATCGCGATTTCGAGGCGTTCGAGGAGGTGATTGGCGAAGCGAAAGCGCGCTTGCCGATGCGGGTTCTGGGGTGGTGCGTTCTTTCCACCCATTGGCATTTCGTGCTTTGGCCGCGCGGCGACGGCGACTTGTCGGAGTTCATGCGTTGGTTGACGGTGACGCATACCCAGCGTTGGCACGCGGCGCATCGCACGGCCGGAACCGGCCCGCTGTACCAGGGCCGCTTCAAGTCGTTCCCCATTCAGGAGGACGATCACCTATGGACCGTGCTGCGGTACGTGGAGCGCAATGCACTCCGGGCGAATCTGGTCAAGCAGGCTGAGGCGTGGCGATGGTCGAGTCTTTGGCATCGCGTCCACGGGAACGAGGGCGGGTTGATCGACGCCGGCCCGCTGGCCCTTCCACGGGGTTGGTTGAAGCATGTCCAGTCGCCGCAGACGGAGGCGCAGTTGGAGGCGTTGCGGCGGTCGGTCGTGCGAGGCACTCCCTTCGGCGATGCGACCTGGCAGGAGCGAACGGCCAAAGAATTGGGGCTGGCGGCCGCGGAAGTCGTCTCCCACGCCGGCTTGAGACTTACGCGCCCTTTCGGTCGGACGCATCAACAACAAAGACTCCCGACCCCTTTATTTCCCCCCGTGAATTCGCGCACCACGCCCCGCTGGTCTGTCGTGGCGGTCGTGCGGCCGAGACGGTCGTATTCGGTGGAAACATGGTCGCCGTTGTCGTCGGTAAACGTCCAAGTGCCCGTGTTCGGGTCCTGCTCAAGCTCGTCTTCGCTGTCCGGATAGACCGCGGCCGTCTGCCACGAGGCGTTGATCTCCGACTGGTAGAGGTACTTCGTCGCCTGTTCCTGGACACCATTGCCGGACCCCTTGGCGTTGTAGGCGGCCATCGTCACCAACTGGCCGCCGCTGCCGTATTCGTAGTCAACGGTGACGTCGCAGTCGGTATCCGCTTCTCCTGCCGTGCCGTCATCGTAGTTTTGGATCGTCTTTACCACGCGGCCGGCGTCGTCGTAGGCGGTCTGGTTGATCCGGCCGAGATTGTCGATCGTGCGATAGGCCCGGCCGGCCGAGTTGTACTCAGTGAGCTGGAGTTGGAAGTCGATCCCGGCCTCGGAGTACGGATCCTGCGGATACGGCTCCGGCGGAGCGTCCTCGGCCTCGTCGGGGATGCCGTCCGAGTCGCTGTCGATCACCGCGCCGGTTGAGCCATTGAAGAAGTAGTGCGTCAGCCCCGAATCCACGTCCTCGCGCCCATAGTCGGCCGTGGCGACCGTGCGGCCGAGGCCATCGTACCACGCGACCGCCGCGGTCGCGTAGCTGTTCGCGGCGCTCAGCGCCCCGGTCGTGCTCGTGTCGTCCGGCAGCCGCTGATACGTCGCCGTCGCAACCGCCTGCGCGGCCTGGTCGTACCAGGTCTCGCTCTGCTCCACCACCGTGTCCCCCGTCACGTCGTCGGCATCGGCGTAGGCAGTTTCATCCGTGTCGTAGCAGGTATAGGAAGCGACCACGCGTCCCATTCCGTCGAGCGTATGCTTTTGGAACAGGCCATTCCCTGCGGCCGTTCTTGCCTGGCGCTTTCCGCGCGTCCCCCCGTACATACCGGGGCTTCTCGATTGCTTCGATCCTCACCGTGTACCGTTTTCCCTTGCTGATCGTGCCTGGTTTCATTACGACGAGCAATTCGTCTTCCGCATCCTTGGTCTGTAACTTGACGATATACTCACGACTTGAAACCCAGTCACGCTTCACCGGTGGTTCGCTTCCTTTTGTCCCGTCAAGTGCCGTCTCGACTGATTCTAAGACGGCCTTGCCTTGGGCATTGGTCAAGCCTTCAAGCCACGGAACGAAGTCGCTTTCCCATCGTTCACGGTAAAAGGCTTTCTCAGCTTCCTTGAATCCTCCGGGCGTCCAAGATTGCCAAGACTCCCAGGACTCTTTGATTCTTACCTTCGTGTCGGGCACGGGCAGCCCCCGATCATCTTCCACCGCTATCGTGATCTGTTGGCTGGTTGTTCGCACGGGGTCGCACCCGGACAAGATCAACATGCCCGCTGCGAGAAGAACCACAGACGCTTTCGCGCTAAGCAACCCAATTCCATCCATCTTACTGCTCACTCGCGCAATACGGAGCAACGGTGACATCGCACTTCACCGGTCATTTTCTCGGACCCCAAATCGGCTTTGCTGGCATTTCGTGTCCAACGCATCCATCGGGTGCCGCGCCGGCAGTTTTGAGATACGCACAATATCCATAATCCACAAGCGCACAATAATGGCACGCTTCGTGCTCCAATATCGTCTTAGCTGGATTGTCCGAAGACTTCCACGTCAAGATTTCGTTACAAGTCCCCGTGCAGTAGATTCCACTAGGAAGCGTCACGCAACCGCTTCCACCCATGAGCATTATCGACGCGATGGTGCTATTTGGAAAAACGCTGGTCGTCTTTTTCTCCCCAAAATTGTATCTCATTTCCACTTCTCCGCAACGCCCCCACTCACCGACCGTAATAAGCCCTGTAGGATCGGTGTGGAGCAGCGGACTGTTGCGCACGTAGCGGTAAAGGTTGAAATCGTTGACATTGCCCGCACCAGGGTCAGCGTTGACAGCGACGAAAGCGAGGCTCGCCGCTCTCACCCACTCGCCGCCATTGCCGATCATTGGGGCAATAAGAGTCTGGGTCTTCGCCAGTGGCGAGGCCGTGTTCTTTGCCATCGCTCTGACCCGCGGCTCCAAAGAAGCCGAGGCGTTCTTTGGAGCCGAGGCCGTGGGCA
>JABWBD010000375.1 GCA_013360685.1 Pirellulales bacterium
ACCGAGACGTCGAAGCTGTAGGGCGTCTTCTGCAACACCCGGTCCGACGTGGTCAGGCCGTAGGCCTCCTGCATCCAGACCAGCCGGTTACGGATTCCAGCGTGCTCGACGGCCACGCCCTTGGGAACGCCCGTGGAGCCGGAGGTGTAGATCACGTAGGCCAGATTCTCAGGACCGGTCAGTCGCTGGGGACGCTTGGAAGGCTCCGCTTGCCAGGAGGATTCTTCCAGCGCCACGCACGTGCCGGGCCATTCGCCCAGGCGGTCTTCCAGCCCGGGCCCGACCAGCACCACCTTCACTCCGCTGTCGGCCAGGATCGCTGCCACGCGCTCTTGTGGATAGTCCGGATCCAAAGGCAAGTAGGCCCCGCCCGCCTTCATCACACCATAGAGGGCCTCGACCAGTTCGATGGACCGGTAGCCCATCACGCCCACCACGCTGTCTGGACCGATGCCCAGGCGGCGCAGCAGGTGTGCCAGGCGGTTGGCCTGGTCGTCCAGTTCCCGGTAGCTCAGCCGCCGGTCCTCGTAGACCAGCGCCGTGGCACCCGGCGCGCGGTCCACCTGCCGCTCGAACAGCTCGTCCAGTGTGCCCGACAGATCGTACTCGGCAGCCGTGGCGTTGAACGATTCTCGCGAACCATCGCGGAAAGCAGGTTCACGTAGTGCGCAGCCAGCCGATCGATCGTGGAGGCATCGAACAGATCGGTGTTGTATTCCACAGAACCGTGAATGCCTGTTTCGTCCTCTTCCAGCATCAGCGTGAGGTCGAATTTCGACGTGCCGCTGTGTACCTCCAACGGCGTGAGGCTCTGTCCGGGAAGCTGCACGTCCGGCAGCGGCGCGTTCTGGAGGACGAACATCGCCTGAAACAGCGGACTGCGGCTGAGATCGCGCTGAGGATGCAGCCGGTCGACGAGGTACTCAAACGGAATATCCTGATTGGCGTGGGCGCCCAGCGTCGTCTCGCGCGTCCGCGACAGGAGCTCACGAAACGTGGGATCTCCGGCCAGATCGCCGCGAAGGACAACCGTATTAACAAACAGCCCGAAAATCCGCTCGAATTCCGCGCGCGTCCGCCCTGCCATGGGGCTTCCCACGCAGACCTGGTCCTGCCTGCCATAGCGGGCAAGCAGGGCCTGGAAAGCGGCAAGGAGCGTCATGAAGAGCGTCGCCCCCTCGCTCCGGCTCAGTTCGAGCAGGGAGCGCGTCAATTCCCGCGAGATTCGGACCGGCCGAATCGAACCGGCAAACGTCTGCACGGCCGGCCGGGGTCGGTCGGTCGGCAGATCCAGCCCGCTGGGAATACCCCAGAGCCGATCGGTCCAATAGGCAAGCTGCTCCCGGAGGACGCCGCCGGCGAGGTACTCTCGCTGCCATGCCGCGTAATCTGCGTACTCCAGCGGCAGCTCCGGCAACGACGAGCACCGCCCCTGGGAATATTCCCGGTAGAGCGTCGCAAGTTCGTGGAGCAGCACGCCCATCGACCACCCGTCGGAGACGATGTGGTGCACGGTCAGGACAAAGACGTGGTCCCTGCTGCCTAGTCGAATCAGGCGGGCCCGCAGCAACGGCCCAATATCGAGAGTGAACGGCCGCCGAGCTTCCTCGTTTGCCAGATGCATCGCTTCCGCAAGCTGCGAGGCCTCGACCACAGGAATCCCGACCCGGACATCGTCCGCGATCCGCTGCACGGGGCGGCCGTCGACGGTCTCGAATCGAGTGCGGAGCGATTCGTGCCGCCGGACGATTTCATGAAGACTGGCGGAGAGAGCCTCAACATCGAGATCGCCCTCGATACGGACCGCGGCCGGGATGTTGTAAGCCGCACTCGCGGGCATGAGATGATCGAGAAACCACAGACGTTCCTGGGCGAACGACAGCGGCAACGGACCGCCGCGATCGATCCTCGCGATCGGCCCTGAAGCCGGACCCTGTTGCGCGCGGTCGATCGCCGCGGCCAGCGCGGCGATCGTGGGCTCTTCAAACAACTCTCGCAGCGGCACATCCAGTTGACATTGGGCGCGGACACGAGACACTACCTGCGTGGCCAATAGCGAGTGGCCTCCCAGCGAGAAGAAGTTGTCATGGATGCCAACCTCCTTCAGCCCGAGCACCTCGGTCCAGATGCGAGCCAACAATGCTTCCGTGGGCGTTCGCGGGGCAACATACTCCTGCTTCAGATCAGGCCGCGTGGTATCGGGCAGGGGAAGAGCCTCGCGATCGACTTTCCCGTTGGGCGTCAATGGAAACGCATCCAACAGAACCAATGCCGATGGGATCATGTAATCCGGCAAACGGGGCCGCAGGTGATCGCGGAGCGACTCGATCGACAAAGACCGGCCCGCTTCCGGCAGCACGTATCCGGCCAGCCGATTCTGCCCGTGCCGGTCCAGGCGGGCAACGACAACCGCCTGGCGAACACCAGGATGGGTGATCAAGGCAGCCTCGATCTCTCCGAGTTCAATCCGGAACCCCCGGACCTTGACCTGGTGGTCCATCCGGCCGAGGCACTCGATACAGCCGTCGGGAAGCCAACGCGCCAGGTCGCCGGTCCTGTAGATGCGACCGGGCTTGCCGCCGAAGGGATTGGGAACAAACCGCTCGGCCGTCAGATCAGCGCGGTTGCGATAGCCGCGTGCCAAACCCTCGCCGCCGATGCACAACTCCCCCGGCACCCCGACCGGCACCGGCTGGAGATGCTCGTCCAGCAGGTAGACCTGCGTGTTGGCAATCGGGCGGCCGATGGTGATGCGGTCGAAGCCGGGCGTCACCTCCCCGACAGTTGACCAGATGGTCGTCTCCGTCGGGCCGTAGAGGTTCCAAAGCGATCCGCAGAGCCCGAGCAAACGGCGAGCCAGTTCAGGGCCCAATGCCTCGCCGCCGACGAGCGCTTTCAATCCCGGCAGTCCCTTCCAGCCAGCATCGATAAGCATCCGCCACGTCGCGGGGGTGGCCTGCATCACCGTCGCACCGCAGTCGGCCAGCATTTGTTCGAGACGTGCCGGGTCGCCTGCGGTGAGACGGTCGGTCAACACCACGCGAGCACCGCACACCAGCGGCAGGTACAACTCCAGTCCGAAGATGTCGAACGAGAGCGTCGTCACGCTCACGAGAACATCCGAGGCGTCGAATCCCGGTTCGCGCTGCATCGAACACAAGAAGTTCACCAGCGCGCAGTGCGAGATCTCGACTCCCTTGGGCAGCCCAGTCGATCCGGAGGTATAAATGACGTACGCCAGGTCTTCCGGCCCTGCGGACGGCGAGGGGCAATCGTCCGGCTCCCTGGCGATTCTTTCCCAATCCGTTTCGAGGCAAACCACCTTTCCCGAATCAACGTGCAGAACCTCTCCCGGCGGCTGCTGGGTAACCAGGACCGAAGCTCCGCTGTCCTGGAACATGAAACGGAGCCGGTCGCGGGGAAACGCCGGGTCGAGCGGCAGGTAGGCCCCGCCGGCTTTCAGTATCCCCAGCAAGCCCACCACCATTTCCAGCGATCGTTCCACGCAGATTCCCACGACCGTGCCGGGCCTGACGCCGAGGCGGCCAAGGTAGTGCGCTAACCGGTTCGATCGCTCCCGCAACTGGCCGTAGGTCATCGAGCGGTCGCCGAAGCGGACGGCAACGGACTCGGGAGACTCGGCGGCGCGTTGGTCGATCAGGTCGTGGCAGCACGCCGATCCAGGGTAGCGGGCATCCGTCTTGTTCCAGTCGTCAAGCAGCCTCGCCAGTTCCTCGGCGGGCTGCACGGGAATCCGGCCAACGTGCTGGTGCGGATCGGCCGCGACCGCCTCCAGGATGCGGACGTAGCTGCCGGCGAACCGCCGAACCGTCGCCTCGTCGAACAGGTCCGTGTTGTACTGGATGCACCCCGCCAGGCGTCCGCCCCCGTCTTCAATAATCATGCTGATCTCGAACGGGGTGGCTTCCGCACGGAGCCCGAACGGCTCCATCTTCAGGCCGCCGAGTTCCAGGGTCGCGCCCGATTGCCCCATCATCAGCGCGGCCGCCCCTTGCTCTTCGAGCAGGTGGGATTTCTCCATCAGGAAGGCGGCCTGGTAAATCGGAGCGCGGCTTGGGTCACGGATCGGCTGGAGACGCTCGACCAGCAAAGAGAACGGATAATCCTGGTGGTCCAACCCTTCCAGCACCGTTCTGCGGACCTGCTGGAGGAATTCAGTGAACTCGGGATCTCCCGAAAGATCCGCGCGGAGAGCGATGATGTTCGTCAAGTAGCCGAAGATCTGTTCGAAACCGCGTTTGCTGCGGCAGACGGCCGGCGACCCGACCAGGATATCGTCCTGTCTGGCGTAGCGGTGGAGCAGGACCTGGTAGGCGGCCAACAGGACCGTGAACAGCGTCACGCCCTCCGCCTGGGCAAGTACCCGCATCGACCGGCTCAAGCCGTCGCCGATTTCGAAATTGACGGCCGAACCTCGATCGGTTTGCGCGGCCGGATACGGCCGGTCGGTCGGCAGATTCAGCCGAGGCAATTCGCCGGCCAGCCGGCGGCTCCAGTACTGCCACAGCCGCTCCCCTTCGCGCCCCCGCAGCATCTCGTCTTGCCAGCGAACGTAGTCCGCATATTGTGACGCGAGAGGGGGCAGGTCCAGCGGCCTGCCCTTCCGATCGGCCGAGTAGATCCGCCTCAGATCGGACATCAGCAGCACCAGCGACCAGAAATCGCCGATGATGTGATGCACGGCAAACAGCAGGACATGGTCTTCGGGCCCGCGCGTGAAGATCGCACCCCGAAAGAGCGGCCCGTGTTCCAAATCAAAAGGCCGGTAGGCGCACGCGGCTACCTCCTGGTAGAGCCGATCCTCGCTCCAACCCGAAGCATCTGTCCAATCGAGAGCGACGGGCCGGTGGCGGTGGACCACCTGGACTGGCTGCCCGCCGCGATTCTCGAAGGTAGTCCGAAGCGACGTGTAACGGTCGGTGAGCGTCTGCAGTGCATCGCGCAGAGCGGCGATCTCGAGCTTGGAGCGGACTCGGACCGCAAACAGGACATGGTACGCGGCGCTGTCGGGGTCCAACTGGTGCAGAAACCACAAGGCCCGCTGTCCGTGCGAAAGCGGGTACTCATGCCGCGAGCGAGCCGCCCGCTCCTCAAGCAGCCGCCGCAAGAGTGCGCGCTTTTCCCCCGAAGACAACCGAGAAGCGTCGGCCGTGCTCATTCTCACCGCCCTATTCAGCAAGCATTCGTTGCGTCAGTGCGTCGACTTCTTCGTCGGAGAGCTGTTCGAGTCGTTCGAGCAGCCTAGCGGCCTCTTCGTCTGCGATCTCCCCCCCGTTGGTTCCGGAGGCTGCCTGATCCTTCGCGAGCTCCGTCGACGAGGCGTGGCGGTCGAGTTGAGGCAGAACCGCGTCGGCCAGCCGGGCAATCGTGGGACCTTCCAGGAACTGGACGAGGCTCACGGCCACTCCCAATTCGGCCTCGACGCGATTCTTGATTTCAATGCCCATCAAGGAATCGATGCCCATCGTGGTCAGCGACCGCTCGACGTCGATTCTGGCGGGGTCGGTATTCAGGGTGTAGGCGATTTGGGCCTGAAGATACGCTTCCAGGCCCTTCTGGCGCTTGCCGGGCTCCGTTTCCTCCAGGACCTGGCGCGCCGACGCGCTCGCCGGAACTACGCACTCGAGTCCATGCGGCGCCGGTCTGGGCGAGGGACCGATGGGACGCTCCGGCGCGCCGGGTTCTGCTCCGCGGCCGTTTCCGTCGGCCGGAGCCATTGCGGAAGGCGGGCCGGGCGCTCTCGCCGGCAGAGCGTCGATCCAGCACCGTTGCCGCTGCCAGGGATAGGCAGGAAGAGAGGCCCAACGGCCTTGGCCCGGGTAAATCCGCTGCCAGTCCACGTCGACTCCGGCGGCGTAAAGCGCGCCAAATGATCCCAACATGGCATCGAGATCACGGTCGCCTCGCCGCAGCGACGGCCCTACCATCGCTTCCACGCCGAGCGGTTCCATGCACTGGGCCACGGCCGCCGTCAGCATCGGATGCGGACCGATTTCCAGAAAGCCTCGGCAGCCGCTTTGAACCAGCGCACGGATCGTCGCGGCAAAACGGACGGGACGGCAAATACTGTCCGCCCAGTATGCCGCATTCAGTTCGCGGCCGTCCCTTCTCGCCCCGGTAAGCGTCGAATAAAACGGCACGACTTCCGCCCGGCACGTAAGCCCTTCCAACGCCGCCCGAAGCCTGCCCGCCGCCGGTTCGAGCAGCGGCGTATGGGCTGCTCCCGGCACATCCATCATCCGCGCGCCGATCTTGCGGTGTCGGAGCCCCGCGACCAGTTCCTCCAGGATCGCGCGGTCGCCGGAAAGCACCGTGTAGTTTGGGCTGTTGTGGACGGAAATCCAGACCCGATCCCGGGCGTCTTGGATCAACTCCTCCGCTTCGTCGCCCGAGATCCGCAAGGCCGCCATACCGCCGCAGTCTCCGATGCCGCTCAACGCCTCCTCCAGCGCACGGCTCCGCGCGACGACCACTCGCACCGCATCGCCGACGTCCAGCGCCCCGGCCGCACACGCGGCCGCAATCTCGCCCATGCTGTGTCCCGCAACTGCGTCCGGTTCGATACCCCACGACTTCCATGCCTCGACCATTGCGAGTTGCATCGCAAGCAGGGTGGTCTGGACGACTTCAACGCTTCCCCGTTCCATCCCTGATCGTGCCGGATCTGCGTCCAATTCCGTCAGGACCGACCAGCCCGCCTGTTGCCGAACCAGCCGGTCGCACTCTTCAAGCCGGGCACGGAAGGCCGGGAATCGTTCCCACAGCGGCCGGTGCATTCCCCGCCACTGCCCGCCATGCCCCGAAAAAACGTAGGCGAACCTGAGCCGCCGGTCGCCGGGCTTTCTGCCTACCCGGACCGCCGGGTGTCCCTGGCCGGTTCCCACGGCGCGGAGCTGTTCGCGCAGGGTCTCGATGCTGCAGAATCGAAGTGCCGCACGGTGATCCAAGTGTGTCCGCCGAGTCGCCGCCTCGCAACAGAGATCGACAAGTTCGGCCGGTCCGGCGGCAAGCCGCTCGTCGAGCCGCCTGGCCAGGGCCTGGAGCGCATCCATGTTTGCTGCCGAGAGCGGCAGCAGGTGGACGGCATCCGCACCACTCATAGCCGGAACCGGTTCAACTCTCGCGGGTGGCGGTGATTCCAGGACGACATGCGCGTTGGTGCCGCCGAACCCGAAGGAGCTCACGCCGGCCAGGCGCCGGTCGCGCGGGCCGGGCCAATCGACGGTCTCGGTTTGGACTGCCAGTGGAGCTTCGCAAAATGGAATATGCGGGTTCGGCTCCTTGAAGTGGAGGCTCCGAGGGATTCTCCCGTGCCGAATGGCCAGCGCCAACTTGATCAGACCGGCGGCCCCCGCGGCCGCTTCGCAATGGCCGATGTTGGTCTTCACCGAGCCGATGGCGCAGGGGCAATCCGGCGTCCGGCCTGGAGCGAGCACAGCCATGAGCGCGTTGGCCTCGATCACGTCTCCCAGCAGCGTACCGGCGCCGTGCGTCTCGATGGTCTGGGCCTCGGTCGGCGAGATCCCGGCGCTGCGCCACGCGCTGCGGAGCACCGCCTCCTGGGCTGCCTGGTTGGGAGCGGTGATTCCATTGCTGCGGCCATCCTGGTTCACCGCGGAACCGCGAATCACCGCATAGATCGAGTCGCCGTCCGCCATGGCATCGGAAAGGCGCTTGAGAACCACGATCCCCACGCCCTCGCTGCGGACGATGCCGTCGGCCCGCGAATCAAAAGCCTTGCAGCGGCCGTCCGGGGCGAGGCCGCCCCCTTTGGCAAAGCTGAAGGAGATATCGGGCGTGAGGATGGCGTTGACTCCGCCGGCCAAGGCCACGTCGCACTCGCCATTGCGAAGGCTGCCCGCCGCCAGATGAACCGCCACCAGCGACGACGAACAGGCGGTGTCGATCGCGATGCTGGGGCCTCGCAGGTCGAAGAAATAGGAGAGACGATTTGCCGCGATGCTTCCCGCGTTGCCCGTGCTCCAGTAAGGATCCACTTCGCTGGTCCGGGCCGCGAATGCCTGCCGGTAATCGTTCGTACTGATGCCGACAAACACGCCGCCGGCAGACCCCCGGAGGCGTTCGGCCGGCAGCCCCGCGTCCTCCAATGCCTCCCAGGCAACTTCCAACAACAGGCGCTGCTGGGGATCGATGCACGCGGCTTCCCGCGGCGAAATGCCGAAGAACTCGCTGTCGAACCGGTCGATATCGGCCAGCCAGCCGCCCCAGCGGACGGTCGCGCGCCCGTTTCCACTGCCGCGCCCCGCGAGCATTCCGTCGGCCGCGGCGGCATCCCAGCGGTCGGAAGGAACTTCCCGGACCGCATCGACGCCGTCGACCAGCAGTTGCCAGAACGCCGCGGGCCCCGCGGCGCCCGGAAAACGGCAGCCAATTCCCACAATCGCGATCGGTTCCAACGACGCGGCCGTCACCCGCGGCGCCGGCGGGACGTCGGATTGCGCAGCAGTCGTTTCACGGGCGACGTGGCTCGCGAGCGATTCGATGGTCGGACAATCGTAAAGCAAGGTCGGCGACAACCGCCGTCCGAGCCGGATCTCGAGCTCACCGGAAAGCTCCAGCGCATCCCGGGACTGCAGCCCATAC
>JABWBD010000376.1 GCA_013360685.1 Pirellulales bacterium
CGGTGAACATGGTGGCACCGGGCGAGGAAGGCGCCTGGATGTAGCTGTACTTCAGACCGCGATACTGATCGGAATGTTCCAGCCAGCCTGCGCGGAGGGCTCCGTCGGCGGCGGTCCCGGCAAAGTACATGGTGATGCCTTGGGTGTTGGTACCGGGAGCGGCGTCAGGGAAGCTCAAGGAATTCTGTACGTTCAGGCAGGCTCCGTTCTCCCAAATGACGCGCGCATCGGTATAAAGGTAACCCTCGTTGCCGTTGGGATAGCGGTCCTTAATGCCGTAGACGCTGACGGCGACGGGTTTGAGGCCGGTGACGAAGGCGACGAGGTCGACGTAGTGGCAGCCGATGTAGGTGAAGGCGTCGGAATTCTCGGTGGTGCACCAGTTTTGGAAGTTGGAGTGGCGGTAATACCACTTTTCCATGAGGCGGGCGGTGCCGAGTTTGAATTCGCCGAACATGCCGGCGCGGTAACGGCGGCGGGCGAGGAGGCTGCGGTCGTCGAGGCGTTTGTGGTATTCGACGCCGACGACGAGGTTGCGGCGGCGGGCTTCGGCTTCAATTTCAAGGGCTTGGGCGGCGGAGAGGACGAGGGGTTTGACGACGAGGAGGTGCTGGTTGTGGCGAAGGGCGGCCATGACGGCTTCGTAGTGAAGCTGATCGGGGAGGGCGACGATGACGATTTGGCGGGGCCGCATTTGAGCGAGCAATGACTTATAGAGCTCGGGGTCACGGGCGGTGGGGTTGGCCTGGTAGTCGGGGTAGGCCTTGAAGCTGTGGCCGGGGAAGGCTTTGCGAATGAGCTCGTTTTCGGCGAGGGCGCGGATGGTGGGGGCGCTTTGGGCGACGACGGTGATGTCGCCGAGCATGTTGCGGCGTTGGAGCTGGTAGAGCGAGGGCAGGATCTGATCGTGGGCGATCATGCCGCCTCCGATCATGAGGACGTCGAGCTTCATGCCACCTCGCTGTGGGCGACGACGGAGGCGAAGGCTTCCTCGAAGACGTCGAGGGATTCGGCGAGGGCGTCTTCGGGGATGGAGAGGGGCGGGCAGATTTTGATGGCGCCGCCGCCGAAGCCGACGGGGGAGAACATGAGGACGCCGCGGAAGAGGGACTCCTGGACGGCGGCCCAGGCGAGGTCGGCGTCGGGTTCGGTGGTGCCGGGTTTGACGCAGGCGATGGCGGCGACCATGCCTTTGCCGTCGACGCAGCCGATTTGGGGGTGGCGGGCCTTCATGGCGTGGAGGCGGGAGAGGAGGATGGCGCCGAGGCGGGCGGCGCGGTCGACGAGGCCTTCGCGTTCGATGATTTCGATGTTGGCGAGGGCGGCGGCGCAGCAGAGGGGGTTGCCGGTGTGGGTGGAGGTCATGCTGCCGGCGGGGTGGAGGTCCATGACGTCGGCGCGGCCGATGACGCAGGAGATGGGGAGGGAGCTGGAGATGCCTTTGCCCCAGGTGGAGAGGTCGGGGACGATGCCGTAGTGCTGGTAGCCGGCGAGTTTGCCGGTGCGGCCGAAGCCGGCCTGCACTTCGTCCATGGCGAGCAGCACTTTGTGCTCGTCGCACCAGGCGCGTAGTTTCTGGACATACTGTGGGGGGGCGAAGCTGGCATTTCCGCCCTGGTAGGTCTCGGTCATCACGCCGGCAATGCGGTCGGGAGTGAATCCCTGCTGCTTCAGCGCGTTGAGGAACCCGTCGAAACTTGTATCCGGGCCGCGGAAGCCGTCGGGAAACGGCACCTGGATGAAGTCCTTGTCGAGGTTGACGATCCAGTCCTTCAGGGCGGGGATGCCGCCGGCCATCTGCGCGCCGAGCGTGCGGCCGTGGAAGGCATTGTGGAACGTGACGAAGGCGATCTTCTTATCGCCGCCCACCTTGCGTCCGTGGGTGCGAGCGAGCTTGATCGCGCATTCGCAGGCTTCCGCGCCGGTCGTGAGCAGGAAAACCTTCTTGAGGCCTTCCGGCGCGACCCGGGCCAACGCTTCGGTGAGTTGGGCGCGGATCTCGGAGGGGAAGCAGTAGTTGTGCAGCAGCCCGTGCTCAACTTGTTGCTGGATGGCCCTGCGAATCTTCGGATGGCCGTGGCCGGCGTTGGTCACGAGCACGCCGGAGGACCAGTCGAGCCACATGTTGCCCCAGCGGTCGTAGACCTGGATGCCTTCGGCCCGGTCCCAGAGGATGGGCGGCTGGCCGCTCATCGAAACGGGCTCGAACTGGCGGAGCTTTTGGAGGATAGGGATCGACTCGGGGACGGGAATGTCGGTGACGATCCGCCGGTACTTCGTCCGGACTTGGGGAACTTTGCGGGGAGCCAATTCGTTGGTCGACATAAAGGAATCACCCAATGGAAAGGGCCCGTCCGGTGGGTCAGAAAGGCCCGAACCCTGTCACTCAAACTGCCCGTCAACCGCTGCAGTGCCGCCACGGATTTCAGCGCGAGCCCAATAAAAAAACTCCTCCCGGAACCGGCCCGGTATTTCGGGGATCGGTCCAGGTTGGAGTGCTCATCAAGCGCTGACAGTGCCGCTACGGATGCCAGCGAGCGCCGGATTTTGTGGGAGCGATGCGACGCGCGCGGGCGAATCACTCCCTTGGGCCGATTATATCCGCTCCGTCTCGAATCGCAAGACGTTGGAGATGGCCGTGGTTTGGCCTGCCAGGAGGTCGCGAGGAGCCAGGCACGGGTACGCAACGCCTTTGGGAAGTGTTGCATGACTAACGGCGAGGAGGCTTTTCCGAAAGCATTATGGCATCGTGGTTTACGTTCCAGTCGCGAGCCGCAAGTCTTCTAGTTCTTTCGGGCTACTTGTTGCATCCATGTGGCTGGTGAACTTCGTGCGAAGCTTCAACTTTGGCACAGAAGGCAGGCGCACGGGTCTGTGATCCAAGAATTCAAGCAGGTGGGCTTGCACCCGCCATCCCGTTTGCGCACTATGGCAGTCATGAATGGACGGTGGCGGAACGTGCTTCTCGACAACCCGATCACAAGGAACCTGCGATGGCAAGGCAACCCGCGGAGAACGAATCCTACAACGGCTGTTCGTGCGGATGCGATCGAAGGGATTTCCTGGCAGCCATGAGCGTGGCGGCCGGAACACTCGCGTTTCACACCCTGTCGGCGAGCGCCGGCGAAGCAGAGTCGCCGCGCAAGAAAGCGGGCGCGGTGGTCCGCGCCGTGTTCCTCTATCCGCCCTCGCAGACGTTTGCCGGGCCGGAGGGCTGGTGGAGTTGGCCGGGCAACGATTTCGATGCCGAGAACCGCCAGAAGCAATACGTGGCTTCGCTGGGCGAGATGGCCAAGAAGCTCGGCATGACCATCGCCTGCGATGGTCCGCCCGTGGCGAATACCGAGGATGCCCGGCGATTGGCCCAGGAAATCGGCGCCACGAAGCCGGACGGCCTGCTCTTGGTCATGTTCTACAATCGCAGTCTGGCCGACGCCGACCTGCTTTTGAAGGCAGCCGAGGAGTCGGGGATTCCCGCCGTTTTCTACGTCGGCCTGGGCGTGAAGCACGGCCCCGTAGCCCAGTACCGTCGTCCGGGAGTCTACTTTATCCAATCGCTCGACAATTTCCCAGCCATCGAGTACGGCATGCGGATGATCCAGGCGAAGAAGCTTATGGGCCAGAACCGGTTGCTGAGCATCACCGAGGCCCCGGAGACCCGGGAGGGGACGGAAGCGTTCCTTGGCGCGACCGTCCGCGTGGTCCCGTTCGCCCGCTATGCGGAGGAATTCGAGAAGGTCGCCATCGGCGCGGAGGCAAAATCCCTCATCGAATCGGTTACAGGCAAGGCAAAGGAGATCCGCGGGATCAGCCGGGAGGCCCTGGAGAACGCCGCACGGGCGCATTTCGCGCTCAAGAAGCTCCTGGCGGACGAGCAGGCCGACGGGGTGACGATGAACTGCCTGCGGCGCGGCATGCTCAAACCGTGTATCAGTTTCGCCACGCTCAATAGCCAGTTGGTCCCGGCCGCCTGCGAGAACGACCTGCCGGCGGTCTATACCCAAATGCTGGGACAGCTACTTACGGGCCGTCCCGGGTTCCAGCACAATCCCTGCTACGATACGGAAAACAACCACTACTACGCCTCGCACTGCACCTGTCCGACGAAAATCCACGGCCCGGACGGGGCCGAACTCTCCTATCTGCTCCGCCGCTTCGCCCATACGAACGAAGGAAGCTGCGCGATTCAGGTCTTCTGGAACCCCGGCGATCCGGTGACGATGGTCCGCTATTATCCGGGCGATCCGCCGTCGCTGGACGTGTACGCGGGCAAGGTGGTCGCATCGCACCCGATGCCCCCGGCCGCGGGCTGCACGACGAACGTCGAGATCGAACTGACCGACCGCGACGACGCCTGCATGGTCCGCGGTCATCACAACCTGCTCTTCTGCGGCGAGTTTGCCCGGCACTTCCGCCTCTTTGCCCAGCTTTACAAGATGAAGCTGGCGGACACCGGCTTCCGCGGGCCGTGGCCGGTGTGACGGCGGCTACGCGTCCGCGCGCCGTTTGCCTCCCGTATCCGACTCGGATCACGGCCATCTGGGGATCGGTGGACGCATAGCCGTCACAATGGGGAAACGCGTACAGGGCCCCGGCGGGAAATGTCCCGATCCGAGCTTCACGGCTTGTACGGTGAGAAACGATCGCGCAAGATAGAACGCGTGTTCGCGCCCTCCGGCCGTTACGGGCCGGTTCCATTGCCAATGCGAATCCAGCCATGCACCAGAGAATTCTGCGAATCTGCCTCGTCCTATTCCTCGCACTCTGCATGCTGCGCGTTTCGGTCCGAGCCGCGGACGGCCCCGCGGAGGTGAAACTGCCGCCGCGGACGCAGTCCGACCACTATTCGATTCCCACGCTCGACCTGTCCAGCCAGCACAATCGCCAGGTGGTGATCGCTCGGGGGACGGCAAGCGTCTACGACGACATCGTCAACCTTCGCGAGGGGCAGTATGGTGTCCGCCTGCTCCGCAGCCCGAAGAAAGGCGACCTCGGCTATCCCGGTCTGGAGGTGCTGCCGGACGGCGTCTTCGTGGCCACAACCTACGCGGTGCTGGATCAGGGAGAGAAGAACTCGGTGGTGAGCGTCTGCTTCCGTCTGGATGAGATCGACGAGGAAGCGGCGCGCCGCCCGGAGCAAGTCGAAGTGTACACTTCGGGCCGGGACGGCTATCACACGTATCGGATTCCTTCGGTCGTGGTCACGGATCGGGGCACAGTGCTCGCTTTCTGCGAAGGCCGGAAACTGGGAAGCGGCGACGCGGGCGACATCGACCTGCTCGTCAAGCGGAGCATCGACGGCGGGCGGACCTTCGGCCCACAGCAAATCGTCTGGGACGATGAGGCCAACACGTGCGGCAATCCGTGTCCCGTGATCGATCACACGACCGGCACGATCTGGCTGCTGTTGACGCACAACCTGGGCACGGATCGGGAACCGGAAATCATCGCGCGCACGAGCAAAGGCACGCGGACCGTCTGGCTCGCCAAGAGCACCGACGACGGACTGACCTGGTCGAAGCCGGTCGAGATCACGAGGGTTGCCAAGCTGCCGAACTGGACCTGGTATGCGACGGGCCCCGGCGCGGGTATTCAGCTCAAGAGTGGCCGGCTGGTCATCCCGTGCGACCACATTGAGGCCGAAACGGGCCTGTACTTCTCGCACGTCCTCTACAGCGACGATCATGGGGCTTCGTGGAGGCTGGGCGGCTCCGCCGGTCCGCTGACCAACGAGTGCGAGGCGGTCGAGTTGGCCGACGGCTCGCTGATGCTCAACATGCGGAACTACGATCCGAAGCACCGGGCGCGCGCGGTCAGCCGCAGCACGGACGGCGGCCTCACATGGTCGCCCGTCGTCCACGATACGACCTTGGTCGAGCCGATCTGCCAGGCGAGCATCCGGCGTTACTCGCTGGCACGCAACGGCGGCAAGGACTGCATCTTGTTCTCCAATCCAGCCGAGCCCGCCGCGCGCAAGGAGATGACGCTGCGCGTAAGCGATGACGAAGGCAAGACGTGGCCGACGTCCAGAGTCCTTTGGCACGGCCCGGCGGCCTATTCGTGCTTGGCCGTGCTCAACGACGGGACGATTCTGTGCCTCTACGAACGCGGGCTGAAAGGCCCGTATGAGAATATCACGCTTGCGCGGCTTCCCGCGACGGATTGATTACCCCAGCATGCCGGTATCCCGCATCGTGGCGAGGACTTGGCGGGCTTTCTGGGCGTTGCCGGCGCTGGCCACCAGTTGTTGCCAGGCGTCGAAGGCCTGACGCAATTCGGCCGGATCGATCTTTTCGAGGAATCCCAGCACTTCCTCGGCGTGCTGCGCCGTCCCGCCACAAAGAGTCAAGAACCTTTCCGCCATCTGGTAACGTTCCAGGGTGTTCGGACCACTGGGGGCGCGTTTGGCCTTGACGGGCGCTCTGCGCCGTTGACCGCCAATTTGCTCCCGCGCCCAATCGCGCTGGCGGTATACGGTGCTGCTGAGGCTGTCTCCGATTTCCTTCTCCAACTCCGGGTGAAGCTCGAGGATTTTGGCCTTCACGTCAGCAACGGATGCATCCGCGTTCTGTAAGGCGACAAGTGCCTCGCGAGCGGCTGTTGTCAACTCACCGATCTTCTTCGCCATCAGCTTTTTCCCCCTTCGCTACGGGCAATCACAAGGTTGTGGAAAACAATGTTTAAGGTACTCGCGCCCAGAAGGGCTGAAAAGTGGCCATGCGAGAATCGTCTTGCTGCAGCCTGCCGGTGACGAACACCTGCCAACGCCGGCCTCTCTTGCCGACGCTCGTCGGACCGACGCCACTTGGTGGGCGAGCGGCGGAACAGACAGAACAGCGGTGCCAATCCGTTTCCACCCCACGACGGAGTTTGATCACACCCTTCTATCGTTCGGTATTCTTGCGAGAAAGACGTAGCCCTGTCAGGAATGCCGAAAAAAGACCGGCGTCAGAGTTCCCAGCCCGGACGATATTGCCGGCTGACCAGCGGATTCAGCTCCGGGCGGTTGGTCGACAGCATCTTCGGCCCGTCCCAGAGGACTTTTTGGCCTACGCCCGCTCGGATCGCCAGGTTGCCCAAGAGGACCAGTTCGGTGAGCGGGCCGGCATGGTCGAAGTTGGAAAACGGCGCTCGCCCGCCTTTGCAGGCCTCCACCCATTCCTGGAAGTGGTCGTTCTGGCAGCGGGGAATGGAGGGCGAGGGCATCGTGTAGCCCTGCATCTTGCTCTCCGGCATCAGCCGAGGGCTGCCGTAGAACGTCATCTTGCCCTGGTCGCCGACCAGCACCGTGCCGTTGCTTGGATACGCCTGGCCCGGGGCGAGTTCGCCGATCTCAGCAGCCGGATAGTGGCCGCCGTCGTACCAATAGAGATGACAGGCCGGCATATCGCCGCGCGCCGGGATCTCCCAGCGGATCGTCGATGCGCTGGGGAACATCTCCGCCGTGCCGTCGCCGCTGTCTCGGACGAGTTCGACCGAGGCCGCATATTCCACTTTCAAAGCGCTGAAAATGCCGCTGAGCGAATGGCAGCCGATATCGCCCAGCGCTCCGGTTCCGAAGTCCCACCAGCCGCGCCACACAAACGGCTGGTAAACCCGTTTCCCCTGGAATTTGCCCTCCTTATACGTGTCGAGGTACGGCCGCTGCGGCGCCGGACCCAGCCAGACATCCCAATCGAATCCGCCGGGGACGGGGTCGGCGCCGGAAGGGCGGCCGCCGCCCTGCGGCCACCAGAACCGCGAGGGAATGCCCGGGCGGTCGGTCCAGACGTGCACCTCGCGGACGGCGCCGATGGCTCCGGTCCAGACCATCTCGCAGAGTTGTCGCCAGCCTTCTTCGGCCCGGCCCTGGTTGCCCATCTGCGTGGCCACGCCCTGGGTGCGCGCGGCTTCGGCCAGGAGCCGGGCCTCTTGGATGCTATAGGTCAGCGGTTTCTCGCAGTAGACGTGTTTGCCGAGTTTGATGGCGCGCATCGAGGCCGGCGCGTGATGGTGGTCGGGCGTGCCGACGAAGACCGCGTCGATCTGCCCCGCCATGTCGTCGAACATCTTGCGGTAATCGGCGAAAGCCCGGGGCTGGGGCCGGTCCAGTCCGTTGTCCTT
>JABWBD010000377.1 GCA_013360685.1 Pirellulales bacterium
ACCGCCCGGCAAGCTTCGATCACCAACCGCCGCGGCGCAATCATGCCGGCCAGTTCCGCGTCGCCGAACTCGGTCAGTAATCCCCAGACGTTGCGGTAGATCGGCTCCTGCCAGATCTCCTCGCGCTGCTGAAAGTAGCCGCTGACCCAGCAGGACTGGATTCTCGGATCGATGGCCGCCGAGTACAGGGCCAGCAGTCCGCCTTCGCCCACGCCGACCGCCCCGATCGGAATCGGGTCGCGGCCGGCCGCCGCCGATTGCCGTTTCGCGTATTGCTCCAGCAGATCGACGGCCGCCAGCACTTTCTGGACCTCGTAACCGATGATGTGCCGCCCCGCCTCAAACGCTTGCCGGTAGATGAATTCACGATGGGGTTGATTGGTGTACGCGACGTGCGGGCTGCCCGAGAATTCGTCGCTCCGGCTGATGAGCATGGGAATCGCAACCAGGCAACCTGACTGCGCCAGGCGCCGGACGAACTGCACCGAATCGGGCAGTTCCCCGCAGAGTCCGCAGAACATCTCCGGCGTCCAATCCGCATCGGGCAGTGCCGCAACGCCGGCCTGCAGTTCCGCGGGGGCCAATAACAAACCTTCGGCCGTGACGCCCTCCAACACCCGCCACCGAACGGCATGGACGGTCACCCGGCTGGTTTGCGCCACGACCGGCGATTGGCCCACGGTCGAAAGCACTTCAAATTGCTGGCGGCCGGAAGCGTCGGCCGTCGAACGGGGATCGACCGCCCCGATCAGACTGCGGAAGCGCTGGCGATGCGGGAGGAGGCTTGCTGAATCCGCCTGAGCGAGGGAAGAGTCGCGGTGCCATCGCATCGCACGTTGCTGCGGTGAAGCCGCCAGTTCGCGCCGGCAGAATCGGTTCAGACCCTCGACCATCACTTCATCGAGCGGCCGATCGACGGTCAGCAACTCAGTCCCCGGGAGCACCGCGTCGGCGCCCGCCGCGGAAGCGATCAGGCCAAGCGTTCCCGGCGCGACTTCCGACGCCGCGAGGGCGAACGCAACCACCCAAAGCAGGAAACGAGTTCGGGGCATGATGTTCTCCGAGCGGCGTATTTATTTGCTGTTCTTTGGAGTCAGTTTTCTCGGGTTTCGTGCTTCGGGATTCGGATGTGTTTGCGGCTATTACCCCGGCACGAAGGTATATTCATTGAAACCCGAAGCGTAAGCGAGGTGCCCTTGCATAGGATCGGCCGAAGAACGACGTCCACATTGGTTGCCTTTCGCTCCGCGAAAGCCGCCACGTTCGCAGAGCGAAAGGCGACAGTCATTGATCGGCCGGTCCTTACACTTTGGGTTACCATGAGGTTCTTCTATGCCGGGGTAGTATGCCGGGTCAGCAGCTCCGCAGAGTCTCCGTCGCGCTTGCCATGGACAAGCAATCGTCAGGGAACAGACCGAAAGCCGAAGCTATACAGACGCACGCCTTTGGCCCGCAGGTGGAATCGGAGGCGGATGTCTTTGCCGGCCGGCAGGGAGTCGCCCGCCTTCCAGTTTACCGGCACCGCCAGGCCGTCGCCGGCCGTGCTGGCGCAATCGGCGGCCGCGTAACCTGCGATCGGCTCCGCCGTCGCGGCATCCAGCACTTCCACCACGAAGGCCCCGGGCCGGCCGGCGGTGCCTGCCACGTTTACCGTCAAGCCCCGACGCGACCCGGCGGGGGCCTGAATGGGAATGGTCGTCACCGTGCCCGACTCCTCATCGGTTTTCGGCGTATAGTACGTCCACCCGTTCACGCGGATGGTCGCCAGCCCGACCATCTCCGGGGCAGGATCGTTGTAGGATTCGGTCCCGTGATGCGTCGTTGTACCCCGATAGTAAACGCGATAGTTGTCGCCCTCGCGCAGACAGCAGTGGAATTGAAATACGTAGCCGGAGTCCCATGCCCCTGCCGGGCCGACGGGCAGCGTCCGCGTCCCGTTCTTGACCCGCGTGACGTTGAGCCCGTCGCGGCTGACAGCCAGGGCCACGTCCATGCGATGCTCGGGCGTACACGGCCAGTAGAAGCACAGGTACAGCCCCTCGACGATGACCACATCCTGACTGTAGATCTGGTCCTCGCCTTTGCCGGCGCAGGCATCGAGGAAGACCTGGCCGCGCATCGTGTACTTCTGCTCGACCGGGCGATTGTCGGCGGGCGTAATTGCCGGCGGCCGGCCATAGGGATCATCCGCATCCAGGAAGTTCTCCAGACCGCCCCAATGGACCAGGTCCGCCGTCCAGATCACGCCGCAGGAACGAAAGCTGGGCGAGTACACGCGCCCGTAGATCTTGATCCGCCGCTCGGGAATGTCCAAAGGATCCCAGAGGTTAGGGCTGGCGCCCTCCCGCATCGCGTTCAGCACGGAGACTTCCGGCCCGTCGGTCCACCGTTGGCCGTCCGGCGAATACTGCACCTGGGTCGAGCCTTTGGCCCAACCGACCTCGCCGAGATGCCGGGTGCGCATGTATTTCTTGGCCGGATCGGACTGGTCCGGGTTCTCCAACAGCCTCGGCATCCGCGGCTCGCCCAGTTCCGTGAGCGGATCAGCCGGGGGAAGTCCCTGCGGGAGCTTCTCGACCTTCCGCCAGGCGATGCCGTCGTCGCTGATGGCCAGCCCCGAGTTCGCGAAGTCCTTGTCATTCCAGCCCTGGAAACTATAGTGCATCACATAAGTGGAGCCGTGCCTTCCGGCCGCGATATACCGCACATGCCGGTCGTCCTTGCTGCCCGGCGGTCCCGGGGACAACACCGGGTTGGCCGGGTGCTTCGTCATCGGATTGACGACCAACTCCATGCCGCGGGTCGCGCCCACCTCCATTGAGTCGAGGAACAGCACCTCCCGCTCCTCGGGCAGCGACAGCGTGGGGATTTTCAGGCGGTCGAAGAGGACGCGGTGGGCGGAGATGAAAACCGCGCCGACGTCCGTGGCCGCGTCCGGCGCGATCTTTTCCGCGCTCACCGACAAACCAGGCGCGTTGAACGGTCCGCGGCACTCCTGCACCAGGCCAAACTCGTCGCCCATCCAGCGGGCGCAGTAGGCCCAGCGCCGCGAGGTGTTCTGCCACATCGCCCAGGCCACGCCGTGCCGGTCGCGGAACAGGACCGGCGGACCCATCTGTTCCAGCATGGGGATCAACCGCCCTTCAAACGCTCTGTCCCATATCCCCTGGCGGTTGACGATGATCTCCTCGGTCTTGGCCACGTAGCCGAATCGCCATCCATCCTTCGCAAGGGTCGCAAAGCCCACGCTGGAACCGCCCGCCTCACGTTGAGCCAGGTAGTGATCGTCGGCCAGGGGTATGTTCTTGATGCCCTCGAACTGGAAGCACACCAGCGGACGACCGTCCGTCACGATGATGGAGGGATGAAACGCCAGGCCGCGGGCTGCACACTCGGCGGGTAACCACATTCCCTGCGTTGTGCGGCGGGCCACCCAGATCTGAAAGTCGCGCCGAAACGCGAGCCAGACCGTGCCGTCCGGGGCCAGGTCCATGACGCTTTCCTGGCATTCACGGGTCGGCAAAGGGGGCAACTCCGCCTCTCTTTCGCGGGCCGTTCGTTGCGAGGTGGGCCTGGCATCATCGTACTCGGGGGTCACCTCCCCGGTGGCAGCGGTTCCCGGCAGGACGGGCATTGCGGCGCCTCTTCCGGCAACCAGCTCGGCCTTCCCATCGGCGACAGGCAGGTAGTAGACCGTATCGTTGCTCGAGTAGCAGACCACGACGTTCCCCGTGGCATCCCGCATGATGTCTCCCGGTTGGCAGCGACCTTTCACCAATTGCCGCGGGGCCGTCCAGGAATCCTTCTTGGCCAACGACTCCGGCACGCCGTCGGCGGCCTTCAACGCGACGTGCCAGAGCCCGTCCTCACTACACCAAACGACATGAAGACGGCTATTGCCGTCGACGACCATGCCGGCGCCGATGACCTTCCCCGGACTCGCCA
This sequence comes from Pirellulales bacterium, assembly GCA_013360685.1. Taxonomy (GTDB): domain Bacteria; phylum Planctomycetota; class Planctomycetia; order Pirellulales; family Thermoguttaceae; genus JABWBD01. The sequence continues at coordinate 3,946 of JABWBD010000377.1, forward strand.
GGACGGCGCGAGGCTCCTTTCCCAAGAGTTCGATGATCGCCAGATCGCCGCCGGCGATCCGCGGACCTCGGCCCGAGGCCAGAAACAGGCTCGATTCCTTCTCGATGATGACGAACCAATTGCCGAGAGCATCCCGCGCGATCTGGCGGCCATTGACCAGCGGCAACGGCTCCCGCGGTGAGTCCGCGCGCTGGCGCGCATAGGACTGGTTGTAGCGATTGGCGACCGACAGAAACCCGTCCCCTTCGCCCGGCGGCGACCGCAAGGCGTACGCGTCCCACTTGTCCACGTAGTCCTTGGGATCGGTGGGATACGGCGGCATCATCGTGTACGTCTGGGTGCCCTCAGCACCGCAGAACCGGCAGGCCGCGGCCAGCATGACGGCTGCCGCGATTGCTACACGGGATCGTCGACTCATTGTCGCCCTACTTTCGCAAGAGGCCATGGTGCGACGCATTCGTGCCGCAGCGACCAGCTCGATCGTCGGTGCTGCGCGCCGCCCATCTTCTGGGACAAGGCGGGCAGACGGTACACGGCCGCGTCGCCATCGAGGAATTAAGGGATTGTTAGGGAACTTGTAGCCGTTCAGGGGGGTCGGTCCGCGCTGGATTGAGCCTGACGGCACCTTGATGACTTTGAGCTGGCGGCGAAGGGAAGTCAAGCCGATAGGCACACACGCCCCGGGAAATCGGGGAATTCGGGAGAGCCTCTTCAGGGAGCCGCCTTTGCTGGCGCACTCGGCGCGTCTTTTCTGGTCGTTCGCCGGTCTTTGGGGCCCCCGTGCCGGCATGGGTTGACATCTGACGGCGCAGCGTCGCGACGGGATCAGCCGGATCGTAGGGAAGACGGTCGGGCAGCGCATCGGTCGGCGCGGATTCATGCTCAACCATCCGTCGCTGTGGGCCGATTTCGCCCGCTTCTGCGCAGGAATACGGCGTAAGCCGGGCTTGCGCCGGCGGCCATTCGTATCGCCAGCGGTCGGCGTCCATGACGGACATCTCGATAGGCGGCAGCCTGTCGACGCCCCGTCTGGATGCCTGCCTGCGAAGCCTTCCTTGAGACCCATTTGAGTCCGGTGTACAATGCATCGTAGTAAATGGTTCGAGATCAGGAGCCATCATGCCCTCATCGGTCCAATCCCGTCTGATCGGCCGTTTCATCGTGACCGATCCCAAGGTCTGTCACGGAAAACCCACGTTTCGCGGCACTCGTGTCCTGGTCGCCGACGTTTTGGATCAAGTCGCGTCGGGTATGGCGTGGGAGACGATCGTTGAAGAGTGGAACGGTCACGTCACCAAAGAGGCCATCCGTGAGGCCGTTCAGCTTGCGCGCGAGGCGTTGCTGCGGCATGCCGAGGAGTTCGTCCTGAAACCGGTGAAAGCGTGAACATCCTGGATGAAAACATCCCAGCGAACCAGCGGCGGCTCTTGGAGATAGGAGGCGTCCACGTCCGCCAGGTCGGTTTGAATGTCGGCCGTCCGGGAATGCAAGACGAAGAGATCATTCCCATGCTTCTCCGGCAGCATCGGCCCACTTTCGTCACGCGCGACAACGACTTTCACGACCGACGACCTTGCCATGCCAGATATTGCCTCGTTTACCTCGACGTGGACAAGTACGAGGTTGCCGCGTTCGTGCGACGCTTCGTGCGCCACCCCGCGTGCCGAACGCAGGCCAAACGGATGGGGACAGTGGTTCGCGTCTCCCACACCGGGTTATCCATTTGGCGACTCCGAGCCACTGAAGAGGAAGTTCTCCCTTGGCATTCGGCAGGGTAATGCCGCGAGCTGTCTCTACCACCGCCGCTTGGCAGCAGCAATGTTCCCATTTGGCTTGCCCTCGAAAGCCGTTTCGCGGTGATCCACTCGATCAACCTAGCCACGCGCGGTAGCCTATGGACTATAGCCCTCGATGAGGTGAATCGCTTCGATGGTTACCTCGGCAACTGTCGCAATGGGAAACCTGATCCAATGGAAGCAACCAACTTACTGCCGCTGGACGAAGAGCATGATTCGGTAAATATCTCAGCCCGTTCGCTGAACGTCTGGGTCCACTGCTGTCCTGCAGCGCAAGGCGTAGCCGTTCGGCGTGGCTTGCTGGACGAGCGGAAGCTGACGTCTGTCCACGTCGGTTCGATTCAAGTCGAGCTGGTAAAGACGGTCCACCGACAACGGCGCCTCGCTCCGGACAACCCGTTTCTCTCCGACGACCAGCGGAATCGGCTGGATGGCGATGGTGTCATTGTTGCCGGCCGGCGCGTGAACGTGGGCGACGTGCTGGTGAGTGTCGTGGAGGTCGACAAGACGATGCGGCCGAGAAGGGCCGGTCTGCAATGGATTCGCGACGCATCCGAACGGGTGCCGCCCGGCTGGGACGATGCTCACGTTTTATCGGCAACTCGCCTCGGTCGCAGGCACCTCGGCCGCTCCGCTGGTCGCACGATCGATGAGCGGATCAAGATCGCAATTCGCGCGGAACATCCATTGAGCACGGGCGATATCTTGCTTGTGCGGCAGCATGTGCTTGGTATCGTCAGCCGGATGGTGCCCGATGACGAGATGCCGAAAGAAAGCGACAGAATTGCCGACTTGGCCGTCTCGAGCGAAGCGGCGGCAGAACTCGGTCTTGGCAAGGGAATGCACATCCTGGATGTTGGAAAGGCCGGCGACCTCGGTGTATTCAACGTCCATGCCCACGCAGACGGGCTGTACTCCCTAATCACCCAACAACCGCTTGGCGGCCGCCTGCATCCCACTCTGGGCACACCGGACGTTCCCTGCCCAGCCAGCGTCACCACGGCACACGTCCGTTGGCTCCGCGAACGCGGTTTGAACCACCTCCTTGCCGAACTGGTAAGCCTGAAATCGGATGATCGACACCATCGCTCCGTCGTGGACCGGCTCCGCGACACGGATGCACCCGCGGAGGACTATCCAGTGCCGGGCACGCCGCAGTCGTTGTATATCCTTCGAGCGGAGTTGATCTCGCTGGGGCTGCATGTCGAGTGTATCGGCAATGGGCAGGTCACCCTAAGACTTCGGCCGGCGACACGTGAAGAACTGCTGTCGTACTCCAATGGCGCGATCGAGAAGCCGGACACAATCGCTTATCAGAACCTCAAAGAAGTCCCCGGCGGGATCCTGTGCCCGAACGTATTCGGCAACGACTACCGGTTCGGCCATTTCGAACTTCCTGTGCCGATCGTGCCGTACTTGTGGCGGATCGGCTCGCCATCGCCGCTGACACGGATGCTCGGCATCGATGCGGAACAGATCGAAGCGCTGCTCTATTACCATTCCTACGTGCGCAGATCGGATGGAGATCTTCCATGGCGTCTCGCAGATAACGCCCTGCCCGATGATCCGAGCCATTGGCTAACGGGTGCAGAGGCCGTGCGGGCGCTCCTTGCGGACGTGGCGGCCGAGGCGATTCCGGCGGCTCTGCGCGGTCGAGTCGATGCGATCATCCAGAACGTTGTCCTGCTGCCTCCGGCATTCATGCGGCCGGTGATTCTGCTCGACAGCGGCAACTTCGCCACATCCGACCTCAACGATCTGTATGCGCAGTTGATCAACCGCGCCAAGCGACTGGCGAAGCTGATGCAACTCAACGCTCCGGCGGTGATTGTTCGGGAGGAATGTCGGATGCTTCAGCAGTGCGCGGACGGCTTGTGGGCAAATTGCGTCCTGCCCGAGGAGATCGCAGTCCATGACGAAACCAGTTCCCGCCGGCTTGTCGACCTGCTGGACTTGGCGACAAAACGCATTATCAACGCCGGCCGGAAACGTGTCACCCGGAGCGGACGAGCGAGGGCGGTAGCGGAATCAAGTGTCCCTGACGGAGAAGTCCTTATACCCCGGCAGATTTTTGACAGCCTGCGGCTTTCACCGGAACAACCGGTTGTTATGACGTCGCCTGAAGGAAATGCGTTTATCGCCGCATGCCCAAAGCGGTGCGACGGCCATGTCCTCCGCCTGTCGCCGACTTGGTTCGAACGGATGGAATTCCCGGACCCACGCCAGCCCATATGCGAGCTGCACGTCCCCCTTGGTGCTGAGGCCCTCGACGAGGCCCGGCGGCTGATGCTGGAGATTCCGGCCGCAGGCGAACCGGTTGGCGCCGATCCGCTCGTCGACGCCG
>JABWBD010000378.1 GCA_013360685.1 Pirellulales bacterium
TACAGCGGCAAGGAGGTCACTTGGGACCAGGTCTGCAAGTCGGACTACTTCATCCCGCCGAAGCCCGAGGCCTGCACCTGGGACATGGAGGCCCCGACCAAGGCCGACGAAAAGGGCGTCTACCCCGTGTGCTTCACGCCCGGGGTGAGTCAGAACGTTTGAGAATTCAACCCTACCGCTGTGACGAATCGTCCGTCACGTTCCGGCCTCTCTCTGGATGACCAGCCGCAGCGGCTTGCCCGGCGCAATGCGGACGGGCAGACCCTCGCTCAGCGACTTGCCCGAGATGACCTGCGCCGAGGCATCGTCGACGTTGTCCACGCGATACCGGTGCGACTCGTCCGGCTCGACGGCGAACCACTCCGGCACCGCGTTCATCCGGGGCCAGTCCTGCTCGAAACCCATCCAGAGCCGGTGACGGGGGATATCGAATTCGATCCGGCCTTCGTAAGGTTTGTGGGACTTTACGAAAACCGCGATCCCGTCGCCGCAGGGCGCGGCGCCCAACTCGAGGCCTTGCCGCCAGGGCCGGGCGATGGTGTTTCGTGTGTGCAGCATCGTATGGATGAGGACGGTGCGGACGGTGTTGGCCTCCAGCTTGTGCACGCCCCAGAGCCGGTCCGGATCGGTGTGGTCGACCAGGAGCGTGGCGATCTCGCGGTCCGCCCACAAGAATGCCTCCGCCACCGGGACCTGCCGCAGCAGGTAAAGGCCGCCCTCCACCGAATCGGCCACGTTGTCGCGCGAGGGATGGTCCCAGTTGAACTTGAGATACCGCGGCTTGAGCAGATTCGTCATGGGACGGCGGACCGCTTCGCGATAGCGGCTGGTCCCGAGCGCCAAGTCGTAGTCGAGAAATCCGACCAGGTCATAACCCCAGCCGTCGCGCGTGACGACGTGGTCGTGGGACCCGGCTTCCGCCTGCAGTTCGCCGACGATGATCCCGTCGGAATTGGTTCCTCGCCGCAGGATCTCGTCGAACATGTGCTCCAAGTGGGGCCGGTACTGCTCGAACTTCTCGGGGCAGGCGGTGCGATCGACGGCAAAGAGGAGCCCTAGCCCGCCGATGATCTCGCAGCCGTGGTCGGACAGCCGCGACGGCACGAACTTGCCGGGCAGCAGATAGTGGTCGGCGAGGCGGTGCGCCCAATCGAGGTATGGCCGCCGGCCCGTCATCGAATACAGCCGGGGGAGGACCTGCAGCAGGTCGCCGTTGACTTCAACGTTCGTCGAAGGGACCTTGCCGTAGGGAGTATCGTAGCGAGCGTGCTTGAAGAGATCGTCGGCGATGCCTTGCATGCGGTCGAACCAGGGATGATTCCTGCCGGCGATTTCGACGATCGGGACCAGTCCATCCTTGGCGTATTCGGCGGCCCCGAAAACCATCGCATCGAAATCGGTGGGGACCTTCCGGCCCTCGTCCATGTTGTAGCGGACCGGCAAACGGTCCAGATCGTTACAGAGCCGCTGCTCGGCCTTGAGAGCGTCGAGCATCACGGTTTCGAGGACATCCTTGTCCGTGAAGAACGCTGCCCAGACGTAAAACGGATAGCAGTCGGCCGCGGTGTCCTGGAAATTCCACTCCGCGCCGGTCGGCCGGAAGAGGCCGGAACGCTCGTCGCGGATGGGAAGGCACTGCTCGTGCAACCAGCGCTGGACTTTGCCCAGGGCGATGCCGGCAAACCGCGCCGACCGCTCGGCGCGGGCCCAGTCGGGCTCCTGGGGCGACGGTTCCCAGAGCGCGCGGATTTGCTCGGTGATCTCGAAACCTGGAAGTTCCGCCCACGTGGCGGAGTGTTGGCCGGACGACGTGGCCGCGGCGGTCCGCACCGCTTTGACCTCGGGGGCGGAGTTCGATTTTCCACGGAGCCGGACGCCGGCCAGAAACGCGATCGGTTCGGGGCCTTTGCCGGACAGGACCACGCGCTTGCCGCCGGCCAGAGTGCCCAACGGCAGTTCGACCCACTCGAACGCCTGCTTGCGGACATCGGCCAAGGTGGAGGACCGGCCGTCGTACGTGCAGTGGAGCGTCCGTTGGTGCGGTCCTTTCGAGCCGAAGAGGACTTCAAGGCGGTCGCCCGGCGCGACGTCGGCGGGAAGCGTCACTTCGAGGGTCCACTCCGCGAGCCAGTAGTACTTCTGCCCCGCGAACTCCTGGGGGCCGGAGGTGAAGAGCGTCTGCGCAGCGGAGGCGTGAGCATTGACCCAGGGCAGGCAGAGACACGCGAATACCGGCGTCAAGACTCTCCATGCACGTTGGCGGGAGAGGGGCAGCGGGTGGGGCCGGCCCATGTTCTTGCGGGAAACGATCGGGCATTTCACGAGCGGATCTCCTGTTGCACAACCGTTCACGGGCGGGAAGGGGACAGGTCCATGTTTTCAGGTAGTGTTTTTCGCGAAAAAAATGCCTAACGCGCCGAAAAATGGACCAGTCCCCGGCCGCCCCGTGAACGGTCACCCTGTTGCCGGTTTCGTCAGCCTCTGTCGTAACCGGCGGACCGGGGGCGAGTCAATGCTCCCCATATTGACTCATGCCCGTCGGCGGGGTGATAATCGGTGCTAGACCGGCTCATGCCGGTATGGATGCGGGGCGCGGCACGCGGCGTCCTGGCCTCGTCAGAAATCCTTCAGACCAGGAGACTCGAGAACCATGAAGAAGCTCAATCGCCGACAATTCCTCGACCATTCCACGAAGAGCAGCCTGGGAATGGCGGCCGGCGTAACGATCCTCAGCAATGCCGCCTCGGTCCGCGGCGCCCCGGCCAACGAGAAGGTGGTGCTTGCGGCGGTCGGCGCGGGCGGCCGGGGGTCCAACCTGGCGGGAGATTTCGCGGCCCGCGGCGACTGCCAGTATGCCTTCGTCTGCGATCCGGAGACGAGCCGCCGCGAGGCGCTCATCAAGGGGCTGGCCGACAAGCAGGGCGGTGCAGCACCCAAGGGAATCGACGACTACCGCGAGGCCCTGGACGACAAGTCGGTCGATGCGGTGATCGTGGCCACTCCGGACCATTGGCACGCCCTGGCATCGATCCACGCCTGCCAGGCGGGCAAAGACGTGTACGTCGAGAAGCCGCCCACGCACAACTGCTGGGAAGGCAAGAAGATGATCGAGGCGGCGCGGAAGTACAAGCGGATCGTCCAGGTCGGCACCCAGAACCGCAGCGCGGCTTATAACATGTCGGCCAAGAAATACCTCGCCGACGGGAAGCTGGGCAAGGTCTACTTTTGCCGCATCTACAATCAGAAGAGCTGGCCGAACTTTCCGATGCAGCCCGAGGGCGACCCGCCCGCCGGGATGAACTGGGACCGCTGGAACGGCCCGGCGCCCGAGTCGCGTTACAATCCGACGCGGCACCGCAACTGGCACCATTTCTGGCGGTATTCCAGCGGCGACATCATCAACGACGCAATCCACCAGATCGACCTGGCCCGCTGGGTGCTGGGAGTGACCTATCCCAAGTCGGTCTACAGCACGGGCGCCCGCTACGAGGAGGGCGCGGCCGAGACGCCCGACACCCAGGTGGCGCTGTACGATTTCGAGCAGATGCTTGTCTCGTTCGAGCTCACGCTGTTCACGCCGTACATGCTCAAGATCTCGCCGATCATCCGTCAGGCCACCGACAAGTTCCCCTATTGGCCGCAGTGCGCGACGCGGATCGAGATCTACGGCACGGAGGGCCTGATGTACCTCGGCCGCCACGGCGGCGGGTGGCAGGTCTTCGGGCGGCCGAAGCTCCAGGAAGGCGTGGTGGTGGCCCAGGAAAAAGGGCTCTTCCCGGATCCCGAGCACAAAGAGAACTTTGTGCAATGCATCCGCTCGCGGCAGACCCCCAATGCCGACATCGAGGAAGGCCACCGCAGCGTGCTGCTCTCGCACTATGCGACCATCAGCTACCGGCTTGCCGGGCAGAAGCTCATGATCGATCCCACGACGGAAGAGATCAAAGACAATCCCGAAGCCATGAAGTACTTCAAGCGCGAGTACCGTTCGCCGTACGCGATCCCCGAGGAGGTGTGAGCCGTTTCACGCCCCGAGGGACGGACTGCAAAGCCCACGAGCGATGCGCTCGTGGGCTTTTGTGTTTCCTGCTGCCGGCCTTGCGCGAACTCCGCGGTCCGGGCGCCGGATCGGAGTCTTCCGGTGTCCAATGGAAGAAGGCCGGGGCAGACGAATGATTGGCAGACGAATTCCTTCCCCGGTGGAGGCCGGCAGAGCCAGGCAGACCTATCTGGTGGTCCGATCGAAGAGGCCGCGAAGACCGGTGCGCCGGGTGTTGTCGGCTGGGGGCTGAATGGGAGGCGCGTTGCCGGGCGGAACGGGCGGCGAGAGGCGATCGGTCAGTGGCGGCGACGGGCGGCCGGCAACGAAATCCGCACTGCCGCTTTCAAACATCCGGAACTCGGCCCAAACCGGCAGGTGGTCGGAGACTTCCAGGGCCTGGTCCGTTGTGAGACCATATGCGTTCTGGAGATCGATCACTCCCGCGGTTCCGGTGAATTCCTGGGTCGCAACCCGGTTGAATACGATGTTGTCGTAGGATGCATCGCCGCGCGTGTTGGTCGCCTGTCCTTGGACCGTGTAGGAGATATCGGGAAGCGTTCCCAGCTTGCCCAGTTTTCGATAATCGACGTTCAAGTCGCCCAGCAGGATCACGTCGTCTTCTTGCCACGGGTTTTGCTGGACCGCGAGGAATGCCTCGGCCAAGGCATCCAGTTCCGTGCCGGTTTCATCCGGGTCCGTGTGGACGTTCACCAGGATGAACGTGAAGGGCTGTGAGGGTCCGGAGGTGCGCGCTCGGAAATGGGCGATCAAGGGTTCTCGATGGAGCAGGTCTTGAGGATCTTCGAGGGTAAGGGCGGTGTTGGGGAGCAATTCCACACGATCCGGGTTGAAGACAAAGACATACTGCTCCTTGCTGACGGTCCGTCCCAGGCGCGGCCCGGCAACGTACTGATACTTGGCGCCTCCTTGATTCACCTGCTGGAGAAGGCTATCCATGACGGCCATATCGGTCGTTCGCAATTCCTGAATGGCGACCACGTCAAAACGACGAATCACGTCGGCCAGTACGCTCATGACGTGGGGCTTGCCGGCCTTGGAGGTCCCCAAGACCTGGATATTGAAACTTGCCACGCGGACCGTATCGCCGGGTCCGGCATTTTGCGACACCGGGGTCGCGGGAATCGCGGCGGGCTCTGCCGGCAAGGGCGTCGCGTCGCCTCGAGCGGCTTCGACCTTCTGCCGGATTTCACCCACGCGTTGGCGATCCACGGCAAGGCGAGGCCAACCGCCGCTCCAGTCGAGTTTGACCACGCCCGCAGTTGCCAGTGCGATCCCGACAAGGACCGTCAGCGGCGCGCCGATGCGGCTGGTGAGGATGCTTCTCAGAGGGCCCGGTACTCCGGGAGTGGCAATGCTGACGGCTCGCTGCGAGAGCGATTTTTTTCCACGCTTGGCCATGCTGAGGCTTCCTGGCCCGGATTGAAGGGGGGCGGCCGGAGAGAGCCGGATCCCCCGACCAGTTCGCGAGAGTGGAGGCTTATAGCAACGTGCGCCGGGCGAGACAAGATCAATCGGGCGCGGAATGGTCGTGCGGCTCCCGCGCTTGGGGGCATCGGCGCATACCTAATGCGAATCCCGCCGCGGGGAAACCAAGGTGGATGGCGGCGACCGTCGCGTAGGTAGCAGAGAACGTAACCATCCCGCGAACAAGCCGCGGGCATTCGTGACAGCCGAAAGCAAACGCCAACAGCGAGGAAAACGGTTTGCTGCCAGGAGCACGACGGTTTCCAGGTGGAAACCGCGGAGGACGGTCTCGCCGGCCTGGAGGCCATCCGCCGGACCGAATTCGACCTGGCGCTGATCGATATCGGCCTGCCGGAACTCGACGGCTATCCGCTTGCCCATCGCGTCCGGCTACTGCCCGGCAAGCAACGATCAACCTGAGGGGAAGAGCCCAAGACGCCTCCATTGCTCGCGGGCCTGAAGCTGGAGAGGGTGATTCATGTCCAATCGCGAGATCGTTGCTCTGCCGATCGCGGTGACTCCCTGAATCTGGAAGGTCGAAGGATCGATTTGAAAATGTTCTTCCCAACGGTCCAGACGCGGGCTTTAGAGGCGAGAAACCTCGCGAGTCTGCGGATCGATGCCATCCGTGTGCCCAGCCTTCCGGAGATTGCAGGCACGGCATGACAACGCCAGATTGGAATTGGTATCCGCGCCATCCAGACATCGAGGCAAGACATGCTCTACTTCGAATGGGAAATTGAACATCACCTCCGGTGCGAGGCAATACTCGCAACAATGACCGGCGCGAAGCGCGATCTCAGCATAGCGCGGATTCATCGGTCCAGTGCTTCTGCGATCGAGGCGGCTCGGCTGCCGGAGGCATTCAACTCTGCCTGGACCAGTGCGTCCAACTCCGCATGCTCCTCCGCCGAAAGGGTCTCACCTCGATCGCGAGCCTCGCGCCATCTCCGCATGAGTTCCGCCAAGCGTTGCTGCTGTGCAACACCAAAAAACCGATCGGGGGCTCGGCTCTGGACAATCACGAGCGTACCCGATGCATCGCCAGGAAGCTGTGCCGTGATTGCATCCAGCGCCTCGCCGGCAGTGTTTCCCTGCGAGCGTTTATCTCCGGCCACGGCAGAATAGCAGACTTCTCCCGTTTCGGTCTTCATCGGCAGAATGGAAACCATGGTCATCGATCCGCAACTCCTATCCAATGCGGTCGCTTGTTTCAGCAAAGCAATCTTCGATACTCACGACAGCTTCTATAACCATTGTGTGCACAATGTCGGCGGAGTCAAGGGGGGCAGTCCCGACGCACGCGGCCCGCCTCGGAATCCGGCATGCTTGCGACCGTGGGATGCGGCATTGTATAAAAGGCCCGGGCCGAACAGGGCCCAATTCCCAGGCAGCCAGATCATCCGCGAGGAGTCGAGCCATGAAGATTGCGAGATTGCTGTTGCTGTTGCTGTTGCTGTTGCCGGCGTTTTTCGCGGCCGGTAAGACGCCGGCCGAGGAACCACTCTTTGTCGTGCAGTCGAACGATATCGACCCCACCACGCCGTCGTCCCAGGCGGGCAATCGCTGGTACCACTGGATCGGCGTCGACCCGGTCGTGTCGCACCTGGAAACCGGTCTGGCCATCGATTCCGACCAGTTCGCCGGCCGCGGGCAGCGGATGGATGTCCAGACCGATGCGCCGATCTCGGCAGTCCAACTGAAAGTCAAACGTATCGGCAATCCCGGACCGCTCCGCTGGGAAATGGGCAGTGGCTGGGGCAAAGCGGATCTGGGCTCCGGCAGGGTTTCGCCCCAGGCGGCAGGGGTCCAGTATGAGCGGTTTGTGACGCTTGCCGTCCAGCCGGCGCCGGTGAAGCAGATCTTCCTCCGGCTCAAAGCGGATTCGGGGCGATGCCCGGATGATTACTATGCCGTGTACTGCACATGGTCCAAGACGCCGGACGAGCAGACCGTGCTGCGCAGCTACATCGGCGTCCAGCAGACGGGCATGATGTACCGGATGCTGCAGCCCGATGGCCGCGGCGCGGCACTCGATGCGGATGGCAAGCCGGTCGGCGAGGGCGCGAGCATGATGACGCGGCTGCTGGCGGCGCAAGGCGACCCCGGCCGTCGGGCGATCCTGCCCGGCGAGGAAGAACCGTACCGCTTCGTCGACGACCTCACGGCCGGCATCGATCCGCGCCTGGCCGGTTTGCCGCGCCCGGACGCAAAGGCCGAGGAAGGCGAAATCGTGCTCAGCCAAGATTGGAAGATCCGGGTGGCCGCTCCACGGTCGCCGCAAGTTGAGACCGCCGTGGCGGACTTGCAGCAGTTCTTGCGGGAGCGGATGCGGATCGAGATGGCGGTGGCGTGGGAGAAGTCAGAGCACCCCGCGGCCTCGCGGCCGGGGCGCGCCGAACGCGCGATCCTGCTGAGCCAGGGACCCGACCTGCCCGACGGGCCGCGGCGCGCGGCCGGGTATCGCTTCGAGGCGGCAACGGCAGGTGTGCGGATTCACGGGTTCGACGGCCCCGGCGTGC
>JABWBD010000379.1 GCA_013360685.1 Pirellulales bacterium
CCGGTTCGGCAGGTGCAGCGGCCGGTTCGGCCGGGGCAGCGCCCGCATCGGGAGCAGCCGGTTCAGCGGGGGGGGCATCCGTCACTGCCGGGCCCGGGCCGCCCGAGGGCTGTCCGCCCTGCTCTCCACACCCCAACCACAACACCACTCCCAGAAGCAAAACCAACAGACCCAAGTTCTTCATCTGGCCACCTCACACATCGTTGAGTCGATCGAAATCACGCACGGCAGGACCACCCTGGACCGTTCTCCCAGGAATGATCCCCACAGGCCGCGACTTATTCCCGCGACTGCGGCGTTTTTCTCACTTTCCCTCTGTAAGAGGGTATCCGGCGAGGACGTCCAGAGTGTGTCGCAAAGCAAAACAAATGCGGGGGATTTTCCATTTTTTTCGACGAATGCTACGTAGAATAAACGAGATCGTTGCGACGAGTTTGTGGAACCCCCCCAGCCCATGCTTATCCTGTCAAGGAAACGCGACGAGCAGATCGTAATCGGCGACGGGATCATTATTACCGTCGTGTCGATCCGCGGGGGCAAAGTCCGGATCGGCATCGAGGCCCCCTCCAATGTCTCCGTTTGCCGCCGCGAAGCGGTCCACGCGCACGCCGAGGCCGTCGATGGGAATCCGTCCAGCCGCGCAGAGGACAATGGGGACGACTCGCCGGACGGCGGTGGGGATAGGGGCTGACTCTTCTCCGTGCTGCTCTCGGCGGCTCGCTCACCGCACGATCTAGTGAGTCATCGTAAGAATTGTTGTCCCGGCGCCCTTGCCGACAGCGACGGCTTCCGCTAGGGTGAGCATCCAGGACAGATGTACAGCCGGCGATGAGCACCATCCTCGACATCCCCGAAGTGGTCGGCCTCGACTCGCGGAAATCGCTGGTCCGCATTCCACCCGAGTTGGACGTGCCGTTGTCCGGCCGCGTCCGGCAGATCATCGACACGCCCGAGTTTCGCCGCCTGGCAAGAATCAGCCAGTTGGGGCTGGTCTCGCTGGTCTACCCGGCCGCGATCCATACGCGGTTTGAGCACTGCCTGGGGGTTTACCGCCTGGCCCTCTTGCTCCTGAAGCGGCTCGCACACGACGACCGTTTCAATGAAGCGGTCGGTGTGGAAGACGCCGAGTTGTTTCTCGTTACGGCATTGCTGCACGATCTGGGCCACTGGCCGTTCTGCCATCCGATCGAGGACATCCGGCTCTCGCGAGTGCCCAGCCATGAAATGTTTTCCAACAGTTTCCTGCTCGAGGGCGAGGTGGCGGAGGTCCTGCGGAATGAATGGGGGATCAATCCACGGAAGGTCGTTTCCCTCTTGAGCGAAAAGCCCCAGGACCGCACGTCGCGGCTGCTGGTCAGCATGCTGTCCGGACCGATCGACATCGACAAGATGGACTATCTCTTCCGGGACAGCCTGCACGCCGGGGTGCCCTACGGGCGCAACTTCGACCAACAGCGGCTGATCGGCAGTCTCTGCCTCAACCAGCGGGGCGACGGGCTGTCCATCACCGACAAGGGCAAGACAGCGGCTGAACTGATGGTCTTCGCCCGTTATGTGATGTTCAGTGAGGTTTACTGGCACCACGGGGTGCGGTCGGCCACGGCGATGTTCCAGCGGGCCTTCTACTTGCTGCACGGGGCGCTGGACCTGGATCACCTCTTTCGGACCACCGAAAATGAAATGTCGGTGGAACTTCAGCGCGTCGCGGGCGACGGGCCTGCCGGCGACCTGCTCCAAGCGCTTTTCGGGCCGACGCGCCACCTTTATAAGCGACTGGCCCAATTCAGCTTCTTCGAGGAACACGATCTTTACCTCAAGCTGGCGCGGCGGCCTTACCCCTGGCTGGCCGCATGCGCCGAGCATTTCGCGGGCATCGCCAGCGCCGAACTGGGCCGCGTCGTCGCGCCCCACGAAATCCTCTACGACGCCCCTCCGGTCGAACGCGAAGTGGAGTTCGATGTCGATATCTACTATCTCAAAGAGGACCGCTATCGCGCGCTGGCGGAGGTTTCGCCTGTCGTGCGGACGCTCGCCAAGGAGCAATTCGACGACTACGTGAAGCGGGTCCGGATCTTCGCCCACCCTCGCGTCGCGCCCGAATTGCGGCGACTTCCCAACTTGCCGGCACTTGTGACTCAGGCGATCGATCGCATGGAGTAGCAGGACCCGCCCGGTGGTCCGAGGAAAAAGAGGGCGGGCACGAGTATGAGTCCTAATGGCTGACAGCCAACAGCGAAGCTGGGAGGCCTGGGGGGCTACTTGGGCGCTGCCGCGCCGGCGCGCGGCCCGGCAGAGGCTGGATCCGGGTTGCCGCCGGCTTGTGTCAGGGCGACCTTGATTGCCTGCTCAAGGTTGCGGCCCGTTGAAGTCGAATACTCCAGGTCGAACCACAGGATCTTCCCCTCCGCATTGAGAAGGTACGTCCGGGGCAGATGCTCCGTGGCGATCTTTGCGTAGTAAGCGCCGTCGGCATCGAGCAATTGGGCGTAGGCGGCGCCGGCCTGTTCGACTTTCTCCTTGACCACCGGGGCTGCGTCGCGGACGTTGACGCCGATCACCTGGACCCCTTCGTCCTTGTAGCGCTCGACAACGTCGATCTGCAGATCCTGGAGTTCCTGGAGCGCGTAGAGGTTTTCGCTCGTCCAGAAAAGGACGACCGTCAGTTTCGGGGCGTACAGCTCCTTGAGTGTATGGGTCTTGCCTTCCGGGTCCGGCAACTGACCTTCCGGCATCGCATCGCCCACGCCGACGACATTGGTCGCGGCCATGGTCTGGGTCATGGCAACGTCGGGGATTTTCGGTGGCGGAGCGGGATGGTTGGAGGCTTCTTTTTCCGCGGCAGCCATTTCTTCGGGCGGCGATTCCTCCGGTTCCGGAGCGGCAACCGGCGCCGGCTGCGGATTGACTTGGGGTTCCTCCTGCCGGCATCCCACCAGCGCGGCAGCCGCCAACACGGTCAGCCACGCTGCCTTCCGGAAACACTCGCTCATTTCCCGTCCTCCGTTTGCCTTGTTCGAATGGGCGCCCACCTTTTCCTGCTTCAGGCACTGCCCGTCACCGTTCCACTTTGATCGACAGCTCGCGCAACTGTTTGACGTCGACGTCGCCGGGCGCACCGGTCATCAAGTCGGTCGCGCGCTGGGTCTTCGGGAATGCGATCACCTCGCGGATATTGTCCTGCTGGCCGAACAGCATGACCAGGCGGTCGATACCCAGGGCGATGCCGCCGTGGGGCGGGGCGCCGTAGCGGAGCGCGTCCAGCAAGAAGCCAAAACGCTCCCGGGCCTGCTCGCGGTTGATTCCGAGCAGTTCAAAGACCGACTGCTGCAGTTCCTGGTCGTGAATACGGATCGTGCCGCCTCCCGCCTCGTAGCCGTTGATCACCAGGTCGTAGGCCTGCGCGCGGCACTTGCCGGGATCCGTCTTCAACAATTCGCGGTCCTGCGGACGAGGGGCGGTGAAGGGGTGGTGCATGGAGGCCCATCCGCCTTCCTCCTGGTCGTAGGCGAACATCGGGAATTCGACCACCCACGAAAAATGCTTCCGCGACGGATCGTACAGCTTCAGCTCGGCCCCGAACCGCTTGCGGAGGCCGTAAAGGGCCTTGCAGGTGATCTCGAACGTATCGGCGACGAACAGCAGCAGGTCGCCCGGTTCCGCGGCCATCCGCTGGGCGATTCGCTCGAGGAGGCTCTCCGAGAAGTTCTTGGCCGACGCACCGGAAAGCTTGCCGCCTTCCTCCGCCTTGAACCAGACGAGCCCCTTGGCCGCGAAGTCCTGCATGATCCAGGCGGTCAGGTCATCGATATTCTTACGTGAGTATTTCGGAGCGGCTCCCTTGGCATTGAGCCCGCGCACACGGCCCCCCGATTCCGCCGCCGCGCGGAACACTCGGAAATCCGACTCTTTGGCAAGGTCGGTGATGTCGATCAGTTCCATGCCGAACCGCAGGTCCGGCGCGTCGTGGCCGAACCGTTCCATCGCTTCGTCGTAGAGCATGCGGGGCAACGGCAATGAGAGCTCCGTGCCGAGTACCTGGCCGGCCAGGCGGGCCATCAACCCGTCGATCACGCCGATCACATCCTCGGCGGTGACAAACGCCATCTCGAGGTCCAACTGCGTGAACTCCGGCTGCCGGTCCGCGCGGAGGTCCTCGTCGCGGAAGCACCTCGCCACTTGAACGTAGCGGTCGTAGCCGGCGATCATCAGGATCTGTTTATAGAGCTGAGGCGATTGCGGCAGCGCGTAAAAAGTGCCGGGTTGGACGCGACTGGGCACGAGATAGTCGCGTGCCCCTTCCGGCGTGCTCCGGCCGAGCACGGGGGTCTCGACGTCGATGAAACCCAGCTCATCGCAGTAATCGCGCATGATCTTGATCATGCGGTGCCGCAGGAGGAGCGTCTGTTGCATCTCCGGTCGGCGAAGGTCGATGTAGCGGTGCTTCAGCCTCAGGTCCTCGCCCGGCAACTCTTTGGCCGTGGGATGGAAGGGCGGCGTCAGGCTCTTGTTGAGGATCTCCAGGCGATCGGCCCGCACCTCGATCTGGCCGGTCGGCAGCTTGGGATTGATGGTTCCTTCGGGTCGGTGCGCGACGGTGCCCGTCACCGAGATCACGTATTCCGAACGTAAGCTCTTCGCGGCGGCGAGATTGTCTTTGCCTCCTTCCGGGGCAAACACCACCTGAGTCTTCCCGTACCGGTCGCGCAGGTCCAGGAAGAGCACGCCGCTGTGGTCGCGGTAGGTATCGACCCAGCCGCTGACGGTGACTTGCTGGCCGATGTGTTCCGTCCGAAGTTCTCCGCAAGTGTGGGTCCGAAGCAAGCGAGGGTCTCCCAACCAGGAAAGGTAAGTGGAATAGGACCGGTGCCGGCGGTGACGCCGATGCAGATACAGAATCCCCCATTCTAGATTGAGCCGGGCTGCGCGCGAAGGTTCAGTCGTAATTGGGGGCGTCGGGCGTGGGGGCATGGAGTGTGGGGCGTCGAGGATAGCAGGGTCCGGTACGGGTGAAAGGGGCGTCGGTGTGTGGCATGGGCGCGACGCAACGCCTCGCATTGGGCGTTGCATGAGTTACGGCGAGAGACTCTGCTGTAAACGCTTTCTGCGACGCGGTTTCCGATTGCGCCGCTTGACGTAAGTTCCTACTACCTTTGGAACGAATGTTGCATGCGGGCCGGATTCCCCACCAATATAGGGCAACTGAATTGGCATCCAGGAGGTGTGAATGGCCACGTCTGCTGGATACATTAGCTCTTAGTTTCTTCTTCGGCTTGGGACCGTGGTCGGGGTCCGGGCCGAGCTTGTGCCGTTTTCCGTCCAGCGTGACGCACGATAACGATTTCGGCTTCCAAGACCACGGCCTCTGCGGTCTGGCCATCACTCCGCCCTCCCAGTAGACTGAAGGTCACGGAACGGTGAACAACATTCATTCCCTGACCAGCAAGTTGGATTAGCAGGAAAACGCGATTTTGGGCCCGTAGCTCAGCGGTTAGAGCAGGGGACTCATAATCCCTTGGTCGGAGGTTCGAATCCTCCCGGGCCTACTTTCGCCACGTCCCGCAACGTCCCGCCGCTTGCCGCGTAAAGTGTTGATTGGCAAGACGTTATGGCAACCGCTCTCGTCGGGGCTGTTTCCATCCGCTTCGCAACGTCCCGCCGCGTCTTGCAGCGTTTTGCTGCCGTACTGCTGCCGATTTGCTGCCATGTTGGAACCGCCGCCGTCCGTCCCCGTTGCCCGCTGGGCTTCGGCGATGATGTCGCCACCGAGGATGTCGGGCAGGCTGGCCACCGCGTCCGCGTCCTGTCCCGGGAACAAGTGCCCGTAGGTATCCATCGTCAACGTGATGGATGAATGACGCATCACCGTCTGGACCACCTTGGGATGGTTGCCAGCTAAGGCCAGCCATGCCCCCGTGGTATGCCGCAGGCTATGGAAGTCCGCCCGCTCGCCTTCATGGTTGACCGCCTGCAGGAAGTCGCTTTGTTCCCGCCGCAAGCGTTCGTCGGCATCGACCGCCGCCGCCAGCCATGCCCGCCAGGCGTCCGCCAGGTCAGCCCGAAACATCCGGGCCACGTTCGTTTCCTCGGGCATCGGAAACACATTGGCACCGGGGGCCTTGGTCTCGATGTGCTGGGCGAGTTCGGCCGCCAAGCCGGGCTGGATGTACTGCCGGGCGTCCTTCCGGTTCTTCGTGTTGCCGGCCTTGGCGGTCACGTAGGGCGGGGCCGAATCCAAGAACAGCCGGCCGCGCGTCAGGCTCCGGCACTCACCAGACCGCAGGCCGGTTTGAATCGCCACCGCGTACAGCAGCATCCGTTCGCGTCCGGTCATTCCGTACCGCTCGGGCCCTTGCTCCGTGGTCGCCCGCAGCCAGTCCCATTCGTCGTGCAGCAGCATCCGCCGTTCGAGCCGCCTGTCGGCTTTCGGGTTCGGCTTTTTGACGGATGCCAGGGGGTCGCGGGCCAGCTTGCCATGCGTCGTCAGCCATCGCGTAAAGCTCTTGATTGCCGTCAGCCGGGCTTGGACCGTCCGGGCCGACTTTCCCTTATTGGTCAAGTCGCTGGCGTATCGGTTGACCCCATCGGCCTTGATGTCGGCCAGGGTGACGTAACCGGCCGCGTCCAGGATTTCACGAATGAATCCCACCGTCCGGGAAACGTGGTCGGATGTCCTGCCGGCCGCCGTCATGCTCGCTTGGAAGTCTGTCAGGTGCTGGGCGAGAGTCTGCCGGCCAGCGGTCGCCAACTGCTCTTGGTCGGCATTGATGATGCCACGTCGCCGTAGGGCAACATCGTCTTTCAGTCGCCCCGCGATTTGTTCGGCCGTTTCGCGGTTCGGCGTGCCGCTGTTGACTTGATGCCTCTTGCCGTCCGCATCGTGGTAGGCAATCAGGTAGTTGCCCGATTCAATCAGCACCGCGTCACCGTCCGCGTTCAACGGTTCCTTGCGGGTCCGCCCCGTCTTTCGGTCCGCCCACTTGGCAAACCGCTGCCCGCTTCGGTTCGTCACAATTTCCGCACCGTCAGGAATCGGATAGCTTCGGGTCCGTCTGTAAATGCTCGCCATCGTCTTACCCTGCCTTTCTTCCGAGGGCCTGCCCGCCCGTGGTCATTCGTCATCCACAACCAGCCGCAAGCGTAGGGCCGTGCCGATTCTATCCAAGCTCTCGATACTGATTCCCCGCCCCGTCGTCATGAACCGATGCAACTGGGCTTGGCTCATTCCCGCCAACTTGCTGATTCGGTATTGCGTCAAGTCGCTGTCCAAGACAACCCGCTGCAACTGTTCGGAAAGCGTTTGGGGTTCCCGTTTCTTCTTGGCCATCGTTCGATTTCCTTTGCTGTAGTTGTCCACGGTTGTAGTTATCTTATCGGCAACTACGCTACCCGTCAACTGTCCGATTCTCTTTTTGTCCCCCCGTGGGGACCGTCCGCCAGTTCTCGCCGATTCTCGCCGATTGCGAGAACAACGCCTATACGCCCGCCTAACGCATCGGGCCGCTGTCCGATGTCTGAGTCATGGCCGCGCGTCCGCGTTCATCCTGGGGCATCCTGTGCGATTTCCGTTGTCGCTCATCGGCCGCTGCCAGGGCGAACCGCTGCAGGTCCTGCAAGTCGCGTTGCATCGCCCCATAGAATGCCCTTGGTCCGCTGGGGCCGCGTCCGATGTCTGCGCGCAACCACCGCAGCATCTTGCCGGCGTCGCGTACCTCCGTCCAAGCATTTAGCCGAAACGGGACCGGGGACAGGTCATCGGGGGCAAGCAACCAGCAGAAGTCAGCAGCCGCCGCCGGCCATTCGACCGGAACGGGAACCGTAGACCGTGGGCGTGGGGCTGCAACCGCTGCCTGGGGCACCGCTGGCGACACAACCGTTTCGGCCGTGGTTCCGTGGGTTTCGTAGCGGTTGCCTGCCCGCAGCATCGCCAGCAGGTCGGACTTGTGGGCCCGCAGCCGGTCGAGTAATTCCCCGGTCACCTTATCCCGAGGGCGGAACCGCAGTCGGTCGCCATCGGCCGCCAAGGTTACCCCGAGA
>JABWBD010000380.1 GCA_013360685.1 Pirellulales bacterium
TATCCCTTGCATCCGCTCTTCGGTCAAGAGGTGCGAGCAGTTCCGCTCGATGCCAATCCAGAGGTGCCCACCGGCTGTGCTTGATCGCAGAACTCAGCATATACCAAGCTAAGAAACCGCGATCGCATGGCTCTCGCCTGTGATGGGATTCCGTGCGATACTTTCCGGGGTGCGGCATCTTGGAAGCCTCAATCACTTGTTTTCTTACGGCCGGCCAGGAAGTCGTCTTCAAACGAGCGGCTGTCGACGTGGAAAGGAAAAGCCGTGCCGGTGTCTTCGTTCTGGACCCAAAGGTGCCGCCGGGCGAACCAGACGCCGTTATTGCTGCCGTCGTCGCGAACGACGGGAGGCAATGCGCCGGTTTTTCCCTGCTCACCGGCCAGAATGCGCCGCGACCAGCCCTTCTCCATCGAAGTAAACAGGTCGGCCGAATAGCGATCCGCATTGGAGAAGACCACGTCGGCGCGGCCGTCGGCGTCGATGTCGACGAACCGCAGACCCGCATCGCCGCCCCGGGCATCGACGATCGTGGTGCCTGTGGGCAGGGCAAAGGGAAGACGCTCCCAACGGCGCGACGCAGCCGACCACGCAAAAGTCCCGCTTTCCTGCGGGTTTGCAACCACGACCTCACACTGCCCATCGCCGTCCAGGTCGCGGAACCGCACGCCGCGGTCGCGGCCCCCGGCGCTGGTCACCACGGCACTTTTCAGTCTGAGCCCCTCAAGCCCGGCTGGCTCCTGCACCCAGGTGGAGCCGTCGAAATGCCACAGTCCCGCGGCGCTTTCGTTGCGGACCAGGAAGCTGGTCTTGCCATCGGGCAGGAGCACGCCGAAACGAACGCCTGCGTCGCGGCTGTTGTTCTCCGCGTCGACCGTGATGAGCTGCGCCGGGAAATCAAGGACGGTCCAGGTGTGGGATTCCGGCGACCAGAGCCGGGTCTGGCGGACTTCGGGGTTGCCGATCACCACGTCCATGAAACCATCGGCGTTGAGATCGAGAACGCGCACGCCGTTGTCCTGGCCGTTGGCCCGACGGAGCGGCTGGCCCCCGAGAAGGTGCTCCGTGAGGCGATCACGCACGTCGCGGAAGCTCAGGAACCGCACTTTGCCCGCGTGCCGGGTCGTGGCATGATCGATCAGATCGACGACCTGGGCGTCGGTAACCCAGCCGTGAGGATGGAAGCAGAGTGTATAAATGCCCTGCTTCGCCGCGGTGGCGTCGATGGCGGCCTTCATGTCCCGGACCGTGTTCGGGTCGGCCGGGCGCGTCAGATATTTGCCCACGCAATCGTCCGGCATGATGGGCGGGATCTGCCAGCAGAGCCGGGCGATGACGTAGGGATAGGGATAGCTGTCGACCATATTCACAAAACGCCGCTCGGTGAGGATGTATTTGGAGAACCGCGGCCGGCCTTCCTCATCGATCAACAGGGCGGATGGAAGCGAAGGGTCGCCGGCCGAAAACACGCAGAAGACTGAAGAGCAGAGCTCGCAGAAATGGCCTTGCGGCGTGGTCCGGCTAAAGATCTCCGTATAGAAACGGGGGCTGACCGTGTTGCGCGAGTCGTAGCAGGGCATGCGAAAGGCCACCGGCCGCGCCCCCGGCACCGAGGCCAGCAGGTCCACGCAGCGGTCGTAGGTTTCCTTGGCCTGCTCAAAGGTCCCGCCCAGAAGTGGGCAAGGATGGTCGTAGGTATGGGCTTCGAAGGTCGTGCCGTTCTTAAGCCATGCCTGCGCGAGCGGGTCCTGCGGGTCCAGCCTGTTGGTCATCAAGCTCAGCGGCGCGCGACCGTCGATTTTCTTGAGCCGCTCGACGATGGGCGACAAGAAGGGCTGCACCGGCGCCGTGGCCCGGACGTCGTCCATGGCCAGCACGATGGCCAGCTCTACTCCCGGCTCACCAATCCACTGCGGCGTCGTCAGCTTGGGCAAATCGAGCCCAACCCAGTACGGATTGCTGGGATCATCCAGATAAGTCAGGCGGTTCCCGTCGACTGACAGCCCAGGGGCGGCCAAGCTGACAATCAAGGCGGCCGATAGGATCACTCGTAAAGCACGCATGAATTGACTCCCGGACTCGCAGGTATCTACCGTAAATAGCGCCGACCCCGACGCCAGGTGCTTCAGCCTACAACACGTCGCAGCCGCGGCCAAGAGGCGGTGCGTCATTCCAAAACCTCGATCACACTGCACGTAGGGTAGCACGCTCCGTAGACCTTGCCGTCCGCCGAGGCAGCCAGAGCCAGATGTATTGGCCCCCGAATCATCGCCCGCCCAGATTCGGGTTTTTGTCAACAGATTTCAATTTTTCCAATGGTTCTCGCATTTGGGTTGCCCATGTCTCTCCAGTAAGGCGCAGGCTAGCTTCTGGTTCACCACGGTGTCTTCCGCGAGAAGCACTCGCAGCGAGGGCAGCGCGAATTCTTGGGTCGCCGCAACCGTCATAGGCTCTTGGGCCGGCATGATGCCTATAGCCAGCATGATCGCATCGAGCAGCTCGGATTGCTTGACGGGTTTGATCAGGTAGGCAGAGATCCCCAGCCGATCGCAGCGCGCCATGTCGCCCGGCTGATCGCCCGAGCTGAGCATCATGATCACGGTGCCGGTAAATCGATCGTCCCCCAGGATTTGTTCGGCGAGGGCAAAACCGCCGATTCCCGGCGTGTGGGCGTCAGTCAACACGAGCTGAAACGGCCGGCCGGACTGGCACGCGTCGCGCAGCTCACGTCGGCCGCGGGGCAGCAAAGCGGGGATTTGGAGATCTGGTTGGCTCGGCACCAGAGATCAAACGCGACATCTTCACGGCTTGCCCCCAGTGGAGCATCGACAAGATTCAGTTGTTGATCGAGGACGGCGCCGATGTGAACGCCGTGGACGGACGTGGACGGACGGCCCTGACGCTTGCGGCCGCAAGGCAATCCGCCATCGCCCCCGGGATCGTGCGCTTACTGATCGCCGCCGGCGCCGAGGTCAATGCCCGGGAGAAGCAGGGCATGACGGCCCTGATGCACGCCTCGATGCACGACGACCCGCGCATGGTTCAGATGCTTATCGACGCAGGAGCCGACCTGAATGCCCGCGACGAGTCAGGATGGTCAGCATTGATGCACGCCACTCGCAGGACGTGCGGCCATGCCGACGTCGTTGAATTGCTGATCCGTTCGGGCGCCGATGTCAATGCCGCGCACAAGTATGGCGGCACGGCGCTGGCCAGCGCCGCATTCAATGGTCACGTGCGGGTGGTCGAGGTTCTCCTCAAGGCGGGCGCACGTGTAAATGCGAGGGACTCCGGCGGATGGACGCCCCTGATTTGCGCGTGCACCAATGGACATCGTGAGATCGCCGCGTTGCTCGTCGCGGCTGGCGCCGACGTGCGCGCCGTGGACCGGCTGGGAAGAACTCCCCTGTCGATCGCATGGGGAAGGGGCATGACAGACACCGCCGACCTGCTGGTCCGTGCCGGCACAAAATGACCTGCCGCGGCCCGCGCGTACAGTCGCCCTCCATGTCCTGCGAATCTTCAATAGCGCCGGATGGCCTTGTCGGTGCTCAGTCCGCCACGTAGCGATGCGACGGCCCCGCGGTAGGCATCGGCGCCCTTGCGCCCGTGCCCCTTGCGCTTCGGTGGAGAGTCGACCTTGGGGGCATCGCCGTCGTCGTTTGCGGCTCCACTTGGCTCCGGCGACTCCTTCTGCGACGATGACCCGGGCACGCCCGTCTCGCCGAACACCGCGTCCGTCTTCTCGGTGCTGGCACCGAACAACAGCTTCTGAAGACGAGCCAGGCTCGTGTTCTTGGCTTTGAGCAATGCCGTCAGATGCCCATACGACTCCAGCAACGTCCCCACGAGTTGACCGTCCTCGGCGCTCAACCGGCCGGTTCGGCCCAGCACTTCCTTGATCGACCGGTTGGGCCGATGCGTCTGGTCCGC
This sequence comes from Pirellulales bacterium, assembly GCA_013360685.1. GTDB lineage: Bacteria > Planctomycetota > Planctomycetia > Pirellulales > Thermoguttaceae > JABWBD01. The sequence continues at coordinate 3,931 of JABWBD010000380.1, forward strand.
CTTGCCCCGACCCGTCGTATAGCCCAACGAGAGCCAGCGATCGGCCTGTTGTTGGCCGGTGAGAGCGTGACGGCGTCCGCGGCAGCGTCGTTTCTGCCTCAGTGGATCCTGTTATTCGCCTTGCTCCGTGCGGGGCGGTTCGTGTTTTTCAACACAGCCGCCCCGCCGCAGGGGTCCTATTGCGGCGGAGGTCGCCGTTGATCGCAATTCCGGAACAATAATTGGGAACGGCATTCACAACGCCATCAATTTCAGCAGATCGGCCGCCCTCAGTGAACGGTAGGTGGTGACCGTTCTCCCCGGCACCGCGAGCGCCGACTGCCTGGGGTGTGCTCGAGGTCGGCCCCACTTCCAGTAGGGCAACGGTGAGGTATTGCAATACCTGCCGTCGCCCTTGCTCGCTGCCGGCTCTCGAGAACGCCGCGAGAGGGAAAACACCCCACCTTTGCCGCATCGCCGGACGTGCCGCAAGCCGCAACCGTTTGCTGCAAAAGCAGTTGAGATAAATCGAGATGGAACCGTTCTCCACCGCAGAAGCCATATTCGCGGACAATCCGCCGACCGCCTGACCATCCGTGCACAACACGACGGGAATCGACCTGCCGGGTCGGTGCGCCGTGGGCAGGAAGATGGTCAAATCGATGCTCGCTTGCTCGCAAGACGCTTGTGTGGCCGTCGTAACGCTCGGAATCACCTTCGATGTCGCCCGCAACAGCTTCGGCAGCTTGCTCCGGCATCTGGTGGACCTATACACGTTCTCGGCGCTTTGCAAGCAGCACCGGGAGCCGAGGCAGTGATGAACGTCAGTCGGTCCGGTTCAGCTCGTTCCACACGGCCGCGAACCACAGCAACCCGGCGCGTCGCTGGCCAATCGGTGAAAAGTGCCTCCGCGATTGCATCTCGCCACGGTTCTCGCCGCCCAGGATGTCGGTATCGGGGCCGGGACGGAATCCGGGCAAACGCCAGAGGCGGTCGATGGCCTCACGGATCTGCCCTTCATGTACCGGGTCGTTGTAGACGGTGGGGTGAAGCGTGGATTTGGCCAAGAGCCACGGCGGCTCAAAGCCCCACTTCTTCGTAGCGGCCTCGCGAATTGTCACGAGGTTCCTGACGTAGGTGTCAATACCGGTCTTTTCGATCACGTCCGACTCCCCCTGCTGCCACAGCACCGCCCGGAAACGACGCACCTCGGCGCCGGCGGCAACGAGGTTCTCAAACAACGGCTCCCCCGGCATCCACTGCCGGGAAGAAGTTCCGCCTACCGCCACGTTGACCAGCCCGATCGGCACCCGCACCAACGGCAGTAGCGAATTGCCCATGTGGGGCCAGATCGTGCCGCCGCTGCCCACGTTCGGCTGAGGATCGTGGGCCGCTCGCCAGGATTCCTGGATCGCGTCGTACGCCACCACTCGGCCGGCTGGATCGTCGACGCGTATCGACTCGTCGTTGCACCCGGCTGCGTACGATTGCCCGGCGATCACGAACACCTCACCTACGCCGAAGGGTTCGACCGACGCTGTGCCGAGCACCCCCTCACCGTCACGCCAGCGAACTTCCAGCCGGTACCAGCCGCCGGCACACACTTGGACGGTGCCGGACCAACGTGAGCCGCCGTGGCTTGCATCGACCGCTGTCCAATCCATCCCTTGGCCAAGACTTCCTCCGAGCAAGACGGTCCGGCATTCCATCACGGCACTTGGACTGTGGCCGGACTCGGCCTCGACGCGTACCCTGCCGAAGCCGAGGGCCGGGCCGCCGTAATTGTTCTCATGCGCTTGTTTGGGCGCGAATCGCCCACGCTGAACCACCTCAAAGGGCTGCGGCCGCACCACCTTTGGAGATTCGGCCGCAAGATCAGTTCCCGCCGCACAAAGCAGCCCGACCAAAATACAACCGCCTATCGAGCGCATCACTACTTTCCTTCAGTGAACACGAGCACCAGGACGCTTGCAGCTCCCGATACGGTCAGCCTCCCGGAGATGTCCTGCGGTCACCCATGCGTCCGGCCTTCAGCGAGGATGATCGTACATCCCAGCGAAGCAAGATGGAAGTGACGCGGTGGCCCGCTGTCTGCAGGCGGTCTCGAAACCGGCCGCGCCCTGGCCGAGGGTTGCGAAAACTTGTCGTGGCAAGGATGGCCGGTTCTGAAGCACGTCGCAACGAGTGCCTGGGGCGATATTGCCGAATAGCGGGCATCAAATCTCCCGACTGCTTGACGGCGAACGAGTACGGAGCTATTGGTAGGGGCAGCCGTCAACGGTAACGTTGCGAACTTGGTGGACAGCATAGACAGGATTTGAATCATGGTTATACGGGTCGATCGCTTGATGGTCATAATGGTGCTGGCGGTTTGGTGCTGTCAGAGTGGGCGGGCGGAAGTGCTCATCAACCAGCGCATCGTGCCGGGCAGGACGTTTCTGGTTTCCGACGGCACGACCTACGACGCAGGCGAACGGTTCCTTGTGAGCCAGCGGCACGAAATCCCCGATGACATGGTTGTTCAAGGCGACACCGTTCTCCTCACGGCCACAGGCGACGGGCTCGACCAGGCCACGTCGCTGCAATGGCGTCTGATCCGAGCTTGGGGCACAGCCAAGTTGACCCCTGACCCCCAGGACCCGCGCATCGCCCGATTCGTGGCCGACGGCTATGGCGTCAATGAGATTGCCTTCGAGGCCGTGGTCAACGGGAGCCGTGTGCTGCGCGGCACGAATGTGTTTGTCGAGTTCTCGACCGACAATATGCTGGTAACCGGTGAACCCGTCTCTCTCCCGACGAATGCCGAACAGAATCCGTTCATTGATCAGGTGAACCAGAAGGTTCAGGACCATCGCGAGCAATGCACGGCACGAAACCCGCACAACGGCCGCTTGGTCACCTTTTGGCAGGTGAAGTTTGGGACTCACGACGACCATCCCATGGCCGTAGCGACGATGACGAGCGAAGATCGCGGTCTCACCTGGAAGAACAAACAGTACCTCTACCGTCACGCCGGCGACAACAGCGGATGGGGTAGTATCTGCTGGAGTCCGGGCGGCAACGGCGGCCAGGGCGAGTTCCTCTTGTGGACCTGCTCACACGTCCGCAGCCCGGATAACCGCATCATGCTCTTTCGCTCGCGCGACGACGGCCAGTCGTGGCAGCACGTGGGCGACTACCAGCAGGCGATCGCCCGGACATTCGGCAGGCCCAACGCCCTCTTGACCTATTTCGGCGTGAACCGGACGATCCGGACCGTGCGCGGGGCGCTCGTGTCGCCCATGGTTTGCAGCGATGGTGTGCGAACGATTCGGAGCGAGGACAACGGGGAGACCTGGCACGGTAGCAACCTCGACAAGAGCTTTCCCCAGGGCAACGAGGATGCGCTGGTCGAGACCATCGACGGCGGCCGGCTCATCCTCATGGCCCGACCTGGTGACAACGGCCTGCATAACCGTCGATTCGAGAGCGTCGATGGGGGCAAGACCTGGAGCGCCAAACAGGACACCACGCTGCCAACCGCCAGGGTGAACTTCGGCCTGGATAAGATTGTGGAACCCGGCACACCCGAACACGGCCGGGTCGTCTACGCCTCGGCCGCCACTCGCACCTTGAATTACGGGCGTCACCAACTGGTCGTGGCGGTTAACCGCGACCCGATCGCAGTCTCCCGCAACGACTGGGATGTGCGGCTGTTGTGGGACACCTTGTGCAACTATGCCGACGTCCTTTACCTGCCCGACGACAAGAGCCTGTTGGTCACCGTGGAAACACTGTTCCCGGGCCGGACGAACCATAGCTGTGCCACGATCCGCTATTTCAAGATGTCGTTGCGATATTGGCGGGCTCTGCCCCCATTCGCGCCGGCGGGTGGCCGCGCCGGAAGCCGTGGCGACGAGGCGAAGGTACTGGCGCCGGCCCAGGTGCCGTAGCCGTTGGCGCCCATCGAAGACGATCCGGCGCTTCCGAGGGTCTTGCTGATCGGAGATTCGATTTCGATCGGGTATACGCTGCCCACGCGCGCGGCGCTGACCGGCAAGGCAAACGTCCATCGCCCACCGACCAACTGCGGCGGCACC
>JABWBD010000381.1 GCA_013360685.1 Pirellulales bacterium
TCGCCAGGCGCAGGCCGAGCGGCGGGCACGCTGGGCGTGGCCCGGCGCGAGGTGCCGGCGGAGTTGGCTGCGCGTCTGAAGAAGTTGTCGCAGGCGATGGGGGTGCCGCTAAGAAGCGTGCTCCTGGCGGCGCACCTGCGTGTCCTGTCGCTCGTGGCAAGCACCGACGAAGTTCTTACTGGGCTGGTCTCCAACAGCCGTCCCGAGGAAGACGAGGGGGAGCGGGTGCTGGGGCTCTTCTTGAACACGCTTCCCTTGCGGGTCGAGTTGGCCGACGAATCCTGGCGGGAATTGATCCAGCGGGTCTTTGCCGCGGAGCGGGCCGGGTTGCCGTATCGCCGCTACCCGGCCGGCCGGCTCAAAAGGGCCCAGCGGGAAGAGCTGTTTGAGACGGCTTTCAACTACAACCACTTCCACGTCTACCAGCAGTTGGAAGGGCAGGTCGAGGTCTCCCGGCCGAGGATGTTCGAGTACACGAACTTCACGCTCATGGCCAACTTCGACCTGGCCCCCGGCGGCGAAGGCCTGACGCTGCGGCTCAACTATGACTCCGGCCAACTAACGCCCGAGGAGGTCCAGCAGTGGGCCGGTTGCTACTTGCGGGCCCTGGAAACCATCGCCGCGGATGTCGACTCGCCGGTGCACCACGCCGCGCTCTTGTCCGAGGCGGAGCAAGAAACGGTCCTTGAAGTCTTCAATCGCACGGCCGCCGACTACGATCTGGAAGGCACGCTCGACGCGCTGTTCGAAGCCCAGGTCGACCGCACGCCGGAAGCCGCGGCACTGGTGGATGAAGACCGGCAATTGAGCTACCGGAAACTGGACGGCCACGCCAATCAGTTGGCTCACGCCTTGCGAGGCTGGGGAGTGGGGCCGGACACGGTCGTGGGCGTGATGGCCTATCGCTCCATCGATATGGTCCTGGGGCTCTACGGCGTAATGAAGGCGGGCGGGGCTTATTTGCCACTCGATCCCGACTACCCGCAGGAGCGAGTCGCATCGATCCTGGCCGATAGCGGAGTGAATGTGGTGCTGGTCCAGCCCGGGCTGGAGGATCGTCTGGGGGATTGGAACGGCAGTCGGATCCTGCTGGAAGAATTTTCGTGGCGCGAGCAGTCCGACGGGCGTCCCGAGCGCCTGACCGGCCCGGAGAACCTGGCCTACGTGATCTACACGTCCGGATCGACGGGAACACCCAAGGGCGTGGCCATCGAGCACGCCGGGATCCGCAACCGGTTGGTCTGGATGCAGGAAGCCTACGCCCTGGCGCCCGGCGATCGCGTTCTGCAGAAGACCCCCTACAGTTTCGACGTTTCGGTCTGGGAATTCTTCTGGCCTTTGATCTCCGGGGCAACGCTGGTCGTCGCCAGGCCCGGCGGACACCAGGACAGCCGCTACCTCGCGGATCTCATCCAGCGCCGGCGAATCACCGCGATCCACTTCGTTCCCTCGATGCTGCGGGTGTTCCTCGAAGAAGAAGGGCTGGAGAACTGCGACTGCCTGAGGCTCGTCGTGACCAGCGGCGAGGCCCTGTCCTACGAACTGGCCGAGCGGGTCTTTGAGCGTCTCCCCAAGGCGCGGCTCGAAAACCTCTATGGCCCGACGGAAGCATCCGTCGACGTGACCCGTTGGTCGTGTATGGAGGATGCGCGGCGGATCGTGCCCATTGGCAGGCCGATCGCCAACACGCGGACCTATGTCCTCTCGCCGCGGTTGGAGCCGCTGCCGATCGGTGTGGCGGGCGAACTGCACCTGGCGGGCGTCCAGTTGGCACGAGGCTACTTGAACCGGCCGGAGCTCTCCGCGGAGCGTTTTGTGCCCGATCCGTTCGGTTCCCAGCCCGGCCAACGGATGTACAAGACCGGCGACCTGTGCCGCTGGTTGGCCGACGGGTCGCTGGAGTATTTGGGCCGTTTGGACCATCAGGCAAAAATCCGCGGCAATCGGATCGAACTCGGCGAGATCGAGGCGGCGCTGCGGCGACGGCAAGAAGTCCGCGAAGCGGTCGTCGTCGCTCGGGAGGATGGCTCGGGGTCAAAACGCCTGGTGGCCTACGTCGTCCTTGGCGACGGAGCCGACTTGGCCGCGGACCGCTGGCAGCGGGAACTCAAGAGCGTACTGCCGGAGTACATGGTGCCGCAGGCGTTTGTGGCTTTGGAATCGTTGCCGCTGTCGTCCAACGGCAAGGTGGACCGCCGGCGGCTGCCCGCACCCGACCTGATCCGTCCGAGCCTGGAAGCCCAATACGTCGCGCCGCGGAGCGAGATGGAAATTGTCCTCGCGACGGTCTGGCAGCAGGTACTGGGAATCGAGCGGGTCGGCGTGCTCGACAATTTCTTCGCCTTGGGCGGCGACTCGATCAAGAGCATCCAGGTGCTTGCCCTCGCCAAGCAGCGGGGCCTTGCGTTCACACTGGCCGAACTTTTCCAGGCGCAGACCGTGGCCGACCTGGCCGTGGCCGCCCGCCGAGGAACCAGCGAGCAAGTCCGGCGGACCGAGCCGTGGAGTCTCGTCTCCGCAGAAGATCGGATGGCGATGCCGGACGACGTCGACGATGCCTACCCGCTGGCGGAGCTGCAGGCCGGGATGCTCTTCCACAGTGCCTACAGCCCGGAGACGGCCGTCTACCACGACGTCTTTGCCAGCCGCATCCACGCGGAGTTGAATGAAGATCTTTTGCGGGAGTCCGTCGGCCGTCTGATGGCCCGCCACGCGGTCCTGCGGACAAGCTTCGCCCTGACCGGCTACCGAGAACCGCTGCAGTTGGTGCACCGCCAGGTCAAGGTACCGCTGGACGTGATCGACCTGAGGCATTTGAGCAGCGCGGAGCAGGACCAGCAGTTGGCCGCATGGCTGGAAGCGGAGAAGGCACGGGCTATTGACTGGACCCGCGCACCCCTGTTCCGCCTGGTGGTCCATCGTCTCAGCGGCACAAGCTTCGAGCTGGCTTTGAGCTTCCACCACGCCATCCTGGACGGCTGGAGCGTGGCCACGATGTTGGCCGAGCTGTTTGGAATCTACGACGGGCTCTCGCGGAACGAGTCGGTCCGCCTGCTGCGGCTGGGTCTGGAGTACCGCGATTTCGTCGCCCTGGAACGCGAAGCCATCGGTTCTGAAGCCGCGATGGCCTACTGGGAAGGGCTGCTCGCCGGCCACACCGCCACTCGCCTGCCCCGTCTGCCCGGCGCGACGCGCGAGGCAGGCAAGCTGGGCGTCGCCGCCCAAGAGGTGCCCTCCGAGTTGTTCGGCGAGCTGAAGCGGTTGTCGCAAGCGATGGGAGTCCCGCTGAAGAGCGTGCTTCTGGCGGCACATCTTCGCGTGCTTTCGCTGGTGGCCGGCACGCGAGAGGTCTTGACCGGCCTGGTTTCCAACAGCCGGCCCGAGGAGGACGAAGGCGAACGCGTTCTGGGGCTCTTCTTGAATACGCTTCCCCTGCGGGTCGAGTTGACCGACGAAACCTGGCGGGAATCGGTCCGCCGGGTATTCGCCGCAGAACGGGCCGGATTGGCGTTCCGGCGCTATCCGGCCGGCCGGCTGAAAAGGTTCCAGCGGGAAGAGCTTTTTGAGACGGCCTTCAACTACAATCACTTCCACGTCTACCAAGGTCTGGAAGGCCGCGTCGAACTCTCCCGGCCGCGGATGTTCGAGTACACGAACTTCACGCTCATGTCCAACTTCGACCTGGCGCCCGGAGGCGAGGGACTCTCGCTGCGGCTCAACTACGACTCCGGCCAACTGGACCCCGACGAGGTCCGGAGCTGGACCGGCTACTATCTCAAGGCACTGGAGGCGATTGCCGCGGATGCGGATGCCCCGGTGTACGCTGCCGAGCTGATTTCGCCGCTAGAGCGCAAGGCGGTCGTCGAAGATTTCAACGCCACGGCGGCCGAGTACGACCTGTCCGGCACGCTGGACGAGCTGTTCGAGCGGCAGGTGGACTGGACGCCGGAGGCGACGGCGCTGGTCTACGAGGACCGGCGGCTGAGCTACCGGGAGCTGGACGAGGGGGCCAACCGCCTGGCGCGGCTGCTGCGCCGTCTGGGCGTGGGCCCGGACGCCGTGGTGGGCGTGATGGGCTACCGGTCCATCGAGCTGGTCGAGGCGTTGTATGGCGTGATGAAGGCCGGCGGCGCCTACTTGCCCTTGGACCCGGAATATCCCCAGCAGCGCCTGGCATCGATCCTGGCCGATAGCGGCGTGGAAGTGGTACTGGTCCAGCCCGGCCTGGAGGATCGGCTTGGAGATTGGCCCGGTCTGCGCCTGCCACTCGAAGAATCCTCGTGGCGCGAGCAGTCCAACGAGCGGCTCGAGCGTCTGACGGGTGCGAAGAATCTGGCCTACGTGATCTACACCTCCGGCTCCACCGGCGTGCCCAAGGGCGTGGCCGTCGAGCACGCGGGGATTCGCAACCGGCTGGTCTGGATGCAGGAGGCCTACGGACTGACCGCGTCGGACCGGGTGTTGCAGAAGACTCCCTACAGCTTCGACGTCTCGGTCTGGGAGTTCTTCTGGCCCTTGATCTCGGGAGCCACGCTGGTGGTGACCCGCCCCGGCGGGCACCAGGACAGCGGTTACCTGGTCGAGCTGATCCGCCGGGAAGAGATCAGTGTCCTGCACTTCGTCCCCTCCATGCTGAGAGTCTTCCTGGAAGAAGAGAGTCTGCGCGATTGCACGAGCTTGCGTCTGATGGTTACCAGCGGGGAAGCGTTGCCTTACAGCTTGGCGCAACGGGTCTATGAGCGTTTGCCGGGAGTGGCGCTGGAGAACCTTTATGGCCCCACGGAAGCCTCGGTGGACGTGACCCGCTGGAGCTGCCCGGCCGCAGGGGATCCGCGGCGGATCGTGCCCATCGGCCGGCCCATCGCCAACACCCGTACTTACGTTCTCTCGCCTCAATTGGAGCCGCTGCCGGTCGGGGTGGCAGGCGAACTGCACCTGGCGGGCGTCCAATTGGCCAGAGGCTACCTGAACCGGCCGGACCTCTCCGCGGAACGTTTTGTCCCCGATCCGCTCAGCTCCCGGCCGGGCCAACGGATGTACCGAACGGGCGACCTCTGCCGCTGGCTGCCCGACGGCTCTCTGGAATACCTCGGCCGCTTGGACCACCAGGTGAAGATCCGGGGCAATCGCATCGAGTTGGGAGAGATCGAAGCGGCCCTGCGGCGCAAAGAGGAAGTCCGCGAGGCGGTGGTCGTCGCACGCGACGATACCGCGGGCTCCAGGCGATTGGCCGCGTACGTCGTTCTGGTCGATGGAGCCGAACTCGTCGTGGACCGCTGGCAGCGGGAGTTGAAGAATGTGCTGCCGGACTACATGGTGCCGCAGGCGTTTCTGGCCCTGGAGGCGTTGCCCTTGTCGCCCAACGGCAAGGTGGACCGGCGGCGATTGCCGGAGCCGGAGGTCTTGCGGCCGCAACTTGAAGCGCAGTACGTGGCGCCGCGGAACGAAGCGGAAGCGGTCCTGGCGATGATCTGGCAGGAAGTGCTGGGCATCGAGCGCGTGGGCGTGTTCGATAATTTCTTCGCCCTGGGCGGCGACTCGATCAAGAGCATCCAGGTGCTGGCACGTGCCCAGCAGCGGGAGCTTTCCTTCAACCTGGCCGAACTTTTCCAGGCCCAGACGGTGGCCGACCTGGCCCTGGTGGCCCGCCAGGGAGCGGGCGAACAGATCCAGCGGACCGAACCGTGGAGCCTCGTGTCGGCCGAAGATCGTGCCGGTTTGGGCGAGGAGTTCGAGGATGCCTATCCGCTGGCCGACTTGCAGGCCGGCATGCTCTTCCACAGCGTCTACAGCCCGGAAACGGCCGTCTATCACGACGTCTTCGCCAGCCGCGTTCGCGCGGAGTTGGATGAAGAGATCCTCAGAGAATCAGTCCGCCGTCTGATGGCCCGCCACGCCGTCTTGAGGACAAGCTTCGCCTTGAGCGGCCACCGCGAGCCGTTGCAGTTGGTGCACCGCGAAGTGCCGGTGTCGCTCGAGGTGATCGACCTGATGCACCTCGGTTCCACCGAGCAGGACCGCCAGTTGGCCGCGTGGCTGGAAGAGGAGAAGGCGCGGGCATTCGACTGGACCCGTCCGCCACTGTTCCGCCTCGTGGTTCACCGGCTCGGCGGCGAGAGCTTTGAGCTGGCCCTGAGCTTCCACCACGCGATCCTCGACGGCTGGAGCGTGGCCACGATGCTGGCCGAACTGTTTGGGATCTACGATTCGCTGCGACGGAGCGAACGGCCGCGACTGCCGGGCGCGGGGCTGAAGTATCGTGATTTCGTGGCCCTGGAACGGGAGGCGATCCGATCGGACGAAGCCAAGACCTATTGGGAAGAGCTGCTCGCGGGCCACACGGCAACCCGCCTGCCGCGCGTACCGGGAGCGACGCCCAAGGCCGGCGCGCTGGGGGTCGCCCAGCGAGAGGTGCCTGCGGAGCTGGCGGCGGGAGTCAGGCAATTGGCCCAGGCCATGGGCGTTCCGCTAAAAAGCGTCCTCTTGGCAGCGCATCTGCGGGTGCTGTCGCTGGTGGCCGGGACGCGAGAGGTCCTTACGGGGCTGGTCTCCAACAGCCGCCCCGAGGAGGATGACGGCGAACGCGTGCTCGGGCTGTTCCTCAACACGCTTCCCTTGCGGCTGCGCCTGGACGACGCATCCTGGCGGGAATTGATCCAGCGGGTGTTCGCGGCAGAACGCGCCGGACTGGCTTTCCGTCGCTATCCGGCCGGTCGGCTGAAACGGGCCCAGAGGGAGGAGCTATTTGAGACGGCCTTCAACTACAACCACTTCCATGTCTACCAGGGACTGGAGGGGCAGGTCGAGGTCTCGCAGCCGCGGATGTTCGAGTACACGAACTTCACGCTCATGGCCAACTTCGACCTCGCGCCCGGCGGCGACGGACTGGCGCTCAGGCTCAACTACGACTCGGGGCAGTTGGAATCCGGGGAGGTCGAACACTGGGCCGACTATTACCTGCGGGCCCTGGGAGCAGCCGTTGCGGACGTCGATGCGCCGTCGGGTGCGGCGGAACTGATTTCCGAACAGGAGCGCAAAACGGTCGTCAGCACGTTCAATGCCACGCAGTCGGCCTACGACCTCGGCGGCACGCTCGACGAGCTGTTCGAAGCACAGGTCGGCCGCACGCCGGAGGCGCCGGCGCTGGTCTATGAAGAGCGGGAGTTGAGCTACCGGGAACTGGACGGGGAAGCCAACCGGCTTGCCCATGCTCTGCGGCAACGGGGAATAGGCCCGGATGCCGTGGTCGGCGTGATGGCTTACCGCTCGATCGAAATGGTCGTGGCGCTCTACGGCGTGATGAAAGCGGGCGGGGCCTACTTGCCTTTGGATCCGGAGTATCCCCAGGAGCGTCTGGCGTCAATCCTGACCGATAGCCGTCTGGACGTGGTGCTTGTTCAGCCCGGCCTGGAGGATCGGCTTGGGGACTGGTCCGGCATGCGTCTGCCACTCGAAGAATCTTCGTGGCGCGAGCAGCCCAACGAGCGTCCCCAGCGGCTGACCGGTCCGAAGAATCTGGCCTACGTGATCTACACCTCCGGCTCCACCGGCACGCCCAAGGGCGTGGCCGTCGAACACGCCGGCATCCGCAACCGGCTCGTCTGGATGCAGGATGCCTACGGACTGACCTCCGCGGACCGGGTTTTGCAGAAGACGCCTTATAGCTTCGACGTCTCGGTCTGGGAGTTCTTCTGGCCCTTGATCACCGGAGCGACGCTGGTGGTGGCCCGGCCCGGCGGGCACCAGGACAGCCGCTATCTTGTGGACACCATCCGCCAGCAAGCGATTACCACGATCCACTTCGTACCGTCCATGCTGCGGGTGTTCCTCGAAGAAGAGAGCCTCAAGGACTTCGCGTCGCTGCGGCTAGTGGTCACCAGCGGGGAAGCATTGCCCTACAACCTGGCGCAGCGGGTCTTCGACCGTCTGCCGCAGGTCCGCCTGGAGAACCTCTACGGCCCGACGGAA
>JABWBD010000382.1 GCA_013360685.1 Pirellulales bacterium
GGTGTGCTCGGCACGTTCGATCTGCCCGATTGCTACCGCGCCTTGGAGGGCAAGCGACTGAGGCAGATCGAACCGTGGGGCGCCGAGGCGGGCGGATGATCGGAATCGCGGGCGAAGCGTGGCACGACGCTCCGCGTCGTGAACCACGGTACGGAATGCCATGCCACACTGGGGGAGCAACATGGAGGGGCCGGGTGTCGTTTTCCGCACTCGGTGGGAAACGCTTGCGATTGGCAACCGACGGTTGCCACGGAGCACGGAAAAAGAAGCGCGAACTCGAAGTCCGGCCGCATCGCCTCGACCAGCGCGATTGCAGACTGCTGCCATTTTCACGATAATGGGTGTGATGGAATCCTGTCGCGCAGCCTTTGCCCGATCCGGGCGAGGTCTTGTGCGGCTCTCTGGGAGCGAGGAGCGTTGCGATGGCTTTTCTGGGTCGGTTCAAGTCGGGTTCGGCAGCCAAGAAGCTGGACGTCAAGGCGCAGTTCGATGTCCTGGGCGATCCGCATCCGGGCCGGAAGTCGACGGTGTACCGCGTCCGTGACCGCAACACCCGCGAGGAGTTTGCCCTGAAGATCCTGGACGCGAAGAAGACGGCCGAATACGAGGCCCGCTTCAAGGGAATGGACAAGCCGACCGAAGGCGAGATCGCCTCGAAGTTCGACCATCGGTTCATCTGCAAGACCATCCAATTCGGCAAGACCAGCGAGGGCTCTCCCTACCTGCTCTTGGAGCTGCTTGGCGCCAGCCTGAAGTACATCATCGGGATCGGTGAAAAGGTCCTGGCCGGACGGCGGCTGAAGTATCTGCGGCAGGCGGGAGAGGCCCTCGAGACGGTGCACAAGACCGGTTTCATCCACCGCGACATCTCTCCACGGAATTTCTTGTTTACCGAGGACGGCGAGGTCCTGAAACTCACGGATTTCGGATACGCGGTGCCGGCGACCGGCCGGTTCCTGGAACCGGGCAATCGCACCGGCACGCCGGAGTACATGGCCCCGGAGTTGATCCGCCTGCACCGGACGGACCACCGCCTCGACGTCTTCGCGTTCGGCATCGTGGCCTACGAGATGTTCGCCTTCAAGCACCCTTGGGGACACTCGGTGACGGGTGCGGTCTGGCACGCCAATCCGCCGACCGACATCCGCGAGTACCGGCCGGAGATCGAACCGCACCTGGCCGAGCTGATCATGTCCACGATCCAGCCGGACGTAACCAAGCGCTGCCCGTCGATGGGCCAGTTCCTCAATGCCCTGCGGCGAGTGGAGAAGGAGACGGTCTGAAGGCCGCGGCCTGTTGCCTACCAACCTCGCTGCCTCAGCGCTTCGTAGAAGAGCACGGCGGCAGTGGCGGACACGTTGAGGCTGTCGGCCGCGCCCCGCATCGGCAGGCGCAGGGCGGTCACGCCGGGAGCTCGCCAGACATCCGTCAGACCGCGCGATTCGCTGCCGAGCACGATCGCGGCCGGCCCGCGAAAGTCGGCCTCCGTGTAAGGAACCGCGCCATCGACGCGAGCGGTGAAGATGCGGAGCCCCTGTCGGCGAAGCCAGGCGAGCGTATCGGCCGCCGTGGCTTCGGCCACGGGCATGGTGAAGATCGTGCCCAGGCTCGCACGGATGGCGTTGGGGTTGTAGAGGTCGCTCTGGGCGTCGGCGACAATCACGGCCGATACGCCTGCGCCGTCAGCGCTGCGAAGGACGGCGCCGACATTCCCGGGCTTCTCCACGCCTTCCAGTACGGCTGCCAGCGGATTGCCCGGCAGCACAATGCCCTCCAGATCGGCCGCCGGCGTCTCGGCAACGGCTACCACTCCCTCCCCTCGGTTTCCGAACGCCACCTTCTCGAAGACGGCCTCGGTCACTTCCATCAACTCCGTCCCGGTCTGCGGCAGGATTTCGAGCACGCGCCGTGCCTCCTCGCCCTGGCACAGCGGCCGGCAGACGAAAACCTCGACAGGCCGGACCCCTGCGCCAATCGCGCGGATCAACTCCCGCGCCCCGTCAATGATGATCCGCCGCTGCTTCTCGCGCTGCCGCCGATCGCGCAGTCGAGCAGCCTCTTTGACGCGCGGATTCTGAACGCTCGTGATCCTGAACATGGCTGAAGAGAGAGCGGAAGGATGAAGGATAAGGGATGAGGGATCAGAGGCATTGACTCCTTTCTCCGCCTTCGCTCATAGGGGTGCGGGGTGAGGCAGCCGGAGCTTTGTTAGGGCCTCGAAACTGAACGCGCTCATCTCTCATCGCTTATCTCTCATCCCTCATCCTTTTTGGCAAGTTTGGCGTCGATTTCATCGGTCTGGTCGGTCGATTGCCGTGTGCGAAGGTAGAGTTTGATGGGCACTTCGGGAAAGAGCAGTTCATCGCGAAAGACGCCGAGCAGGTAGCGCTGGTAGGGCCGCGAGAGCGATTTCGGGTCGTTCGAGAAGAGCACGATCGTCGGCGGCTCCGTGGCGGCCTGGGTGGCGTAGTAGATCTTCGGACGGCGGTTCTGGTGCAAAGGCGGCGGGTTGTGCTCCAGCGCGGCGCGGACCACCTTGTTCAGTTGCGCGGTGGGAACCCGTGTGCGGGCCTGCTTGAAGATGTGCTGCGCGTGGTTCAGAAGCGCTTTGACGTTCTTGCCTGTCTTGCCGGTGATGAAGGCGATCGGCACGTGGCCCATGGTGCGGAACGTGTCTCGCAAGTAATCGGCCCATTGCTGCGTCGGCATCTGGTCGGCCTGCAGGTCCCACTTGTTGACGACGAACACACACGGTTTGAACTGCTGGGCGATGTAGTCGGCCAGTTGCTTGTCGACCTTGCTGATGGTTTCGGTGGCGTCGAAGAAGAGGAAAACGACGTCGGCCCGCCGGATGCTCCGTTCGGCCCGGTGGACGCCGTAGAAATCGACATTGGAGGCAACCGACTGCCGGCGCCGCATGCCGGGCGTGTCGATGGCCAGAAAGCTCTTGCCGTCGAGTTCGAAGCGGACGTCAACGCTGTCGCGGGTCGTGCCGGGGACTTCGCTGACGATCATCCGCTCCGCCTTGGCCAGCGTGTTGACGAACGTGCTCTTGCCCGTGTTCCGCCGTCCCACGATGGCAACCTTCATCTCCGGTTCGGAAATCTCCTCGTCTCCGGGCGACGGGGGAAGTTGCCGGTGGATGGCGTCGAGCAGGTCCTCGCGGCCCCGTTTCTGCTCGGCGCTGACCGGCAAGACGGGAAACCCGAAGCGGTGAAATTCGTCGGCGTTGGAGATCAGTTCGTTCGTGTCGGTCTTGTTGGCCACGCAGAGGATCGGCGCCGTCGCCGAGCGAAGCCGCTTGGCGACCTGCTTGTCCAGTACGACCGGGCCGGTGCGCGTGTCGACGACGAAAAGAATCACGGCCGCGGAGTCGATCGCGAGCTGGATCTGCTCTTCGATGTGTTCGGTCAGATCGTCGGTGTCTTGGATGCCGATGCCGCCGGTGTCCACAAGTTCCACGAACCGGTCTTCGACCTCGATGAGGTGGCTGACGCGGTCGCGAGTGACCCCTGCCGTCGGATCGACGATGGCCAACCGGCGGCCGGCGAGCCAATTAAACAGACTCGACTTGCCGACGTTCGGCCTTCCAACAATAACGACGTTCGGCACCCCCATGCCCCAACACCCCCCAAGAGAACCAAATGCGTACCCCGAACCACTCCATGATAAACGCTCGCCCCCTTATCCGCAAATCGCCTTGCCGCATGACAATGCAGCGTGGTACCTCGCGAGCGTCAATACCTGGCGGTTGCCCGGCAGACGCTCTCGCAAGCTCCGGGTGCTATTTCCTAATCTCTTCCGCCTTCCCCCTTCCGCCTTCCGCCTTCCCTCCGTACTCCTCGCGCAGACACTCGACCTCCTCAAAGATCGCCGAGATCTGCTCGTCGGTTACCTTTTCGTCCATGTTGATCGAGCAGACGCCGGTAAGCCAGGGATTGCCCGAGGCCTCCACCAGGCGGCGCACCGTACCGCGGATTTCGTCGGGGCTTTGCCTGATGATTTCCACGGGGCTGTACCGGACGTTCAAGAACGTGTCGGGAAGATGCTCGCGGAGCTTCGCAACGTCCCCTCCCCAGCCCACGTCGAGAAAATCAAGATGCGGCAACCTGGCGAATGCTTCCGCATACCGGTGCGGATCCTCGCCGCAATAGTGAATGCCGAACGGGCGGTGTGTTCGGCTCCATTGGGCATCGAAAGGCATCAGGAATGCCTCGTATTGCCGCACGGAGATCATCACGTGCGAGCACTCGCTGTGGAGGAACACCGGGCGGGGGATGTTGCGGACGTTGCGATTCACGCTGATCGACGTCGTGCCGGTCGCCGCTCCAACTCCCTCGGCCAGGCGCTCCGTCACTTCCGCAATGCCCCGCAAGAACGCGCCCGCCGCTTCCGGCGCGTCGTAAAGATCGGTCAGGAACTGCTGCCCGCGAACGTCCAGCGCATGGTTGAGAATGCCGCTGAAATTGACGTCGCCGCACAGATACCCGTATTTCGCCTTGAGCGAATCGAGCAGCCCTTCGAACCTCTTGAATGCCGGACTGCGGAAGGCATCGTCGGGCGCGACTTCCAGACTCTCCGCGTTGGCCGGAATAACCGCCGGCGGCGAGCCGTCCGAGTATTCCACGCGGCAGCCCAGCATCTCGGAGATCAGGTAACCCGCGGCAAGATGGACCGGACCGACCACGGGCAGGCTCTTGTCGCGGTCGACGCCCAGTCCGAAGCGGCCCCAGCGCTCGTACAGGGCCTCTTCCATCTTCCGTTCGACTTCCACCCGTTTCGCCGGATGAAAGAAGAAATCCTCGTCGAACGTGATGCCTTCGTGGTGATGCCACCACGCCGGGGCCAGCACGATGTCGACCGGCAGCACCCGGTTGCCGAGCAATGCATTGCGTCGAGCGTCCACGGTTACTTCTCCAGAAAGAGCGGGCTGATGTGGCGCGCGTAAAGATTCTCCGTTACGTTCTCGCCGATGATCCCGGCATAGCGGTCCAGTGCGGCCGTGAACCGGCCGCCCATCTCCGCCGCCACCTTGTAAGCCACGTGCAAGAGCTGCCGCAAATTGCGGTCATACCGGGCGCACTTCGGGTCATGTCGCAGGGCGGCGGCCAGCGTCTCTTCATCCCAGCGGTCCACGGCCTCGGGCGACGGCAGGGCCGAGCGGTCGATGTCGACCACCGATGCGTACGGTCCGCAGAGTTCCTCGTAGCGCCCAACCGCCGCCCGGTAGACTTCCTTGGCGATCTGGAGGCCCTCGCCGCCTGCCATCGCCAGGCCGATCAGTTCCTCCAGCCACGTCGTGCCGGCCGTCTTCAGATGGACCCCCGCATCCGCCCTCTTCAAGGCGCGGTGCATGAGAGGATAAAGCGTGAACTTGTCGCTGCCGGAGTGAACGCTCAGCTTCAAGTTCTGCGGCAGGCCGAACCGCTCGACGGCAAACCGAATGACGGCAAGATCCTGCTCGAATTCGCGGGCGAACTGCTCGCTGTCGCCGACGTAATCGATCCCCTTGTTGAACCGGCCGCTGAACCGGGGCGCAATCGTCTGGACCGGAATACCTTCGTCGGCGATCGCCGCCAGGATGAACAGCAGATCGACCGGCGTCTGCGCGCGGTCCGTCTCGTCCATGGAGACTTCGGTGACGAAGTTGCCCTCCCCCTTCGCTTTCGCGACGTGCCGAAAAATGCGGCCGGCTTCGCGGACCGCCAACAGGTACTTGCGTCCCGCTTGCAGAACCGTATGCTCCGACACGTTCACCGGTTCGTCCACGCCCGGGATCTCCAACCGTCCCACGAGCGACCGGTGTCTGCCGGTGAATTGGGCCAGGTCGTCCTCCGGGGCCGGCCGGCCGATCCAGTCGGCGACGTCGAGCGTGAAGAAATCGCTCGCGTCCAGGAAGGAGTCGACGCTGGCCAGGCTGATATGGTCGGCATCGACGAAATACGGCCCCGTCCAGCCTCGCGAGGCGACCGCAGCATCCGCTTCGCGCCGCACGTCCGCCGGCGTGCTGCCGACGATCGTATGCTCGCGGTGCGACTTGTTCCAGACCGGAGCGATCTCGACGCCCTGTTCGCGCGCCGCAAGCATCGCATCCAACTGGGCCGTCCCCTGGTGGGCGAAACGGTCGCCGATTCCCACCGAATACTTCGGCAATTCCATGCGGTTCTCCAATAGGTTCAACTTGGATTTTCGATTTGGGTTTTGGACTGGAGTGGCGGGGATTTCGCGACAAGCTTCGACGGCGGTGCAGAATCTCGGGCGAGAGGTGTCGTTGTAAGTGTGGTGCGGCTCAGGAGTTGGAGCTTTGGGGATTTACGGGAATTGTTACAGGATCGTGGTCCACACGCAACGGCCTTGAGTTGGTGTTGCATGAGTTACGGCAAGACGCGACGACGTAAGTGATTGGTGGCGAGCAGGTTGGGAATGGGCCGTTTGACGCAAGTGGATCCACTCTTTTGGGTCGAGTGTTGCATCGGTTGGAAGTGTTGGCGGACGAGTCCGCGATTCTCCGGATTTCTTGCCGACGTTCACTACCCGGTAGTGGTGGTGTCTTGGTGGTTTCGCTTGAATCCATTTGAACTTCCAAGAGTCCGACTGGAGATGTGCTGCGGGCGACAGGTCGCGCGAGCCAGGGAAGACTGGAGCAGGCGGAGCCTGCGAGATAGTGTGTGCCCAGGCGGAGCCTGGGCGCGAGTTTGTGGACTGGCGCAACGGGCTTGTGGTGCGGGGGAGTAGTGCTATGCGAGTGTGGCAGGCAGGGAAGGGTTTGGCGGCGCACTGCGTGTTCTCCATTGGCCGCGGCGTTTGATACATTAGTTCAGTATTCTCTGCGATCATGATCTATGCGGCGGAAGTTTTCAAGTGGCCTTTTTTGTACCACCCGGATGATGGCTATCGCCTGCGGGACGGCGGTCGGGAAGCGCGCCTGCTGGTCTCGATCCGCCAGCGTGGGATCGAGCGACCGCTGGCCGGGGTGAGCGCTCTCGGCCTCGCCGTGGACCATTGGGCTAACCCGCTTCTCAACCAGCCCACACACGGTCCGAGCAGAGGCGACGGTCGAGGGCAACCGCATGTACAGCTACGCTGCCTCCGTGATCATTGGGGTGCGGCCGTAACGGGCGACGCGATGAGGTTCGCGTCCGACTGTCCCACCAGCGGCCGCCAGGCGAAACATCGGGGATCTCGAATCGGATTAGGGGCAGCCCCCAAGGTCGAGTCCCGCAAGGGCCAGAAGGTCGCCACGGTCATCCCGAACTTCGCGCACGCCCGTTGGGTCGGACTGTTGGGCGAAGTCGTCGGACTATTCATTGGGCCGCAAAGCTCCGGTGCGGCGAGGCGCGCTCCGTGAGCCGTTGCCCTCATCCATCCGCGCGACGACTTCCGCCAGGACCTCCTGCTGATTCTTGAGCAGTCCGTGAATGGGGCCGTCCCGAGGCTCTCGCGAGACTTGTTGCTCAAGCAGGGCAACCGAACTCTCCAGCAGAGTGCGGGCTTCGGCCAGTTGACGACGGTCTCGCAACAGCTTTGCCAGCGACTCCTGAATGACTGCCAGCCATGTCTGGTAGGATGAGACGTCGGGAAATCGCGCTACCAGCGACTTTTGAAGGGCCAACGCCCTTCGCAGACATTCTTCCGTTTCCGACGGCCGGTCCGTGTCGCGGAGCACGCGCGCAAGCTTGTGGTTCAGGTGGACCTGGGAAGTCTGGTAGTCGGCCACGTTGGGATGCTCGGCGACGAGCCTGTTGGAAAGGTCCATTGCCTTGCGGAGCCTTTGCTCGGCGTCGGGTTCATCTTCGGGCCGGCTCCGCCGGCCCCTGGGAGCGTCGGTGGCGTAGGTTTCGCAGAGGTCGTGGCGGTACTCCGGAATGTCTGGGAAATCTCTCGTCAACTGTTCGAGAACAGCAGCGGCTTTGGCTAGATTGTCGTCC